>NZ_KV826609.1:361288-676047 GCF_001835975.1 Staphylococcus sp. HMSC034G07
GTAGATGGTGTATATGCGACAGACCCACGGGTTTACAAAGATGCGAAACGTCTGTCGTATGTTTCGTATGAAGAAATGATGGAAATGAGCGCTTTAGGTGCAGGCGTACTTGAAACGAGAAGCGTTGAATTAGCGAAAAATTATAACATCCCCTTGTATTTAGGAAGAACTTTATCAAATGTGAAAGGAACATGGATTATGTCACAAGCAGAATTATTAGAAAAAAAAGCAGTTACTGGTGTTGCATTAGATAAACATATGCAACATGTTACAATTAGTTATCCCCTACCGGATAATAGATTACTGACAGATTTATTCAACCATTTAGAAGAAGGATCAGTCAATGTCGATATGATTTCTCAAATCGTTAATTTGGAAGGGTTACAAATGTCTTTCACGATAAAAGATACAGATGCTGTTCAAATAACAAACATCTTAGATGACTTAAAAGAAAGGTTTAATGCTTTAGACTTCAAGATAAATGAGGGATACGTTAAACTTTCATTAATTGGTTCTGGTATGAGAGATATGTCTGGTGTTGCTTCAAAAGCATTTATAACATTGATTGAAAATGATATTGCATTTTATCAAACCACCACATCCGAAATAAGTATTTCATGTGTAATAGATTCTGAAAATGGTGAACGCGCAGTTCATGCCTTGTATCAAACTTTTGATATCTGAATTTTCTAAATATAATTAATTTTAGCAAACTTATTAAAATGAAAATGGAGTGTATAATATATGACAAAATTAGCAATAGCAGGCGCAACTGGTTTAGTTGGAAGAAAAATGTTAGAAACAGTAGATCGTAAAAACATATCATTTGATGAATTAGTATTGTTTTCTTCAGCACGTTCAGCAGGAGAAAAAATTGAATTTCAAGGCAAAACATATACGGTTAAAGAATTAACTGAAGAAGCTGCAAGTGAACATTATGACTATGTTTTAATGAGTGCCGGAGGAAGTACCAGCGCCCATTTCTCCCCTATTTTTGAACAAGCTGGTGCCATTGTTATTGATAATTCTAGTCAATGGAGAATGGCAGATGACATTGATTTAATTGTACCTGAAGTTAATGAACCTGTATTAAAAAGAAAAATCATCGCTAATCCAAATTGCTCTACTATTCAATCGGTTGTACCTTTAAAAGTATTGCAAGAAGCATTTGGATTAGAACGTGTAGCTTATACAACATATCAAGCTGTTTCAGGGTCTGGTGTAAAAGGCAGACAAGATTTATCTGAAGGTGCGAATGGTAAAGCACCTGAAGCATATCCACATCCTATTTATAATAATGTTTTACCACATATCGATAGTTTTTTAGAAAATGGGTATACAAAAGAAGAACAAAAAATGATTGATGAGACAAGAAAAATTTTAAAAGATGAAGATTTGAAAGTAACAGCAACTTGTGTGCGTGTGCCTGTTCAAGATAGTCACAGTGTGCATATGAGCGTTACGCTTGAAAGCGAAAGTTCAGTACAAGCAATTCAGCAGCTTTTTGACAATGACGGACGTGTCGTACTGATTGATAATCCAGAACAAAATGAATATCCACTAGCGATAAATGCAACTGGTAAGGATGAAATATTTGTTGGTAGAATTCGTCGAGATGATTCGTTAGATAATACTTTCCATGTTTGGTGTACTTCAGATAACTTACTAAAAGGTGCAGCTTTAAATGCAGTACAAGTTTTAGAACAAGTAATGAGTTTGAAAGGAGTAAGATAAAATGGGACATATTTTTGAAGGTGTAGGTGTTGCTTTGACAACACCTTTCACACACAACGAAGTTGATTTAAATGCCCTTAGAAGACATGTAAAATATTTATTAGAAAATAATGCGAAATGTATCGTGGTTAATGGTACAACAGCCGAAAACCCTACATTAACTGATGAAGAAAAAGATCAAGTATTAGAGACGGTTGTTAATTATGTAGATGGCAAAGTACCAGTGATTGCTGGCACAGGTACGAATAATACTCAAAAATCTATTCAAGCTTCAGTACGTGCGAGAGAAATTGGCGCAGATGGTATTATGTTAATCACGCCTTACTACAATAAAACAAATCAACGTGGATTGATTGAACACTTTACAACCATAGCTAATGCAGTAAAATTACCTGTCATTTTGTATAATGTACCTTCACGTACGAATATGACTATTAATCCAGAAACGGTTGAAACATTAAGTGATAATGAATATATTGTAGCGATAAAAGATGCTACTAATGATTTTGAATATATGGATGAATTGAAAAAACGTTTAGATTTAAATCATTTTGCTTTGTATAGCGGTAATGATGATAATGTAGTAGATTATTTTGAAAAAGGTGGTAACGGTGTCATTTCTGTCGCTGCAAATGTAATTCCTAATGCATTCCAGTCATTATTCGATGCAAAACAAAGTGGAAAAGATATCAATTCACAATTTCAACCTATACAAACGCTATTAGATGCATTAGCTGTTGATGTTAACCCTATTCCTATCAAAGCATTAACAGCCGTTGAAGGGTTTGGTAATTATGAAGTACGCCTTCCACTAGTGAAACTGCAAGATGCAGAACGTCAAACGTTAGAACAAGCATACGAACAATTTAAAGCAGGTGACAATACATGAACATTGTTTTAATAGGCTATGGTGCCATGAATCAACGTGTAGCAAGATTAGTTGAAGCAAAAGGACATCAAATTGAAGGTGTGATTGTACCTAATTCATCTAAATCATACCCTTATCCAACGTTCCAACGTATTTCAGACGTTAAAGATGCCGATGTTGCAATTGATTTTTCAAATCCAGAGTTATTGTTGCCTTTATTAGATGATGAATTTAATTTGCCATTAGTTATCGCAACAACTGGAGAAAAAGAAAAAATTATTGCAAAATTAAAAGAATTAAGTAGTAAAATGCCAGTATTTTTCAGTGCAAATATGAGTTATGGAGTTCATGCTTTAACTAAAATTTTGGAAGCTGCAGTTCCCCTACTTCAAGATTTTGACATTGAACTAACTGAAGCACATCATAATAAAAAAGTGGACGCACCCAGTGGTACATTAGTAAAGCTTTATGATGTAATTGAGTCATTACGTGAAAAAACAACGCCAGTTTACGACAGACATGAGTTAGATGAAAAACGTACACAAGATGAAATTGGTATCCATTCAATTCGTGGTGGTACGATTGTTGGTGAACATGATGTGTTATTTGCAGGTACTGATGAAACAATAGAAATCACCCATCGTGCTCAATCAAAAGATATTTTTGCCAATGGAGCGATTGGTGCAGCAGAAAAATTAATTAATAAATCAAATGATTTTTATACATTTGATAATTTATAACTTTTAAGGAGCGAAAAAATTATGGTACAACATTTAACGGCAGAAGAAATTATTCAATATATAAGTGATGCAAAGAAATCTACACCTCTTAAAGTTTATGTGAATGGTAAGTTTGATAAAGTAACATTTCCTGATAATTTTAAAGTGTTTGGTGGACCTGACTCTAAAGTAATCTTTTGTGAAGCGGATGATTGGAAACAATTTTATGAAAAAAATCAATCAGCGATTGATGAATTAGAAGTTGAGATGGATCGTCGTAATTCAGCAATTCCATTGAAAGATTTAACTAATACGAATGCACGTATAGAACCTGGTGCATTTATTCGTGAACAAGCTACGATTGAAGATGGTGCAGTGATTATGATGGGTGCTACGATCAATATTGGTGCTGTAGTCGGCGAAGGAACGATGGTTGACATGAACGCAACACTTGGTGGTCGTGCTACTACAGGTAAAAACGTTCACGTTGGAGCTGGTGCAGTATTAGCTGGCGTAATTGAACCGCCTAGTGCATCACCTGTGATCATTGAAGATGACGTACTCATTGGTGCAAATGCTGTAATACTTGAAGGTGTTCGCGTTGGCGAAGGCTCTATTGTTGCAGCTGGTGCAATCGTTACGCAAGATGTCCCTGCCGGCTCTGTGGTTGCTGGAACACCAGCAAAAGTAATTAAGCAAACAAGTGAAGTTGAAGATTCAAAAAGAGAAATCGTTTCAGCACTAAGAAAATTAAATGATTAATACTGAATTAAGAAGATAGATCATAAAAACTGAAATTTTAATATTTGTAGGAGGTTTTAGACGATATAACATTTTATTACTAATGTATTCATTTATTATTAATGTATATATTAATTTGTAACTATAAAATCGTCTAACCTCCTTTTTATACATAAATAAGCATTTTTTATATTAATACATATTAAAATAACTAAAAGGATTTGATTTTAATGAATGAGTTAGAATTTGTTACAACGCATAGACGTCATTTGCATCAACATCCAGAATTAAGCCTCCATGAATTTGAAACCACTAAATATATTGCTGCATTTTTAGATGAACTTGGTGTCCAATACGATCGTCCATTGGAAACAGGTTTGATTGCTTATCTACCAGGTAATGGTAATCATACGATTGCTTATCGCGCAGACATAGATGCTTTGCCTATCTATGAAGAAAATGATGTCTCTTATCGAAGTGAAACAGATCATGTCATGCACGCATGTGGACATGATGGGCATACAACTGCATTAATGTTATTTGTTAAACGTTGTAAGTCTATGGCTGATCAAGGCACATTGCCTCAAAATATTGTATTTATCTTTCAACCAGCTGAAGAAACAGGAGGTGGCGCAAACCGTTTAATCCGTGCAGGCGCTTTTGATAAATACCCTATCGAAGCTATATTTGGTATCCACGTGATGCCTTTTGAAGATGAAGGTCGAGTTGTAATTCGTGATGAAGAAATTACAGCAAGTGCTACAGAGTATCGTTTTTATTTAACTGGTCTATCAAGTCATGTTGCGGATAAAGAACAAGGACATTCTGCTGGAGAAGCGCTGCAGCATGTTTTAAGTCAAGTGGGTCAGATACAACAATTCCATTTAAATGGCTTAAAGAGAAATATTGTACATATGGGTCATTTTGAAGCCGGAGAAGCCATAAACACAGTACCAAGCAATGGCTATTTAGAAGGCACTATTAGAACTTATGATGTCCATGATTTGGAAACTGTGAAACTGCAAATGCACAAAATTGCTGAAAGTGTAAAATTGTTATTTGACGTTGATTGTGAAGTGAAATTTGAAGAAGGCTATCCACCAACATATAATTCACCTGAATTACGTAAACATATTGAAAATGGTCTCAACATTGCTAACTTAAAAATAGTTGATAAACCTACACCTTACTTATTTGGCGAGGATTTCAGCTTTTATAGTCAACTTGCACCTAGTTATTTTATTTTTGTCGGTGTACGAGACGAGACAAAAGGTTTTGTCACAGGTTTGCATACTGCCCTTTTAAATTTTAATGAACATATGTTAATTAAAATTGCAGATTATTATGAAGCGATTTTAAAATCCTATAGTGAGGTGGAATCACAATGACCGCAGTTTGGTTTGTTGACACTCAACGATTTTACAATAATGTGCTTAAAGTAATTCAAAACAATCAAATTATGGCAGTAGTTAAAAATAATGCCTATCATTATGGGTTGGAGTTTGCAGTACAGCAATTTTTAGAAGCTGGTATTAATACTTTTAGTACGACATCCCTAAGAGAAGCAGTTCGCATAAGACAATTAGCCCCTAATGCAACGATTTTCTTAATGAATGCAGTATATGAATTTGATAAAGTACGAGATTATCAAATTCAAATGACCCTACCCTCGTTAAATTTCTATTATGAACATATTGAAGATTTACAAGGTATTCAAGTTCATTTAGAATTTGAAAATTTACTGCATCGCTCAGGTTTGAAGAATATAGATGAAATAAAAGAAGTGTTGCACCATCATATGAAAGATGAAAGTAAAGATAAAATGCGTATTACAGGTTTATGGACTCACTTTGGATATGCAGATGAATTTGGTGTATCAGAATATCATGAAGAGCGTAAAGCTTGGTTAGAGATTGTTGACGTATTATTAGATGAAGGTTATCACTTTGAAATGATACATGCACAAAACAGTGCAAGTTATTATAGGGAAAACGGTGTGTTTGATAACCATACACATGCGCGCGTTGGCATTGCGCTTTACGGTTCTAGACCTTATCAAACGATTGATGTAAATGAGATTGAACAATCACTGACCGTTAAAGGTAATGTTATCCAAGTTCGTGAAGTAAATGAGGGTGATTATTGTGGCTATAGTTTTGCATTCGAAGCTACGCATAATCACACAAAATTAGCAGTAGTTGATATTGGCTATGGAGATGGTATTCTTAAATCAAGAGCAAAACATGAGGCACTTATCAACGGCAAGCGTTACCCTATTCGTGCGTTGATGATGAGCCATATGTTTGTTGAAGTTGATAACAACGTGCACGCACAAGATGAAGTAATATTATATAATAATGATATTCGTGTTGACGAGTTTACATTTAAAGGTGTTGGCGCGAATTCTGAACAATTAAGTGCAATGAATCACGACTCACTAATAAAGGAGTATAGATAAATTATGGTAGTAGAATATAATGATCGTGGCGAGTTAACAATGGGAGGTACAAGTCTTAAAACAATAGCTCAAAGTTTTGGAACCCCTACTATTGTTTACGATGAACATCAAATCAGATCACAAATGCAACGATTTCACACTGCTTTTCAGAAAAGTGGATTAAACTATAGCATTTCATATGCTTCTAAAGCATTTACTTGTCTACAAATGGTGAAATTAGTACAAGAAGAAGGTCTTGAACTAGATGTAGTATCTGAAGGAGAATTGTATACGGCATTGGAAGCAGGTTTTGACCCACAGCATATACATTTTCATGGTAACAACAAGACAAAGCATGAGTTACAGTATGCTTTAGAAAGCAAAGTTGGCTATATCGTTATTGATGCATTAGAAGAAATAGAACTCATCGATAAATATGCGAGTGAAACGGTAAATGTCGTATTACGTTTAAATCCTGGTGTTGAAGCCCATACACATGAATTTATTCAAACTGGTCAGGAAGATAGTAAATTTGGTTTGTCAATTAAACATGGATTGGCAAATCAAGCAGTTGAAAAAGTAAAAAACACGAAACATTTAAATTTAAAAGGTGTTCACTTTCATGTAGGATCGCAAATTGAAGGCACAGAAGCGATGATTGAAACAGCAAAAATAGTAATTCAATGGTTAAAAGAAAATGCTATAGAGGTTGAACTGATTAACTTAGGCGGTGGTTTCAGTATTAAATATGTTGAAGGTGATGTAAGTTTCCCTATCGAAACTGGGATTTCAGAAATTACTGATGCGATAAAAGAATTTTCAACTGAATTTAACTACCCTCTTCCAGAAATTGGAATAGAACCTGGTAGATCTATAGTTGGAGAAGCCGGTATAACATTATATGAAGTTGGTACAATCAAAGAGATTCCCAATGTTAACAAATATGTATCAGTTGATGGTGGGATGAGTGATCATATTCGTACTGCATTATATGATGCTCAGTATGAAGCATTATTAGTTAATAGAAATGAACCAAAAGATGAAACTGTAACAATAGCTGGAAAACTTTGTGAGTCTGGAGATATTATAATTAAAGATGCTAAGTTACCTAGTACCGTTAAACGCGGTGATTATCTAGCTGTTTTATCAACAGGTGCTTATCATTATTCCATGGCATCTAATTACAACCAAATGCAAAAACCGTCAGTATTCTTTCTAAAAGATAGTAAAGCTAGAGAAGTTATAAAAAGACAATCATTGCGACAATTAATCATAAATGATACAAAATAACTTGTTAATAATTTAAAGAATCAATCATAATTAAAGCTCTTTTTAAAGTACTCGATTAACGAGTATTCACTTTAAAAAGAGCTTTTTAAATTACATTTTAAAAATTTATATATTAAAAAAGAACCTTTAACAAGGTTCTTTTTATAGTCAATATTGCAATCTATATTATAGTTTTACAACGTTTGCAGCTTGAGGACCGCGATCGCCTTCAACTACTTCAAATTCAACTGATTGACCTTCTTCTAATGATTTGTAACCTTCTTGGTTAATCGCTGAGAAGTGTACGAATACATCGTTTTCTCCTTCTACTTCGATAAAACCAAATCCTTTTTCAGCGTTAAACCATTTTACTGTACCTTGTTTCATAAATGTGAAACCTCCAAGACTAATATTCATTCAATATGCATTATTCGCATATTACAAAAAATACAATTTCACAGTGTAAATCTGTCTTACAATATTCTTTGCAATATGGAATAAAACAATTGCTTGACTCATATTATAAGCCATAATAGCTGAAAATGCAATGCAATTGTGAAAAAACAATTTCTTAAACAATCGGTAATTTATAATAAACTTCATTATTATTTAAAACAATATAACTATAAAAAATCTGTAAATCTTCATCACAATCTTCACAAAATCCTAATTCACAATTATTATAAAATGCATGAATATTGTATTTACCAACCAGAAAATTGTCATAGTACTTTTTACTATTTTCAATGATAGATTGATAGTAATTTAGCATCTTTTCATAGTTTTCAAAATGATATTGTTCCACGATATGATCAGTCCAGTCACTAAATAACCACCAGCCTTCGTAATCAGCCCGAATTTTTGCAACTGTCCACATGTAAATTACACCCTTTCACTTTCAACTTCATACTTGCTCTTATCAAATAAATCATTGTAATGATCATCATTATATTAATCATGATTTATTACGTTTATTTTGAATTATTTGTATATAATTTTATATATTGTCTATATGTTATGTAACGTATTTTAAAAAAATTTATTCATCCATACGCAAAAGATATTGCTAAATAGCTATGTGTAATATTTTAACTGTATCATATATAAAATCAAGTTATCTGTTTCATACTTTTGACGGATAGACACTTGTTATTCAGACAAAAATATTAGTTTTGTATGATAAAATTTCGTATAATGATAATAAGAGGTGATTATATGCAATGCAAACATATTAAAGTATTTGGTATCGTACAAGGCGTTGGTTTTCGCTATTATACTGAGAAGATAGCAAAAAAATATAATGTTGTAGGTACTGTTCAAAATATATCTGATTATGTAGAGATTTATGCTCAAGGAGATGAATCATCACTAACATCATTTATTAATGCTATCACTGAGGGTGCTTCACCTGCTTCTCAAGTTGAAGATTATGAAATTGAAGAGATAGAAACGAATGAATCATGGGAAAATTTTAGTACAATATAAAGGAAGATGAAGTTTGAGATATAATATTTCGCGAATTTATGGGACCATTATTGCTTTTCCAATAGCTGTTATCGCGTGGATTTCTAGTGTATTTGCATTAGAGTTAAATTTTATTTTTGATTTTCTTATTTCTGCAGTAGCGTTTATAGCATTCTACTTCCCTACTCAGCGTTTAACTTCTAGAAAATATTTAAATGAGATTGGTTTAACACGAAGAGATTATCATTTTGTAAATAGTCAATTAAACAATGCACAAGACAAGATAAGAAGAATTTTAAAAACTTTTGTTAACGTAAGATCAATCAAAGATTTTAGACAAGTAAACGAAATATATAGAATATCTCGAGCAATATACTATGCAGTAAAGCAACAACCCAGAATGTTTTTTAAAGTAGAAAGTTTTTTCTACTCTCATATTGATAATGCATTAAATCTCATTGAATCTTATACGAGATTAGCAAAATCACCAAAAAAATCAGAAGAAGAAAAGCAAAAGTTAGCACAAACTCGCATCACTTTAGATGAAGTTAAACGAACTTTAGTAGCAGATTTAAAGAGAATTAATGAAGAAGATTATAGCCAATTAGATATAGAAATGGAATTAAATAAAATTGAACAAAAAAGACAAAAGTAACTTATATAAAGAAGTGGAGTGAAATTAAATGGTAAGAGAACAAGACTTTTTAAATTCGCACCCATTGGATAAATATATTGATGAACAATCAGCAAATGAATCAGAAATTATTAACAGCACAAAACAATATACTAAAGAAGATGAACAGAAGATTGATGAATTAACTAAACAAATAAAACCAATGGATAATGATAGCTTATTAAATTATGGTACTTCTGCACAATCTGATATGTCTCAATTTTCACATCGTATTCTTAATGAGGTGAAAACCACAGATGTTGGTCCTGTTGGGGAATCTTTAAATGGATTGATGAGCAAACTTAAATCTGTAAACCCAGATGAGTTAAACCCAGAAAATCAATCAAAATTAAAACGTATTTTTAGAAGAACAAAAGCTTCAGTTAATGAAATTTTTTCAAAAATGCAATCTGTAGGATCTCAAATTGATCGCATTTCAATTGAACTAGATAAACATAAAAATAATTTAAATAAAGATATTGGAATGCTAGATGAATTGTATCATTTAAATAAAACGTATTTTGATGAATTAACACTGTATATAGAAGCAGCTAAAAGAAAGCAACAAGTGATACAACAAGAAGATATGCCAAAATTAAATGCTCAAGCTGAATCCACAGGTAATCAAATGGATGTACAAGCTGTATCAGATATGGAACAATTTATAGATAGATTAGATAAACGCATTTATGATTTACA
The DNA here is from genome assembly GCF_001835975.1 of Staphylococcus sp. HMSC034G07. Lineage (NCBI taxonomy): Bacteria > Bacillati > Bacillota > Bacilli > Caryophanales > Staphylococcaceae > Staphylococcus > Staphylococcus sp. HMSC034G07. The sequence continues at coordinate 371,893 of NZ_KV826609.1, forward strand.
ACTATCCAGACAAATTGCTATACAAACTGCGCCACAAATTAGAATGATTCAAAATGTGAATCATGCATTAGCAGAAAAAATTCAAAGTTCAATTTTAACGAGCATTCCTTTATGGAAAAACCAAATGTCTATTGCACTGACTTTAATGAGACAACGTAATGCAGTTTCTGCACAGAAAGCAGTAACAGATACTACAAATAATTTGTTACTCAAGAATTCAGAACTTTTAAAGCAAAATGCTGTTGCTACAGCTACTGAAAATGAACGTGGTATTGTCGATATTGAAACCTTAAAAACAACACAGCAAGATATCATAGACACGATTGAACAGACCCTCCAAATCCAAGAACAGGGTCGAAATAAACGTAAACAAGCAGAAACTGAATTAAACCAATTAGAAACAGAAATGAAAAATCAATTATTAGGTATGAAACAGCAAAAATAAAATGGGTACAAAAATAATTTATAAGATATTAAGCCCGCAAATGAATGTTTTTAATGATTCATTTACGGGTCTCTTTTTTCATTGTATATTTTGTCTTGGTTGTTATATCATGAGCTTGTTACTGTCCATCAGTTACGTACTCCTTTCACCTAGAAAAAGTAATCTTAATATACAAAAACGTCAATTTCTATTGAAATTGACGTTTTTTCGTAAATGAGGGATGTTTATACCCTACGAGTTATTTGATTTTATTATTCTTTTTCATAAACGATAGTTTTCTGTTTCTTAAATAACGGTGCTACAATATAACCAATAATTGTAGTGATCACTGCTATTGGGAACCATTCTAATGAATAATCTTTCAGTGGTAAGTTATCAATAAGACTTAACTTGAACCAACCTTGTGTGTGAATCACACTAAGGATTGAAATAATAGAAACTACTGCTACAGGAATTTGCTGTGCAATTGGTTTTGTTGGAATAAAACGTGCTAGTAATATTAAAAGTACCGAAGTAATCGCTACTGGATATACAATACTTAAAACAGGAACTGACATTGTAATCACTGAGTTTAATCCTTGATTTGCTAAAATAAAACTCACTAACGTGAAGATGATAACGTAAGTTTTATATGAAATTCTTGGGAATATTCTATTAAAATACTCTGAAACAGATACGATCAATCCACAAGCAGTTGTTAAACAAGCAAGAGCTACGATGATACCTAACAAGTACTTTCCAAAAGCACCAAATCCAGCGCTTGCCATTGTCGTTAGTAAATATGTACCAATATTTTGATCGTTAGCAATTAAACTGGCAACTTTCTCTTGCGGGACAGCCATATGGTTACCAATAAATCCTAAGGAAATATAAATAAACATAAGTGCCACTGCAGCAATAATTCCAGCTAATAGTGTTTGTCTGAAAATTTTGTTGGCGTGCGTGATGCCAGTTGCTTTTACCGCGTTAACCACAATCATTGAAAAAGCAATGGCAGCAATCGCATCCATTGTCAAATAACCATTCGTAAATCCTTGTGAAAAACCTGCAAAATTAGAAGTAAAAGCTTCAGCTGCCTGACTATGTGTATTACCACCATAATCAACAAACCCTTTGATAATCATCGCTAAAATAGTAATTAATAATAATGGTGTTAACAATGACCCAATGCGATCTACCATTTTATTTGGATTAATACATAAATATAAAACTACTAAAAAGTAAATGATTGTAAATATAAACAATGCTAAGCTACTATTTGTATGGGCAATTGGCGTAATTGTCATTTCAAATGACGTAGATGCAGTACGTGGTATTGCAAAAAGAGGTCCAATTGTTAAATATATGACAATTAAGAATATCACAGAAAATTTTGGTGAAATTTTATTTAAAGAACCAATATAACCTTGTTTATCTAAAGCACCAACGATTACCCCTAATAAGGGCAATCCTATACCAGTTAAAGCAAATGCTAATATGGAAGGCCAAAAGAATTGGCCGCTATCTAAACCTAAATTTGGTGGAAATATAAGATTGCCGGCTCCGAAAAACATAGCAAACAGCGTGAATCCTATAATCCATGTATTTTTATTCATAAATCGTTCTCCTTCTTGCCTATAAAATAATATTTACTATTCTATCACGATTTATAAGAATGCGTCTATATAAATTTCTGAATATTTCAATTTATGTGTGATTTTATAAATAAATTACGTACTAAAAAGATTTTAATAATAATTTTTTAAGTAATGGTGCAAGATGGCTTGGTAGATTTTCTACACCTTCTACGAAAATTGCATAGTTGCCATAAATGTTATGAATTGTTTCTTCAATATCTTCTGTAATTGGGTCTTGACTTAAAAATACATTAAAAACTTCAATACCCAATTTACGAGCTGTTTCCACAGCTTCATAAGTATCAAGAATACCATCTTGACTATAATTATAAGCTGATGGCTCACCGTCAGAAAACACAATTAGAAAACGTTGATTATGCGCTCTACGCATTAAGCGTTCGCTGCCAATTCTTATCGCAACACCGTCTCTATTATCATCTTGTGGTTGTAATGCCATGATTCTAGGTCCTTCTCGTTTTATAGTTGATTGATCATAAGCAATAATTTCATCAATAATATTAGGTTGTTTTGTATCATCAGCATCAAAGGCATCTTCATTAAATGCTAGTATCTCATGTTTTACGTTTAAAGATTTTAACGTTTCATGAAATAAAACGACACCTTTAATTGTTTCAGACATTTTATCTTGCATACTTGCTGAAGCATCAACTAATAAAGTAAAGGTTGCATCAAATGATTGACTTAAATCTTGTTTTTTATAAAATAATTTATATTGATCATCAATAAACCAATTTAATAGATTTTTTTGTAATCGTCCTTTTGTTAGATTTCGACGCTCATCTTGGTATTCTCTATCTATTGTTTTTTTGATAATTTGTATCAAGTCTTTTGTTTCAAATTGGACTTCTTTTTCAACATCATGATATTCATTATGATATTCAGGTAGTATTTCAGGTATGTTCCATTTAACGTCTACGTTTGCGTTTATCCCTTTTAATGCAAAAGCGGAATGATTGCCTACTGCCCCACCTTCTTCACTTTCTACTTGATTCGTAGATCCTTTACCTTTTTTAGTTTGCATATCTGTCATATCATCGCCGCTGTCGCCTTCTCTAGCAGTGTCATTATCACCAACAACCTCACTATTTTCACCTTCATGTAGTTCCATTTCTAAATATGCTCCACCTTGTGAAGCACTATCTTGATGATTAGATTCTATATCTTCACTAACACTTTCTTCGTCATGGTCATTGTTTGAAGATTTATCAGTATTACTTGCATCCGTTCGTTTTATATCTTCAAATTTGAGTTCGTGAATGGCTTCATATACTTTTTTAGGTAAATGATAATATTCATTTAACATATCTTCATTTAAGATATCATCAATTTGGAACATAATCCGTTCAGCTAAGTACATATTATCCTCGGACGAATCATTATAGAAAAAATTAGGCAAATATTGATACATATTTGTCAGAATATCATCAATTTGTGGACCAATTTGGGGTATGTCGTAAAAGTTTTCACTTAAAAACGATGATTCCAAATATAAAAAGAGTAAATCTGTAAACGTCTTTTTGGTTTTATATACATTGATTTGTGTACTAGTATAACTTAATCTAATTTCATTGCGCATGTGAATGGCATCTTTAGTAGACGGCCGTTGTTTAACTATTTCGTTTAATACTCTTTTATCTTCTAATAATTTAAAAAGTTGTTGGAAAAATTTTGGATGCTTAAACGTATTATTATGAATAACTTCGTTGACAACTGTTTCATCCATCAATTTGTAGCCGTAAGCAGCAAGCATGACATCAGTCTTGAGCCCCGTTGTTTCAATGTCATTTCTTCTATGCGACCAAAAAGCACTCGTTATTAACATATTATTGATTGGATCGTAATATGGGAATTTTTGAATTTTAACTTGTGTTTGTTCATTTTTTAGTAATAATCGAGCCAAATCTTGCAACATCATTACTTGCTTTGCATCTAGCTGTTCGTCATTAAATAATATAAAATGATCGCTCATAAATATCCCTCACTAAAAGTTTAATTCTACTGCATTTAATATGGCTTGCTGTTCACGTTCGTCTTCTAGTTTATCGATAATTGTACGTTTAATGGCACGCTCTATAGGCATCACGGTAGCCAAATCACTTAAATCAATTAAAGCACGTATACTCGCTGCTTCTTCAGAAATTTGGCCTTGTTTGGTCATTGTTCGTAAATCTTCATTAAAATTAATGATTTTTTGTATTGTTTTATCATCTGATAATTGGCTTTGATTTTTAATTACATCACTTAAAATATCGCCATCAATATAATCTACTTGAATAACGACAAACCGGTTTTTAAGTGCTTCGTTCATTGGCAATGTACCAATATATCCTTCGTTTATTGCAGCGATTACATTAAATCCAGGGGCAGCATTGATAATTTCACCAGTGAACGGATTTGTTAATTTTCTACGGTAATCTAATACGCCATTTAAAATGGGTAAAGTTTCTGGTTTTGCCATGTTGATTTCGTCGATATAAAGTATATGGCCTTCTTTCATTGCTTTGATAACTGGTCCATCAATAAATACAATCTCTTGTGTGCCATTTTCATTTGTCTGTATCGTTTTAAAACCTAATAAACTTTCAGCGTCTAAATCTACTGAACAATTGACCTGGTGCATTGGACGATCTATTGTTTCGCTCAAAGTCTCAGCTAGCTTTGTTTTTCCAGAGCCCGTTGGTCCTTTTAATAAAATATTTTTATTCAATGCCATCATTGATGTTGCATCATCAAACACAGTTTCATCTTTGTTAATATATTGCGAATTCGTCATTGTTCCTTGCTCCTTTAAAAATAAAATAATTTATAAAATTCATATCATTAAAAATAGACTGGGGCTTGGATAATGTTTGAAATTATATAGCCCTAGTCTTATTAATTTAAGTTATATTTAATAGTACACGTTTTCTATTTCACATGTTTCATATTGTAAATTATACCTCTTTAAAATAGGTTTTAAAGTAGCCACCGACAAGTCCAGAGTTGTCGATGATTTGATAATATTCTTCAGTTTCATTTATTACATCATATTGTTGTCCTACAGTTAACATGTCAGACACTGTGAATTTTTGTGCATCTGTATGTGTAACTTCTACTTTTTTAATGGGTGTATGATCTTTCCAAGTTTCATGTAGCATAGCTAAAAATCCTCTCTTTTTTATTATGAAGTTTCTAAGGTTAAAATGAATGTAATACCACTTTTTTCAGTGATTCTTAGTGATCTTTCGCCTTCTTGATCTAATGTTTGATAAGGGATTCCAATGGATTCAAGTTCTTCAATAGTCTTTTGGAATTGTGATTTAGATTCTATTCCAAATTCAATTTGTTCTAATATACCATGTTCCGGCATTAAAATTTCTTCGTCTGATGCGTGAACATGCAGCTCGCCGCCTAAACCACCATCACCAATACGAAAAACTTGTATTTTAAAATTAGCATGGTCGTTAGGAGTATATTCTGCAAAATGTTCTAGGCCAAACACCCTAGTTAAAATAGATTGTGTAAGTACTATATCGTTAACTTTTAAGATAACAGGACCTAGGCCTTGAATTTGATGCAGCGGGTTTACATTACTTTCGAAGGTTGGTATACCGAGTGGTGTACCAGAATTATGTTCATTGGAATAAATATTAAATGTCTGCCCATTTTGATCTTGGAAATTGAAATATTTATGACCGTTTAAATCAGTAGGCGCACCGAAAGCAATTTGATGCTGTTCTAAAATTGATTGATATTCTTCAAGTCCTTCATCACTTGGAACTCTTAAACCGATATTTTCAATATGGTTGTTATTGTTAATATAGTTTGGTACTTCTACAAAATGTATACGTGTACCTGAATTTAATTCAGCATCACCAAAACGTAAAGCTTGTCCTTTATCTGCCACATTTAATCCAAGTATGCTGGAGAATAACTCTTTGGTTTTACTTAAATCATTTGTCCCTGTAGTAACACTTCTAAGACCATTCATTATATTAACCCCTCTATTCATATTCTTTCAATACATTATAACTTATTTTACATGTTATTTGTATGATGAAGTATCTGATTGTGATTGTATTTACAAAATTGTAAATTTTAAACATTGGAGGATTAGCAGAAATGTATTAATATAGGTATATAATAGGAATAATTATTTTATATGTATGAAAATATTTATTTTAGTTATTTAAGGAGGTTATATATATGTTTGGTGCATGGATTTTATTTGGTGTCACAGTACTGATTGCAGTTTATTCAGGTATTACTTTCTTTTCCAATATAAATAATAAAGCAAAACAGCAAAAAGCAAGCAAAGAAAGTATTAAGAAAAATAATATTTATGGCATTGTTTTTCTAGTGTTTTTAATTTTAGCGATTATTGAGCTTTTTGTATTTATTGCTTAAAATAACGCGCTTTAAATTAGCCAAAGATTTTAATATTATTGGTGAAATAATATAAATGTCAATTTCTATTGAAAAATTATAGAAATTGACATTTTGTTAATTTTAATGCAAATAAGATAAAGCCCACTTCCCATTTAAAGTTGTTTATGCAAAAATAAGATATTTTTGCTTCTATGTTTAATCTATTTTTTGATAAATCATTTGCACTACACCACTTTTATAAACATGTGTATTACATAATGAGATGTTGACGCGATTTTGATTGTGTTCAAAAAGAGGTTTTCCAGATCCTAAAATGACTGGGTGGATTGAAAGTCTATATTCGTCAATAAGGTTAAGATTTATAAAAGTTGTGATAATATTTGAGCCGCCATAGAGCCAAATGTCTTTGTTGCTATGTTTTTTGATTTTCAAAACCTTGCTACTGATATCATCACCGTTAATAAACTTTGTATGCGCTTTATCATTATAATTTTGGTTAGTAAACACAAATTTCTGCTTGCTATGAATTTGGTCCCACATCATTTTATCTCCAAATTGATCATCCTTTAAATTTGGCATAAATTCGCCCCATAAATCATAACTTTTCCTACCATATATAATAGTATCAATTTGTTCTAGAAAATGATTAAAGTTCATTTCTTCGTCCATGATGCACCAATCAACTTCTCCATTCGGCCCTTCTATATATCCATCCAATGTAATCGCTAAATCTAAAATAATTTTATTTGTGGTCATCATGATTACTCCTTATTTTGGTTATTATCATTATAGTTTATAAAATTACTATTTACAATAAAGCTAAGAATAATAAAAATGGACAGAAATCGATATAAAAAGGATTTCTGCCCAGTTCATTAATTAACTTGAATGAGTTTACTTTTAATCGCTATGATTATGTTCCACAATAAATTAAAATACCAAAATTTCATTTGTTTGCTAAATACTCGTAAAATGAATTGTCTCATTTGTTTGTGAAGATTTTTGTATTGCATCTATGATTGCTATTGATGGTAATGCATCTTTAACGTGTATATAGTTTTTAGTGTGATTATAAATGGAATCGTAGAATTGATTTATGAGTGTCCCATGACTTGGTCCATAATATGATTTTGTACCTGGCAATTTTTTATCTTCAATAATATGAATTTTGTAACCTTCTTTATTAACACGTGTAAGTATATTATCTTTAATTGTGAATTTTTCATTTTCAAAAATGACTTGAAGTTCGATACTTGAATTGCCAAAATTAGCATTAGTGGCAAAAAACATTCCATTCGCTCCATTTTTAAATTTAATATGTGCAGAAGCGGTATCTTCGACTTCAATTTGATAATCTAACAATTGTGATACATTGCCTTTAATTGTATCAACAGGGCCGCAAAGTAATTGCATTAAATCCAAGGTGTGTATGGCTTGATTGATTAATACACCACCTCCAGCAGTATCTAATTTTCCACGCCATGGTTTATCAGTATAATATGATTCAGGTCTGAACCAAGTAACGATACCTTTTATACCAATGATTTCACCAAACTTTTTGCTTTGTACTATCTGTTTTAAAGTTTGAAATGTTTCATTAAATCTATTTTGAAAGCAAACACATATTTTAGTATCTGGATATTTTTGCTCTAATTGTATTAATTTTAATCCTTCTTTAGCATTAATTGATAGAGGTTTTTCTTGCAAAACATGTATACCTCTTTCTACACAGGCAGTTGTCGCAGATACATGTAAATGATGAGGCAAACAAATATGTACACAATCTAGATCCACTTCTTTTAACATATTTTCAAAATTTGTAAAAAATTGAGCATTGGGTACTTTAGTTTGCATGGCGTTATCAATATCACATGCAGCTACTAATGCTACATTGGAATTTGCCTCTATCGTATTGAGATGTATTGCTGAAATATCACCTAGTCCTATAATTCCAATTTTCAACATATTACCAGCTCCGATTTTAAACATTTTTAATGTGCTTCGTTTTGAATTTGTTGCTTTAATGCATCTTTAAATTCTGAGGGATTTACTGGAACTGTTACTTCTTTACCTGTCCAACTAGATAAATAGATTGCATTTACTAAATTCACGCCATTTATGCCGTCATTTCCAGGCGCAATTAAAGGTGTCCCGTCAATGATATTAGCGGCAAAATTTTCTAATACATTTATATGTTGCTCACCCCATACACTTTCAAATTCAAATGTTTGCTGATCATAAATATTTTCTAATCCGTTGCCTTTAAAGATTTTAGCTGCTTCTTCCCAAGACATATTTCGATTCATTTGTGTTTCTGATTCTTTTAAACGTGTCAATGTGATTGTCTTACTATCTTCAACTAATATTTTGCCATTATCACCTGTGATTTCTAAACGATCAGTACCGATAATATCGTGGGTACATGTAATGAATACACCTGTCGCACCATTGCCATAATCTAGAATGGTTGTTACATCATCATCAACCGCTAAATCACGCTGATAGCCATATTTAATATTTGAAAACACAGATTTTGGCATCCCACATAGCCACTGTAATAGATCTATTTGGTGTGGCGCTTGGTTTACTAAAACACCGCCGCCTTCTTCTGACCATGTAGCTCTCCATGAACTTTGATCATAGTATGCTTGAGGACGCCACCAAGTCGTGATGATCCAATTCGTACGACGAATATTTCCAATTACACCGTCATCAATAAGAGATTTTACTTTTTGATAAAGTGGATTTGTGCGTTGATTAAAGAATATCGCAAATGTTAAATGTGGTTTGGATGCTGCTAATTCACTTATTTCTTTCACTTTTTCAGCATAAATATCAGCCGGCTTTTCAAGTAAAGCGTGAATATCCCGTTTTAAGGCTTCTTTACCTATATCAGTATGCAGATAATGAGGAACGGTTGTAACAATTGCATCAACATCCCCACTTTCTAGCATAGCGATATAGTCATTATAAAATGGTACATTAGGATAATGATTTTTTACTTCATTTTTCTTTTCAGTATTGATGTCGCAAATCGCTCCAATTTCAATTTGTGGAATTTTACCAGCTTTAATAAATTCAGCATACGTACTACCTTGAGCGCCCAAACCAATAATGCCTAAACGAATTTTTTTCATTGTGTATTCTCCTTATTGTTTATATTCGATAATATTTTCAAAAGTGCTTCATATTGCATTTTATATCCTTCTGCACCATCTTTTGCAGCAGAATTTTGAATTGTTTCAGTTGAATGTTCTAATTCTAAGTCTTTAATAGCATCAAAAACGACAAGATGCGGTTCAAGTGTTAAGAATCCTTGATAACCTGATTCAAAAAATTGTACTAAGATACTTTCAATCTGACCATCACCTGTACCACATAGCACATTAACATTATCTTTGTATACTGCATCTTTAATATGGATATACGCTATGTCATCTGAAAGTAAGTCGTAACAGTCCTGTGTATCTTCTCCACATTGGACAAAGTTCGCAAAATCAAATATCGCCTTGAAATTTGGAGAGTTTACTTCATCAAGAATAAGTTTACATCGACGAGCAATATCACCAAAAATATCTTTTTCATTTTCATGTAACAGTACAATATTGTATTGCTCAGCTATTTTTGCAAATTCCTTTAATTTTGAAATCACTACATTTTTATAATCATCAAAATTGTCTTTTTTAGGAATATAAAAACTAAATATTCTAATATACTGACAATTGAGCAATTGACTTATTTCACATAATGATTTGAGCATTACTAATTGTCTTTCAAACGCTGCTTCATCATCTATATAAATTTTGCCAATTGGTGAACCTATAGATGATACTCCGATATTCCATTGCTTTAAGCGAGGAATTACATCTTTCTTAATCATTTCTACTGAGTAATCACCAATATTTTTATCATCGATTCCACGTAAGGAAATATAGCTCATGCCTAGCTCATTTACCGTTTTTAACTGTGTTTGAAAATCTGAAGCGATTTCATCAGAAAATCCAGAGATCTCAATATTTTTAAACATCGTATCTACATCCTTATCATTTTGATAGCGCTTACTTAATTAAATGTAAATAAGCACAGAATATTTATTTTAGAGTAAACATTAAAACCAAGATTTATAACCCAGATCATATAAGTGGTCCCGGCTAATTGTTAAACAATTATATGGATCTTCGCCGTATAGCTCGTCTTGTTCAACGAAGAAATATTCACTGCCACTTTCACGTCCAATTTCAATAATATCCTTAAGCGGTAAAGTGCCTTTTCCTAATTCAGCAAATTGAGTAATCATATGTAACATATAATATAATTTTTCATGTCCTTCGCCAGGGTATTGTGACATATCTATTTCACCTACTCGATAGTCTTTTAAATGTATAGCACGAATACGATTTGCATATTTTGGAATGACATCTATTGGATTAAGTCCTGCTCTCCAAATCCAATGGATATCTAGTTCGAAACCTAAATGATTTGTATGATCTCTCATTAAATCAAGCATAAATTGTCCATTGTATTGAACAAATTCTAAATTATGGGCATGATAGTATAAATCAATGCCTTCTTCTTTAAGTCTTTTGGCATAAGTTTCACAAATTTCAGCAAATTGTAAGGTGCTTTCTTTGGATCCCATATAGTTAATTGGTAACATTCCTATTCTCAAAATAGAACAGTTCACAGCTTTACAATCAGCTACAATTTTATCGAAATCATCTTCTAATGTATCTCCAGGATATTTTTGTTTAGCAGATATATGTTCTACACCACAGGACATTGCTGCAATATTCATTCCAAAATCATTAATCGCTTGTTGCATTGCTTCAATATTCTGTGGGTTCATGTCGATTTGAGAAATTTCGACCGCATTATAACCTAAATCACTGACTTTCTTCAGTACGTTATATAATCCTTCTTCTTGTACTTTTTGTTTGAGCATCATCATTTGAACGCCAATTTGAGTTGATGTCATATTCATTCTTCCTTTCAAAAATATTTATATTTTAGTGTTATAATATAATTATAATTTGAGGGAAAAATAACAACATTGTAAATCATGGAAAAAAGTATGTTTTTTGAGCAGGAGGGATATTTTCATGAAAGATAGAGAAACATTTACCCAACAATTTGATACAATTTCATTACCCTTTGATGGTCAATACGCCGCATGGCATAAAATAAGTGACGGTCATTTTGGAAATGAATTACATTATCATGATCATTATGAAATATTTTTTTCATTATCTGGAAATTTGCTTTATACCATAGAAGGACAATCTTTTAATTTAGAGGTTGGCTCAATGCTCATTATTCCACCATACGAATTCCATCGTTTGGATGAACAAAAGGATGGTCACGCAGAGCGTATCGGCTTACGATTTGATGCTGAAATAATAAATGAACTTTCTGTAGAAAATTGTGATCTAAGCGTGTGTTTTGATAAATATTCATCTAAATTTAAATATCTATTGCAGTTATCGGAATATCAAAAAAGAGAATTATATTATTTGTTACAAGGTTTAATTAATGAACAAGATAATCAAGCTTTTGGTAAAGATTTAGCTGCTAAATCTTTACTGACACAGTTTTTAATCATACTTAATAGAGTAGCAATAGAAAATGAAGGTATCGTTGATTATAGTGATGACCCATCTAGTCACTTAGTTAGACAGGTATTAGACTATATGGAATTACATTACAGTCAGGAAATATCATTAGAGCAACTTGAAAATAAATTTTTTGTAAGTCGACATAAAATCACGCAACAATTTACAAAACTAGTTGGCTATCCACCATATCGTTATTTATTAAATCTGCGTTTGCAAAATGCTCAAAGGTTATTAAAAAATGGAGAAAATCCACAACAAGTAGCAACTCATTGTGGTTTTAGTGATTATTCGAATTTTTACAGAAGATTTAAAACCTCATATGGTTGTAGTCCGCGCGAATTTTCACAACAATATGATAATCATTAAATAACAATTATTTCATAACTAGTGTATTAAAATATTTATAGCAACATAAACTAATAGACCAGCCATGACAAAATTAAATATACGTTCATGTGTTGATATAAATGATTTAAATAAAGAACCTAAAACACCCCAACTCAAAGTACCTAAAAAACCGATAATAGCCAGTAAGATAATAAAGGGTAATTGTTTTTGCCAATCCGTAGAAAAAGGTGTGATAAAAGTAGAAATTACTGTTAAAGCATAAATAATTCCTTTAGGATTAATGAATTGTAGCATTACACCAGATTTTAAACCACTGAGCTTGTGACTAAAAGTTTGCTTTGTCCCATAAATAGAACTCATAGAAATCTTTAAAGCTAAATAAAGTAAATATATAAATGCAAATATTTTCATCAAAAATTCAATTTTAGGAAAAGCGGCATGCAAAGTTGTATTAAATATACTGGATATTAGTAACAACAAAAGAAAACCAAATCCAACACCAATTGAAAATCGTAAGCTGCTTTTAAAATTTAAATTTTGAGAAAAAAACAAAGCCATTATATTATTAGGACCGGGTGTAAAGCTTGCAACAACAGCATATATAAGCATAGATATTATTAACATTTTAATCTCCCCCACGTATCAAAACATTATAACGTCCAAATTTACGTTATAATGTTTGGTCTTTAAAGTATATGGTTTATACGTTATATTGTAAATAGAGGTGCTTAAATTGATGAGAGAAATTAACGACATTATAGCTGAAAATTTAAAATTATATAGAAAACAAAGTGGTTATTCATTGGAACAATTATCTGATGTCACAGGTGTAAGTAAAACAATGTTGGGACAAATAGAACGTAAGATATCCATTCCATCTATCACAACATTATGGAAGATAGCAAATGGTTTAAAAGTATCATTCACAGAATTAACACAAGAAAATAGCAATATTATACAGAAAGTTAGTTTGAATGAAATACAACCCTTAATTTCAGAAGATAATAAATATAAAGCATATCCTCTATTTAAGTTTGATATTGAAAAGAAGTTTGAAAGCTATATGGTTGTTATTGGAGTTGAAGGGCAAATGGACGGGTCGCCCCATGGATCAAATACAATGGAATATATCACAGTCTATGAAGGTACCTTAACACTTATATTAGATGGAGAAACCTTTGTTATTCATAAAAATGAAGCTATTAAATTCAATGGAAATATATTTCACCAATATTTAAACCAACATGATGAACCAGTGTACTTACATATGACTATTCATTATTAATATGTAATAATATCAATAGATTGAAATGAATATTTTTACAGCTTTTCATGTTTGATGATATGGATATGCTTAATTAGATAAATTCAGGGAGGACAATATTTTGGTCAATCCTCAGATGAAAGATTTAAAACCACTTGAAATAATATTATTAATAATAGCTACAATGTTATTTGTTTTTCATATATTCATAAGTTTTAATATCATTCATGTATCTGTTCTACTATCCATCTTAAGTCTAACTCTATCTATTTTCATTTTAAGTTATGTATTTTTTAAGCAAAATTTTAAAGTTACAGGCTACATCTGCTTAGCTTGTGCTTTATTATTAGTAATAATATCTTTCGTATAATACAAAAGCACTTAAATAATTTAGGTGCTTTTTATTTTATATTCAAATAATCACAATGACTTTCAATAGTAAAATAATGCTAGAGCGGGCATTTGAATGTTATCAAAAATGAAATAAACACATAAAAATACAACGACGCTGAACGCCGTTGTATTGGGATTAGTAAACTATTTTGTGTTGTGGATTAAGATTCTAATAGTAAATCTTCTGGATTTTCAATTAATTCTTTAATAGTTTTTAAGAAACCTACTGCTTCTTTACCATCGATGATTCTATGATCATAACTTAATGCAATGTACATCATCGGACGGTTTTCAATTGTGTCTGCGTCGATAGCAATCGGACGTGTAATAATAGAATGCATACCTAGAATCGCAGCTTGGCTACCATTAATAATTGGTGTAGACATCATTGAACCAAAGATACCACCATTGGTAATAGTAAATGAGCCATTTACCATATCATCTAAACCTAATTTTTTATCACGCGCTTTGATAGCTAAATTAGCTATTTCATCTTCAATTTCGGCAAAGTTTTTCTTATCACAATCTCTTACAAATGGTACGAGTAATCCGTCATCTGTAGATACGGCAACCCCGATGTCATAGTATTGTTTTGTAATCATGTCTTCACCATCAATTTCAGCGTTTACTTCAGGGTACTTTTTCAATGCTGCTACTGATGCTTTTGTAAAGAATGACATGAAACCTAGTTTTGTACCATCATGATCTTTAATGAATTGTTCTTTTTTACGTTTACGTAAGTTCATCACATTTGTCATATCAACTTCATTAAATGTTGTTAGCATTGCTGTATTATTAGATACTTCTAATAACTTTTTGGAAGCTGTTTTCTTACGACGAGACATTTTTTCTCTGATAACTGGTTTTGTTGGGTTTTGTGGAGCTGCTTGTTTTTTAGGTTCTTCTTTTGATGATGATTGTGCAGCTTGTTCATTCTTATTATTTTGTGATTGATCAACATGTTCTTTTCTAACAACATCATTTGATTGCGTTGCTACTTCGGATAAGTCAATGCCTTTTTCACGTGCATATTTACGTGCAGATGGTGTCGCATTAACACGTTGTCCTTTATTTTGTGAATCGTCAGCAGTACTTTCATTATCATTTTGAGCTTCTGATTTTGGTTGCTCTGATTTTGGTTGCTCTGATTTTTCGTTACTATCAGCTGCTTGTGATTCAGAATTATCTTGTTTAGGTGCTTCTGAATTATTATTGCCACTTCCTTCGCCTACAACAGCGATAGATTGGCCAACTTCTACCGTATCACCTTCATTTGCAAGTAATTCTTGCAATACACCAGCTTCTTCAGAAACTACTTCGACGTTTACTTTATCTGTTTCTAATTCAAGGATAGCTTCACCTTTATCTACACTATCACCGACTTGTTTTAACCATTCTGCAATGGTACCTTCTGTAATGGATTCTGCTAATTCTGGAACTTTTACCTCTGGCATGCTTAACTTCCCCCTAGTTAAATTTTGTGCTTTGTTCGATTATCATATTTTGAACAAGTTTGTGTATTTCTCCATCACCTTCAGCAGGAGCTGAACGTTGAATACGGCCATGATAGCTTAAATCGTATTTATCTGTAGTTAATTCTTTCAGATATGGATAAACAAATGACCAAGCGCCTTGGTTCTTAGGTTCTTCTTGTACCCAAGCTACATTTTCTAAATGAGGTAATTCATTTAGTAATGTTTCAATTTCTTCAGCTGGGAATGGATATAATCTTTCCACGGCAACTAGTAAAATTGAATTATTTGGATTTTTTGCTAAATATTCTTTTAAATCAATAAACATTTTACCTGACGCTAGAATTACTTTTTTAACAGCTTCTTTATCATGTTCTTCTGGTAAAATTGGTTCGAATTTTCCAGATGTAAATTTATCAATTGGGTCAGCAACTGTTTTATTACGTAAGAGACTCTTAGGAGACATTACTACTAGTGGTCTCATTGATTGTGTACCTAAGCTAGCAGCTTGAGCTCTCAGTAAATGGAAGTAGTTACTTGAGCTTGATAAGTTTACTACTGTACTGTTATTTTCCCCAGCTAATTGTAAGAATCTTTCTAAACGTGCAGATGAATGTTCAGGCCCTTGACCTTCAAATGAATGAGGTAAGAATAGTGTTAAACCTGAACGTTCACCCCATTTAGCTCTAGCACTAAATAAGAAGTTATCGAATATCATTTGAGCCATATTAGAAAAGTCTCCATATTGGGCTTCCCAAATTGTCATACAATCTTTATTTTGCACATTATAACCATATTCAAAACCAACAACCGCTGCTTCTGATAGTGGCGAGTTACGCACTTCAAAAGTTGCTTTTTGTCCTGGAACATTGTGAAGTGGGATATATTCTTCACCTGAATCAGGGTCATGGAGTACGGCGTGACGGTGACTGAATGTACCACGTTCACTATCTTGTCCAGTTAAGCGAATAGGCGTACCTTTTTGAGTGATTGTTGCGAATGCTAATTGTTCTGCTTGAGCCCAATCAACTAATCCATCTTCGCTCTCAAAAGGCTCTCTTCTTTTCTCTAAGACTTTATTCAATTTTTTAAGAACATTAAAGTTAGATGGATATGATAGCATTGCATCATTAATTTCTTTAAGTTGTTCATAACTTACATCCACATCGACACTTTGGAGTGGTTCGGCAAGACTATCTGGTTTTTGCATATCTGGATTATCCATCTTGTCGTTTTTATCTATTTCATCATGAGCGGCACGGAGTTCTTTTTGAACTTCATCAAAGATTTGATTCATTTGATCTTCAGAAATAATATTATCTTGAACTAATTGATGACCATAAAGTACATCAACAGGGTCATGTTTTCGAATATTATGGTATGGTAACGGATTGGTAATGGATGGTTCATCCATCTCATTGTGCCCATATCTACGATAACCAACCAAATCAATGACAACATCTTTATGGAATTCTTTTCTAAACGCCATAGCAATTTCAATTGCTTCAATAGTTGCTTCAACATTATCTGCATTAACATGCATGATAGGTACATCGTAGCCTTTTGCAACATCAGATGAATACGTTGTAGAACGACCATCTTCTGGCTCAGTTGTAAAGCCAATTCTATTATTAGTGATAATATGGAGTGTACCACCTGTTGAATAGCCGTCTAAATTTTCTAAATTCATAGCTTCGAAGTTAATACCTTGTCCTGGGTAAGCAGCATCACCATGAATCAATATCGGCATAGATTTATGGAAATCAGTATGAACTTTTCCAGGTTTGTCGGTATCATCTTGATTTGCACGTGTTTTACCTAATACAACCGGCGCAACGATTTCAAGATGACTTGGATTATTCGCAAGGGAAATGCGCTGCTCACTTCCATAAGAATTTGTAGTTTTTACACCACCGAGATGGTATTTTACATCTCCTGACCAACCTGAAGTTAATTCTAAACTACCATCTTTTGGTAGGAATTTCATTGGATCAGTGTGCATGAATTCAGAAATCATCATTTGATATGGTTTTTCTAACACATGTGTAAGTACATTTAATCTACCACGGTGGGCCATACCTATTTGTATATTTTGAATGCCTTCGTCACTAGCAAGTCTTAATGTTTGTTGTAACATTGGCACGAGTGTGTCTACACCTTCTATTGAGAAACGTTTTGCGCCCACAAAGTTTTTGTGTAAATATTTTTCGAAGCCTTCTACATGTGCTAAGTTTTTAAATAATTCAATCTTTTGATTATCGTTTAATGTTGCTTTGTATGGTGTTTCTATTCTACGTTTTAACCATACACGTTCCCTATTGTTATTGATATGTGTATATTCAAATGCAATAGGTCCTTTATAACGTTTTTCCATACGAACAATAGCTTCATAAGCATTATCGTAAATATCTTTAAAGTGTTCAGATACAATACCTGCTGAAATTGACTCTAGTGTTTCTTTATCCAAATTAAAATCTTCAATATTTAATTTTGGAACATTTTCTCTTTCAGGTTTGTTAACTGGATAAATATCTGCCAATAAATGCCCATATTGACGTATGTTATCTATGAGACGCATAACACGTTTAATCGTGCTATCAGCTTTAGTCGTATTTTGTTGACCATCAGCTGTATTTGTTGTGATGTTTGCTTCACCGTTTTTGATTGTACTAAATAGGACTTGTAAATCTTCAGGGACTGAAGCTGGATCATTCAAATATAAATCATATAGATCTAAAATGTATCCAAGATTTGCCCCGAAATTTACAGGTGCCTGGGTAACCTGACTTTCGTTGCTCATATTACACCCTCCACAAAATAGTTAAAACGCTTACAAATCAATAATAGCATTAAATAAACGCAAATTAAAGTATCAATAACTAGTTATATGAAAAAAGCAGAACCTGATTTTATTTGGCTCTGCTAATTGTATTTTCATTTTATAGCGTAACATATTTTTACTTGAATGAGTAACCTGTTAATAATCAAAATGTGATTTTAAATGTCGTGTATTTTCCTACTTCACTTTCTACATGAATTGTCCCATGATTTAATTCAATGATTTTTTTAGCTATCGACAAACCTAAACCATTGCCGCCTAACTTTCTGGAACGGGATTTATCAACTCTATAGAATCTGTCAAAAATAAAATCTATATCCTCTTTTGGAATACCTACACCATGGTCAGTGATTTCAATTGATATTTGTTTGTTCCTTAGATTTGTTTGAATTTGAATATATTTATTAACTTGATCATATTTCATGGCGTTATCAATGAAGATAATTAGTACTTGTTCAAATTGATAACGGTCTATTTTTATATTAAGCGGTTTTTGATAAGGTACAAATTCAAAAACATAATCTTGATGAAGTTGTTTTAGTGATTTAATTCTGGATGTAATCTCTTGATTAATTTCTACACTTTCGGTTTCATTTTCTTTACTATTGTTGTTATCTTTTGTTAACAATAATAATTCTTCAACTAATTTTGTAATTCTAGTCATTTCTTCTAAGGATATGTCGAGTGACTCTTCAAGAATTGCTGCATCTTTTTTGCCCCACCGCTGTATCAAATTTAAGTGACCCTGAATAATTTGTAATGGAGTTCGTAGCTCATGTGAAGCATCTTCAACAAATTGACGCTGTTGGTTAAACGATTCTTCTAATTGGAACATCATTTCATTAAAAGTGACAATTAAATTATCTGTTTCTTCATAATTAGTAACTAAGTCCACTTTTTCTTGGAAACCATCACGACGAATTTGCTGCATTTTATTAGACATTAAGATTAATGGTTTTGTAATTTGTGCAGAGAAGAAATAACTTACCATTGCAGTTATAAAAGTAGCAATCACTCCAAATATGAGTGCAATAAAATACAATGAATTGACGAGTGCATTATAATTCTCTAAAGAATGAATGATTACGCTATATCCTTTAAAATGGTGCGTATTAATCCGGTTTGTAATAATTAAATAATCGTTGTTATGGTATTTTTTTATTAAAGCCGTATCAATTTCTTTAGGTTTGAAATTAGGTGAATAAACGATATCGTTGTCATTTGAAGTCTCTATTTGTTTTTCACCATTTTTATTATAAAGAATCACTTTTTGAAAATTACCTAACGAAGCATTTAAGTCTAATGGTGTAATATCGTTTAATTGTTTAGATTCGAAAAGTTGAATGATATCCGATGAACTTCTTTCAGCTTCGCTTAGTTCGTTGTGACGTAATGCGTTACTTAGAAAGAATATGATAATTAAACTAAATATAAATATGGTTGAAAATGTAATCGTTGTTGTGATAATCATCCACTTGGTTTTTAATTTACGCTGTTTCATTTTCTAACCACATATCCCACGCCACGTACAGTTTCTATGATTTTATCTTTATTATATGGTTTAAGCTTATTTCTTAAATAGCGGATGTATACATCAACAACGTTAGTTTCAACTTCTGAATCATACCCCCACACATCTGCGATAATTTGTTCTCGCTGTAATACATGATTACGATTTTCAGCTAATAAGGTCAATAAATCATATTCTGTTTTCGTCAAATCTAAAGAATTACCATCTACAGTTACTTTAAAGCCATCTCTATCTATAATAATGCCTTGCATGTCGATGATGTTCTTTTGTGGCTGTCTACGTAACATTGCTCTTATTCTTGCTAATAATTCTTCAATATCAAAGGGTTTTACTATATAATCATCTGCCCCATAATCTAATCCAGCTACTTTATCGTAAGTGTCACTTTTTGCTGTGATAATAATTATAGGAGTGGATTTATTTTGTCTGACTTGTCTACAAATTTCTAAACCATTAATATTAGGTAGCATCAAATCTAACAAAATCAAATCGTAATCATTTGTTAAAGCTTTTTCTAACCCAGGTTTGCCATCATATTCAATATCTACTGCATAGTTTTCGTGCTCTAATTCTAACTCGATGAAACGTGCAAGATTTTGTTCATCTTCAACAATTAAAATTTTTGTCATTGCTTACACCTCAAAATATATAATATATGAAATAACAGTTTATAGAAAGTAACAGGGTATTAAAAATAAAATAAGATATTGAATATAAATAAGTATAACGATGTTGAAATAAAAAATAAGAAAATATTCGAAATCTAATTGACAATTATTCTCAGTGTTGTATAATGTAATTGAAAATGATTATCAATACTACATAGACATTCCCCCCACACATATTTGTTTTAGTAGAATTGATCATTTTCGTAAATATCCCCTTTTATATGCCCGTAAAAGACTAACGTTGTAAATCAACGTATATATAGAAACCGGTTTGCATTATGAAATCGGTTTTTATAATAATTTTTGACACAATTAAATTAAGTTTGAGATATAAGTATCTCAGATGAATTTAAAAAATGGCAATTTCTATTTTATATAGAAATTGCCATTTGTTCTATTTCGTTATTTTTTAAATTTTTAATTTGTGTCTTAATATTAATGTTGATAATACGACACAAAAAGCACCACCAATGATACCAGCAATGATATCAGTTGGATAATGAACACCAAGATATACTCTTGATGATGAAATTAAAATAATAAATAGTGCTGAAAGACCTATCATAATTCCTTTTGTTTTACCTTTCAAGACACGATTAGCAATGTAAATGGTACTGCCAAAGAAAGCGGCTGACCCCATTGCGTGTCCACTTGGAAAACTAAAACCAGAGATATCTATGAGACGTAATAGTGTAGGTCGTTCTCTGTCAAATACGTTTTTTAATAATGGGTTTAAAGTACTTGATAAACTCATTGCTATTGCAAAGAAAAGTGCCTCTATATTTAATTTTTTAAGCATTAAATAGGCGATAAGTAATAATGATAAACAAACCATTGCCCATACTTCCCCGATTTTAGTTACTCCTAAGAAAAATGTAGTAGTTATAAAACTTTCAGAAGAATATATGAATTCATAAACTTCATTGTCTATCCATTTCCCTAATCTTGATTCATGGAAGGATGCAATAATGCCAAAAATTAATGTAAAAATAATGAGTAGACTTATTCTTTTCCAACGACTCATTGCGTATCCTCCCTATTATTAGTTATTTGCATCTTTAATAATTTTATGAAATAAATCTTGGCGTGTAAAACTTTCTTTGTATGTTTGCATCTGAGTTATAATAGATTCACGGTGAGTTTCGATATCTTTTAACTGATCGATGAGTTTATCCTCGGTTAAAGTGTCTTCAGGAATTGTTCTTCCAAAACCTTTAGATTCAAAATTTTTCGCATTGTCAATTTGATCTCCTCTAGATTGGTCAAGGCCTAATGGAATTAAGAGCATTGGAATTCTTAATGCCAAGAATTCATATATAGCGTTTGAGCCAGCACGACTAATAACTGTGTCTGTTATCGCTAATAAATCAGTTAAATCGTCTTTAACAAATTCAAACTGAACGTATCCTTCTTTATTTGTCAAGGATTGATCCAGCAATCCTTTACCAGTTAAATGGATCACTTGATAATTATTTAATAATGCGTCTAAATTATCTCTAATAATATCATTTAACTTTTTACTTCCAAGGCTACCACCCATGATTAATAAAACCTTTTTATTATCTTTAAATTCTGTTAATTGATAGCCTCTATTTTTATCACCACTTTTTAAATCTTCCCGCACTGTAGCACCTACAAAATCCGCTTTTTCACTCGGCAGGTATTGTAATGTATCCTCAAAGGTTGTATAAATCTTTTTAGCAAACTTTAAAGCAATTTTATTTGCTAGTCCGGGTGTTAAATCAGATTCATGTATAATAGTTGGAATTTTTAGGGATTTAGCAGCGATAACTACAGGGACAGATACAAAACCACCTTTTGAGAATAATAGGTCAGGTTTTTCTTTTTTTAAAATGCGTCTTGAATCGAAGATACCTTTTAATACTTTAAAAATATCTTTAATATTTTCAAAAGAGATGTATCGTCTTAATTTACCGCTTGAAATTTTATGATATGGGATTTCTGGTAATTGGGATTCAATCATTTCTCGTTCCATACCATTTTTGGAGCCGATATAAAATGCTTCATGTCCTTCTTCTAAAGCTGTTGGAATCAAACTTAGATTAACAGAAACATGTCCAACAGTACCGCCACCAGTAAATGCGATTTTTGTCATATTATTACCTCTATTCTTCTAATTTTTTATAATAGGCATAGAATGGTTCTCCTTTATCGAAAGGAGGATAATCAATATTTACTTCACCTAATTTGATAAAGCCAAATTTTTGGAATAATCCTTGAGCACGTTTATTCAATGCAAAAGTGTCAGTTAACATTACATGTACATTATCTCGTAAAGCAAGGTTAACAGCAAAATCAAATAATTTTGTAGCAGCACCTTTATATTCTGATGAGGCTGCCAATCTATGAATAACGTATGCATTTTTTCTATCAATTGGCCATGCCAGTTCATCATACCACTCAGATTGTTGCTGGTCGACAACTATAAAGGCAAAAATTGTATCTTTTTCTTCTAAAACAAACAATGAATCTTTACTAATATCTTCTTTGAAATGTGATTTTAATGGATATTGTTCATCCCATTGGTTGTTGTTTTCTTGTTGCATTATTGACTTTGCTTCTTCTACAATCGTTAAAATAGTTGGTAAATCTTCTACGGTACCTAATCTTATCATGCGAGGTTCACCTCTTTATTTTAATTTGTTTAATAGGGTTTGTAATACAGTATCTTCTTTATTTGCTTTATTAACTAAAGCTTGTGTGAATTTATCATTGGTTTGTTTGTTGAATTTTCCATTAACTGTTAAATTATTATCTTTTTGGAATGATTTAATAGCATCTTCTAATTCTTTATCAAAGCGTTTAGATTTATTATTAGACTGATAGTTTAATGCAGATAGACCCACTTTAATTGTTTTAACATGTTTGTCTTCATCACCCAACTGGTATGTCTGTGTATTAGGAATGACGCTTAAAGATTGATATTCAGGTTCATTAATTTTTGTATCAGGTTTAATGCCTTTCCCATGAATATAACGAGATTTTGGAGTCAACCATTTCATATTCGTAAATTTTAATAGTGAACCATCATTAAATTCATGTGTGGTTTGTACTATGCCTTTACCAAAAGTTTTTGAACCGTAAATTTTAGCTTTATTATAATCCATCATAGCACCAGTGAATACTTCTGACGCACTGGCCGAACCTTTATTCACTAAAATTGAAACATCCATATCCTTAGCTTCTTTGCTTGCATCGTTTGATGTTTTTATTTGTTCTTTTTGATCGCCTTTTTCAAGTTGAACTGCGGTTTTTCCTTTATCCACGAAAATATTTACCATTTTCACAGCTTCATCAAGCAACCCACCGGGATTATTACGTAAATCGAGAACAATTTTTCTAATTCCATCTTTATGAGCTTTAATAATTAAAGATTTTAATTCACCAGAAGTACTACTTTGAAATTTATTTATTGTAAACACACCAGTATTTCCATGTTTTTCATATTCAACACTTTTAACATGTATTTTATCCCTTTTAATAGTGATGTCGTGTTCTTGGTTCGCTCTTTCAATTGTTAATGTAACTTTTGAACCTTGTTTTCCACGCACTTTTTTGACTATAGCTTCAAGTGGTTGACCTTTAATAGATTTACCATTCACCTTAGTCACTACATCTTTAGGTTGAATGCCAGCTTTTTCTGCAGGAGAGTTTTTCATAGGGCTTGTAATTTGAATTTTATCTCCCTTTTTTTGCATTTCTGCACCAATACCCACAAAATCACCTGAGACATCCTCGTTAAACGATTTAGATTCTTTTTTAGTCATATATTCCGAATATGGATCATCTAAATCTTTTACCATTCCCTTAATTGCAGATTCCGATATTTTTTCTGAATCTGTATTTTTATAATATTCCTTATTTAAAATACTATAGACATCTTCAACCTTTTTCATTTCTGTTCTTTGTTTTCCATCTAACCCACTTGTCCAGTTCATGACTGCTATGGTTGCAAAAACTGTTAAAACTGCTGTTATAAGCACAATACTTATGATTGTTAAAATGAAATTTTTCCGTTTAAAGCTCATATTTTTAGTGGAATATTTGTTATTAGCATCGTTATTTTTAGTTTCTTCGTGGTTTTCATTTTGCATGTCTGATCTTTCCGACATTTTATCACTTCCTAAATATATGTATAATTCAAATCGAAATTTTATTGATTTGAAAATAAAAGTAGCTGGGATTGAATCATTAAAGATTAATCCCAGCTCTCTATGATACTTTATTATTTTAATATACTTTACTATATTCTCTCAAATATAAACTAAGACTAAAATTTTAACCATTCAGTATATTCATCATATAAACTATCAAAAACAGACATTGAAACGGTATAACTTCCTTGCATTTCAATGTAATCTGATAGAGCATGAAAATCTTTTTCCTGTCGTGGAAAAGACAAATCATCAAAAATTTCTTCAGCTAATTCGCCTTTTTCGTCTTTTCGACCACGTGCTGTTAATGCAAATTGATAAAATGAATGATCTTTCATTAGTTCATTGTCACATCAATAATTTTAGTTTCACCTTTAGTTACTGATGTTATATCGTCGGCAATTGCCACAGATGACGTGTTATCTGAGTTTGTAACAATTATTGGAGAAATAACTGATTTAGCATTTTCTTTTATATAATCTAAATCAAAACGTAATAATGGGTCTCCCACACTAACAGTATCGCCACTTTCGACTAATACTTCGAAACCTTCTCCGTCAAGTTGTACTGTATCTAAACCAATATGAACAAGTAGTTCAAGTTCATTATCAGCTTGTAAACCAATTGCATGTTTTGTTGGGAAGATATTATCTACTTTACCATTGATTGGAGAAACAACTTCACCATCAGTTGGATTTACTCCAAATCCTTCTCCCATCATTTTTTGCGCAAATACTGGATCTGGGATATCTTCTATTTTCACATATTCTCCAGTAATAGGTGCATATACACTCGTTTCTTTGTCGACTTCTTTACCTTTACCAAATAATTTTTTAAACATGTCTTGTTCGCTCCTTATTTTTCAAAATGTGGTATTAAATCTCCGTAACCTAATTCTTCCAGTTTTTCAAATGGTATAAATTGCACGGCAGCTGAGTTAATACAATATCTTAAACCGCCACTTTCAATTGGACCATCATTGAAAACATGTCCTAAATGGCTGTTCGCATCTTCAGAGCGTACTTCTGTGCGCACCATACCAAATGTTTTGTCAACGAGCTCTATGATTTCATCATCATCTAAAGCTTTTGAGAAACTAGGCCAACCACAGTCTGATTCAAATTTTTCTTCTGAGGTAAATAAAGGTTTACCAGAAATTTTATCAACATAAACCCCTTTTTCAAAATGATTCCAATATTCATTTTGGAAAGGAGGCTCTGTTCCATCTTCTTGAGTTACCAAGTATTCCATTTCTGTTAAATCATTTTTATTTTTCTTAATCATATTGTTTCCCCCAATGTTTTTCTATAAAACTTTTTCTGCCAGAACCACGTTGATATTGCTCATAATGCAATGGATTCTTTTTATAGTAATCTTGATGATAGGATTCAGCAGGATAAAAGTTTTTGTATGGTTTTATGGGTGTAATTACGGGTTTATTAAATATTGCCTGCTCATTTAACTCTTGAATTTTTGCTTCTGCAGCTTTTTTTTGTGCTTCATTATGATAAAAAATAGCTGGTTGATAATGTTCGCCTCTATCAAAAAATTGACCGCCATTATCAGTTGGATCAAATGTTTTAAAATAAACATCTAAAATGTTCTCGAAGGAAGTAATTTCAGAGTTATATGTGATTTGTACTGCTTCTACATGGCCGGTTTGTCCATGACTAACATCTTCATAAGAAGGGTTTTCAACATGTCCACCACTATAGCCAGAAACAACATTTTCAATGCCCGGATAAGAGGTGAACGGTTTTACCAAACACCAGAAACAACCCCCAGCTAATGTCGCATATGCCATGGTATACCTCCTTTTTTATTATCTTGTCATTAAGTTATCATTATTTTCAGTGATAAGCTATTAAATTGTTTTGAAAATTTAACAAATGAAAGAATAATTAAAACGAACCTTAATTTATTATAAATTAGTTTATGATTTTAAAACAACTAGACCTATTGCGCCTTCTCCAGTGTGTGTTGATATTATAGGTGTTGTAACATTTGTATCATATTCAGTGATATTAAATTCTTCGGTAAAATGCTTTTTAATTTTATCCACAAATTCTAAAATATTAGCGTGTGCGATACCGATAGATTTAATTTTTTTATCTCCTAAAAACGTACTGATTTCTTTTTTTAGAAATTGAATACTACCATTTTGAGTACGAGAATTATGAATGAGTTCAATTTTACCATCGTCAAGCGTCCCAATTGGCTTAATTTTCATCATATTACCAATTAATCCTTTCGTTTTACTGATTCTACCGCCTTTGATTAATTGATTTAATTGGCCAATAACAACATATAATTTTATATTACTTTGTAAGTCAGTTATTTTTGAAACAATTTCTTCTGATGAAAAACCTTGGTTATTCCAATCTACAACATGTTGGACTTGATATCCTAATCCAAATGAAATAGATTTTGAATCTATGACAGTTACCGTACTATCTGTCATTTGACTTGCTTGAAGTGCGGTTTGATAAGTACCGCTAAGCCCTGATGTCATGTGGATACTAATGATTTCAGAACCATCTTTGCCTAATTCATCATATAACTCAATAAAATTACCGATAGCTGGTTGACTCGTTTTTACATCAGCATTTTCTTCTAATTTTTTTATATATGCTTCAGAGGAAATGTCGACTTGATCTACATACGACTTACCATCAATAGTTAAATTAAGTGGGATGACATGTATATCATTATCTTTTAAATAAGCATGAGATAAATCTGATGTTGAATCAGTTACAATTTTCATTTTCATTATTCTTTCCTCCTATGTTGTATCTTTACGAACTAAATGTAGAAATGTATGTGGAATCGTATTTTTTTCATCTAATGTTCCCGGAATAGAAGATTCTACTTCCCATTCTTCAAATGTATAAGGTGGAAAGAATGTATCTCCATTATATTTATCTTCAATTACTGTAATATACATATCATCGACTTTATCAATCATTTCTTCAAATAATGTTTGTCCACCAAAAATGAACACATGGCCTGGCAAATTATATATTTCGTCAATTGAATGGATAACATCTACACCGTCATGTGCGAATGATTTATTTCTTGTTAATACTACGTTTTTTCTATTAGGAAGCGGCTTTCCTATAGAATCAAATGTTGCACGGCCCATAACAAGTGTATTGCCAGTGGATAGTTTTTTTACATGCTTTAAATCATTTGGTAAATGCCATGGTAGTTGATTATTTACCCCAATAACACGTTGCTGATCGTGAGCAACAAGTATAGAAAGTGTCATAATTTCCCTCCTAATAGTAATATAATATTATCAGTAAATATATTAAATCATTATTAATACTAATCATTTTTTAAAATTTTATACAGCTATTGGTGCTTTAATTGCTGGATGTGATTCATAATTTACTATTTCTAAATCTTCATAGTTAATGTCGAAAATAGAGTTATCTGAATTTATTTTAAGTTGTGGTGGCGCATAGCTTGTACGAGACAACTGTGTTTCAATAGCTTCCATATGATTTGTATAAATATGAGCATCGCCGAATGTGTGTATAAATTCACCCACCTCTAAACCACATTCTTTAGCAATTAAATGTGTCAGCAAACTGTAACTAGCAATGTTAAATGGTACACCTAAAAAGATATCTGCACTTCTTTGGTATAATTGGCAACTTAATTTCCCATCTTGGACATAAAACTGAAACATTGTGTGACAAGGTGGTAATGCCATAGTATCGATTTCAGTTGGATTCCAAGCTGAGACAATATGGCGTCTTGAATTCGGATGATGTTTAATTTGTTCGATAACAGTTTTTAACTGATCAAAATGATTGCCATTTTTATCTTCCCAATCACGCCATTGTTTGCCATAAACATTTCCTAAATCACCATATTTTTTAGCAAAAGACGCATCATTTAAAATTAGCTCTTTAAATTTACGCATTTCCGCTTTATATTTTTTATTAAATGCCTCATCGGTTTGGGCTCTATGACCAAAGTTTGTCATGTCTGGACCTTTATAATCAACTGAGTTAATATAATTTTCAAACGCCCATTCATTCCATATATTATTATTATATTGGAGTAAATATTTAATATTTGTATCGCCTTTGATAAACCATAGTAATTCAGTTGCAATCAATTTAAATGATACTTTTTTGGTAGTTAGCAATGGGAATCCTTTTGACAAATCAAACCTTAATTGATGTCCGAATTTTGAAATAGTACCTGTATTTGTACGGTCTTCTTTTTGCTTTCCTATTTCTAATATTTCGTTACAAAGATCATGATAGGATTGATCAAATGTATTTAGCATGACGAACACACTCCTTTCAACAGTAAAGTTATTTATAGTTAATCATATTTTAAAATACCAATAATTTAAAGAAATAACCACTAGTAAAGTGAAAATATGAGTGGAATTTGAGAATAAAATATGTATTCAGTTTATGCCTTAATAATATTGGCTGGTTGTTCTAATGATTATGATAAATAATTAGAAGTATTATAAACTTTTTAAATAGTTATAATCAATAAAAGGATGACCTAGAAACTACTCAAAAAACAGTAAAAATATGCTCATTAAATTAATGCATGATAAGTATTAAGGATGTTGTACTTGTTATTAAAGCAATTTAAGGCTGAGACACTTATTTATATCTCAGCCTTGGTCTTATTGATTAATCACAATAATCATCAAATATGTCTTTAATATCCATACAAATATCTTGTATATCTCTACCTTCTATATGTTCTCTTGGCATAAAATGTTTTAATTCTTTTCCTTTAAACAATGCATACGATGGACTGGACGGTACTTGTTGAATAAAAGCGCGCATTTCTTCGGTTGCTTCTTTATCTTGACCGGCAAAAACAGTCACTTTATTTGTTGGTTTTTTTTCATTTTGTTCTGCAACAGTAACTGCAGCAGGTCTTGCCAATCCAGCAGCACAACCACAAGTTGAATTAATCACGACAAAAGTTGTTTCATCCTCAGATACATTATTCATAAAGTTATCAACATCAACAGCAGTTTCTAAACTGTTAAAGTCGTGATTTGTGAGTTCGCTGCGCATTTGTGTTGCGAGTTCATTCATATATGCTTCATAAGCATTCATTTATAACACTCCTATTTCATTTAATGATAGTTTCTTTAGCTATTATTTCGATTTGCAATTTGTTTCCAAACGGAACCTAATGCCTCATCGCCATTTTCAATTCTTGTTATAGCCATTTCGATTTGCAGCTTCACTTCATAGGCTGAATCGTCAGCATGTTCACGAAGTGAATTTAACTGCTCTGGCCCACCTTCATCAAAAATAAACATTGCTGCTCTCCATCTGACTATTTTATGTGGATCGTCTAATGCTTTTTCCATTTCTGGTAATGCTTGTTTGAAACCTAAATCGCTTAAACAATCACCAGCAGTTCTTCTTACTGCAGGGCTTTTATCGTTTAAGCCTTTATAGAGGTATGGGAGTACGATTTCATCTTCAATCATTCCAAGGAGTATAATTGCTTCACGTCTTAATGGTGTTTTCTGTTCATCACTCACGACCTCACCGAGCAACGGTAAATCTTCAATTGTAGGTGTTGGGAATGATTTTAGCATTCTTAATCGTTCTTTCCAACTTTCAGTTGCTTGATATGCTTCCAATGTTACATGTCGGTATTTAGTTTCAGGAATTGTAACGTTGGATGCTAAAGCTTCTTCAACTCGTTTTTGCAATTGATCTTTAGGATAGATTGCCGTTATTTCTTCAACGACGTCTTCCATTACCTCTGAGAGTTCGCCATAGCGTATTCCAAAATCTTCCCATTTACGTTGGAACACAACATTATCATCATCTTTCTGTGCAGCTAACATGCTATCAACATATATTTCAGGTAATTGTTTACGTTGTTCTTCTGGACTTGTCGTTAGTTTAATTTGATAAGGAATACCTTTGAATGTCAAAACCTCTGCTTTTACTTCACCAAAATGTTCATCTGGTTGTGCTTCGGAAGTTATTTCTTGTTCATCATTGAGTGTTGCTGTTACTTTTGGTAAAACATCTTCCCAATCAAATTTTGGTTTTTTATCTACAGCCAAAAAATCCATTACATGAAATATAGATTTAACACCATCAATTGCTAAAACATCATTGATAAAATCAGGTTGCCCTTCTGCGACTGATGAATAAGTATTAGACTGGTTATCTTCTCTTTTTTCACTTAGTACAATTTTCATTGTATTTGGACTTGGTGTAGGTTCAACACGTACTATTTCCATTAAGGCACCCTCCTTATGTTTATATTTCTTCTAGAGCTTTTGTGATGTTTGGTAAAAGTGTATCCCAATCTACTTCTGAATTTTTATCTACAGAAATAAAATTCATTGCTTGAAATATAGATTTAACACCTTCTACATCTAGTACTGCATTGATGAAGTCAGGTTGTCCCTCTTTAACTTTTGTATATGTGTTAGGTTTGTTATCCCCACTATCTATGTTTAAATCAATTTTCATCGTATTTGGATTTGGTGTCGTAGCTATATTTATTATTTCCATAATCGTATGCTCCTTTTTATTGTAATTCATTGCCAATTTGCTTAATTTGTTTTCCGACAGAACATTCATTAATACAAAAATGATGTGCTTGTGTTTTGCCGTTTGTCTTTTTTATATGACGTTTCAATAAACACGCTTTACAATATGTGTTCATTAATTGGTCTATGGCATCAATTGCCTCTTTTTCAGAATAGGTTAGAATACGTTTCACGCTCCTGTACTTCTAAAAATGAATTATAAGTACCCAACTAGTTAATTTATTATAAGATTTGAGACTTGTTGATATTATATCATTTGTAACAACGATTGTTTAATCATTAATATGAAATATAACATTAGTATAAATATTTAAAAATCAGTTGAAGTTTGAACTTGCTTTTTTAATATTTTCTAGTAAAATAATGTAGTTGTTTATTTTGCGGTTTCTAAACACCCGCATTATCAAAATTTAGGAGGAATAAAATTGTTTAATGAAATATTTGGCGTTATTACTTTTTTAGTAACATTCATTTTATTAGTTACTATGTATCGTTTGTTTGGTAAACATGGTTTGATTGCATGGATTGCTATTGGCACCATTATAGCTAATATCCAAGTTATTAAAACAATCGATATTTTTACTATTTCAGCAACCCTGGGAAATGTTATGTTTGCATCTATCTATTTAGCAACTGATATTTTAAATGATATTTACGGACGCAAAATAGCTAAACGTGCAGTTTGGTTAGGTTTTTGTTCGACATTGGTGATGATTATCGTGATGCAATTTTCGCTTCATTTCACACCTTCCCCGGTAGATAATACACAAAAAGCATTAGAATCTATTTTTAATATTGTTCCAAGGATTGCTTTAGGTTCGGTTATAGCATACATTATTGGACAACATTTAGATGTATTACTTTTCTCATTAATCAAAAAAGTGTTTAGTTCAGATAGAACATTTATTATAAGAGCTTATGGTAGTACTATTTTAAGTAATATCGTGGATACTGCGTTATTTGTCATCATTGCTTTTTTAGGTGCAATGCCAAATGAAGCGGTATTTGAAATCTTTATTACAACGTATTTATTAAAAATTGTTTCTACTATCTTTAATGTTCCTTTTGGTTATTGGGCAAAATCAATGTACCGAAAAGGCAAAATACAAAAATTAGATGAAGGTTATTAATGACATGTTTTAATATAACTGAGGAAAAGCCCGTAAATGATTAACAGATAAGTTCATTTACGGGCTTATTTATTTCTGGTGATTTAATATAATTATAATATTTCAATTATCTTTTCTTTTAAGAACTTGAATGTGTGATACCCTTCAGTTTCTAAAAAGTGGCCGTTATGATTTATATAATGTGTATTGACATTTAATTGTTTTGATAATCTATCTGTCGCGTCTATATTCACTACTGGATCATTTAAAGCACCAATTGTAATAATGTGTTGCGCGCATAATTTATCGAGTTTTATACGTGTGTTATCTATATATTGATTTAATTCGGGTATGTTCGATAACTTTTCGTTAAAACCTGAAACTAGAAAAAGGCCTTTTATTTTTGAATGAGGCTTAACAGAAGTTAAATAATGTAATATTGATATGACTCCCAAACTATGTGCAACGATAATAGTTTCTGAATTCAATTTACTTTGAATAATATCATCTATTGCTTGACACCATGAATCAAGTTCAGGATGATCAGAATTTGGTAAGTGTATAATTTCAACATTATAACCATATGCCTCTATTTGTGAGGCTAACCATTGAAACCAATGGCTTTTTGTACTAGCTTGATAGCCATGTATAATAAACATATTTTTCAATTAGATCATCCTTTATTAAATTAATGTTGTGCTTTTTTAACGACGGTAATAGCTTACGTTATATTGATGTATTTTTCCAAGAAAAATGCATCTACATGATTATACTTATTTATGTTCTTTTGATAATATAAAATTAACTTATTAAATTTGAAGGTGAATTTATGGCGAAAATATATTTTGATGCTGCTACAGCAGGCAATCCTGGTCAAAGCGCATGTTCTATCGTTATCATTACTGAGCAAGAACGATTGCATTATGACTGTGATTTAGGAATCTTAGACAATCATAGTGCAGAATGGGCAGCTTTCGTATTTGCATTGGAATGTGCAAAACACCACGGGATTACTACAGCACTCGTATACACTGATTCGAAATTAATAGAAGATAGTATGAACAAAGGACAAGTAAAAAATAAGCAGTTTATAAATTACTTGCTCAAAATAAAATCATTAGAGTCATATTTTGATTTATTGTTTGTTAAATGGGTTCCAAGGAATCAAAATAAAGAAGCAAATCATCATGCCAAAAATGCCTTATATAAAATTACTAAAACAAGAGCAAAAAAGCGTTAAATCAAAACAGTATCTTAACAATTCAAAGTCAGTAGGATATTTGAAAACTTATTATGACGAAAATCAGAAATAGTCCCTTTCTATAGTGAGAAACTTTTAATAGATGATTCTAAACACATTTTTTGAATTTAAACCTTTATTTTAAAATATATGAGTGTGACTACAGGATAGAAGGATATCATTTTTATCTCGTTAAACATGTACGATGAAAAGGATTAGACAATAATTATAAAGGACTCGTACGTATTTATTTAAATACGTATGAGCCCTTTATTTTTTATTTAACTAAAATGTGTAGCTAAGTATTTTCCTGATACATAGAGTTCATGTTCTTTACAAATATTTAGTATTTCAGCTAATTCCGTCCCAAACTTCATGTCGTTTAATAAATCAGAAGTATTAATAGGTACTTCTGTATGAATTTTAGCTAGTGATTTAGAAAGTTTCAAATTGTATAAATTATCTTCTATTTTATGTCTTTGACCAGGTGTCAATTCGTTTAAAGCGTCAATCACTGCTTCAACAGAACCATGATTTTGAATAAGTTTTATAGCAGTTTTTTCACCAATCCCTTTAACACCAGGATAACCATCAGCACTATCTCCCATAAATGCTTTAACATCTATTAATTGTAGCGGATTTAATCCATATTCATTTTGAAATCTGTCTAATGTATAGCGGTTGTATAAGTTAAATCCTTTTTTAGTTAACCAAATTTCAACATTAGGATTAATACATTGTAGAATATCTTTGTCACCAGTGATTACAAAAATTTGATTTTGTTGTGAATATTGATGTGCCAAAGTGCCTATTACATCATCTGCTTCATAATTTTGGACACCAATATTTACAAATCCAAATTGGTTTGATATTTCTTTAACATAATCAAATTGTGGTATCAATTCTTCTGGTGGTGCGGGTCGATTTTGTTTATATCCGTCAAACATTTCATTTCGAAATGTAGATTTACCCATATCCCAACACACAGCCACATGTGAAGGTTGTATTTCGTTTATCGCAGTAAATACATGACGAACAAACCCTTGAACACCGTTTGTAGGAATACCTGATGAATTTCTCATGAATTGTTTGTGTAGGCTAGTTGCGTAAAAATGACGAAACAGTAGAGCCATACCGTCTATTAATAATATCTTTTTGGACATCGTAAGTACCTCTTTCTAAATTAACAACTGAGCTTTTAATTCGCTATTTGTTTCTTGGAGTTGTTTTATTAAAGAATGATCCATTTCAAATGCTAAGAGTTGTTTAATTTGTGTGTGTATATCTTTTTCATACTGATTGAATTTTATTTCTGCATCATTATTCAAATTATTCACGATTTCAATTAATGCTTTTCTTAATTCAGCTATAC
Organism: Staphylococcus sp. HMSC034G07; assembly: GCF_001835975.1. Classification (NCBI taxonomy): domain Bacteria; kingdom Bacillati; phylum Bacillota; class Bacilli; order Caryophanales; family Staphylococcaceae; genus Staphylococcus; species Staphylococcus sp. HMSC034G07. The sequence continues at coordinate 406,940 of NZ_KV826609.1, forward strand.
AAGGTTTAAGTTGTACGAGCGTGTTTTGAGTTATTGTGGTTTGAACTTCATTTTGCATTTTTGGCTGCAAGATGTTCTTTTTCGTTAATGATTTAGGCAAAGCGGAAAGCATTTGACTTAAATCAATTTTTAAATAAGGATCGTCTAGTTCTATATTACTCTTATTAAATTCAGGTTCAATGAAAATGTGTAATTGCTCTAATTTTTGTTTTAAAGGAGCAATTTCTTCATGTATTTGTTGAATGAAATACTTTTTAACACGTTCCACTAGTAAGGATTGTTCTAAATACAATCTTTGATGAATTTGATCTAAGTATTGCTTTGTGGAATGACGTTTTGCTTCGTTAAAGTTGTTGCTCTGTGTCATTTGCCCATTATAAATTGATTTAACTTCATCTAACAACTGAATTTTCAAACGTTCATTGAGGTGATAAATTTGATCTTCAACTTCATTTGAAGCACGCTGCACGGCAATTTGTAATATATTATTATTCAGTAATATTTGATTATGATACTGCTCGAGTTTGTTTTTACGTTGCTTAATTTTAGATTGATTATGCTGTGCGTCTTCTATCATTTGGTCAAATGCTTCTGAAATATTGGTTAATTGTTTCGTCATTTGTTGTTGCAATATATCTTTAGACTCAACTTGAGTAAAATAGTTTATACTATTTTTTAGTTTATCAATTCCTAAGTCTCCTGTTTTTAAAGCTTCTCGACTCGAAACTGCAAAAATGTCCGAATTCATATTTACTTGGTTAAGTGCATCACTTACATAGTTTATGACTGCATTTAAGTCTTCTTCAGTTTCAGCTAAATCAGTTGCATTTATGACCATTTTAAATGCTTGATTTTCACTTAATTGGTTCATTTCTTTCATATGTTCTATAAAGCGTTTGTCATTATCTGTGAATGAATGATTAAAATAACTTACATAAAGTATTAAATCTGAAGAAGTTAAAATCTTTTCTGTTTCATTTGTATGACGTTGATTATTGGAATGTAACCCAAGTGAATCTACGATAACTTTATCTTTCAACCAATCGATAGGTAATTTCAAATGAACTGTATTTACAAAGGTTGCATATTCGTCTTCTGCACTCCATTTTTTTATTTCATCCCGTGCAATGGTATGTGTTAAACCTTGTTCTAGCATTTCTTGATACATCGCATAATGTTTCTCAATCGCATTGATAAATGCTAATTTGTTTTTTTCTAAAGATGCTGTTAGTTTTTTTGTGTTTTGATTTAAAAATGCCTCAATTGAATCAAAAGTTTTATTTTCCAATTCAAATAATTGGTTTAACTCTTCTAAGATTTGCTCAGGTGATTTAAGTGTAATTTGACTTTCTTCACCGTATGTCAGTTCTGTCATTGCTGCTGTTGTAGGATTTGGTGAACTAACAAGATATGCATCGCCTAGTAGTGCGTTGATTAAACTACTTTTTCCAGCACTGAACGTCCCGAAAACACCTATTTTAATGATTTTATGATCTAGGCGTTTCAGTGTATCGTTGATATCTTGTTTTGTTTGTTCGAATAATGGAATATCTTTTATCAAGTTTAATGAATTTTTTATATCTTGAATTGTAGTATCCGTTGTTTTTGTTTTAGTGGTATTAGAACGATTCTGTTTTTGAACTTCTGAATGCTCTGGTTTAGCTTGATATGTGATTTCTTCTCTATCTATTAATTTATCTAGTGAATCATCAATATGAATGTAGTAGTGTCTATAATTTTGTGTTTCAAGTGATTCTCTTAGATTACGCAACTCCATAAATTTAACATAATCATTGTAATCTTCTACTTCTTCTGTGCCAATGTCGTTTGCTTGAGAATGGCTGATTGCTTTCTCAAATAATGGTTCAGTTTCTTTAATAATAAATTGTTTAATAGATTTCATTAAGTCATCTGAAAATGTTAAAACATATTGATTACTAATAGATATTTGCATTTGATACAAATCATCTATGAGATTTGGAGGCATTTGATAGTGTTGGTTTAAAATCGCATCATTTACTTCGGATGAGTTAATAAATCGCGTTAAAAATGACATATCTTCTCTCAAAGGTTGGCGTATTTCTTGATTTACTTTTTCTTGTAATTGCTCAAGTAATTCTTGAAGTCTAATTTGTTGCGTTTCTAATGTTTTTTTCTTTTTATTGAATATGCCGCCTACTTTAAAGTCTTTAGTTTTGCTCTCTAAATAAGTTCTTATTTTTTCTCTAGTATCGTGCGTCATAACATATGCATTGTCGAGAATCGCTTTACGCTTTTGTTTTAAGAAATCATACAATTGATCAGGGTTATTAAGTAACTTCGCTTCTTCACTTACTTGTTGATGTTGTTGAAAGTTTAAATATGCTTGGTCAAAGTCTTCTTCAAATATATCTAGCTCATTTAGAATCGTTTGAATTTCATGTTGTATAAAAGATAGTTGTTCGTCTGTAATAAAATTCACAGTACGCTCCACATAATCCGCCATTGATTCTCTATGTTGATCTTTATCGATGAGATAATCTGAAAGTGCTTGAATTTGGTTGTGTTCATGTTCAAATTTAGAAACATAAAATATTTGATCTAATTTGATTTCCCATTCAGCAATTGATTTTTCAACGCGTTGTTTAAATGTGTCGAATGGAATTTCCGATTCATGATGTTTATCTATTTGGTTGATAACAAAAACGACCGGAACACCAGCATAGTTCAGCTGTTTCATAAATTGAAAATTCATTGCAGATTGAACATGGTTATAGTCTACTGTGTAAAATAAAACATTACTTGTATACATAAATTCTTCAGTACTAGATTGGTGTGTTGATACATTTGAATCAACGCCTGGTGTATCTTGAAGTGTGAACCCTTTATTAAATTTATCAGAAGGAAATTTAATTTCTACAGATTCAACGTCAATATTTTCACGATTCATTTGTTTAACTTCATCGTAGTTTGTTAATAAAGTATATTTTTGGTTGTTCAAATTAGCTATAATACCTGGTTCATCTGATACAGAGACAATTGCTGTGTTACTGGTTGTGGGCACTGGTGAACTTGGTAGTATGCTTTCTTCTAGTAGCATATTGATAAGTGTGGATTTGCCTGCTGAAAAATGGCCGACAAAAGTAGCAGTATACTGTTCTAAAAATATTTTTTTAATGACTTGATTTATAATATGAATCAATCTATGATTGTTTGATTTTTCAACCTCTTTTTTTAATTTATATAGTATATCGAGTTGCTTCGTTTTAGACATGTTATGTATCCCCTTTATTACTTATATGTAATTAATTTCTATTGTATAACAAATTAATGTGCGTCTAAAGTAAGTTAGCAAAATTAAATTGTATTTAGCAATGTTTTATAAGTAGAAATGTAAAAAGTATTTTCCACTTATTGAATGTGACTTAATTTAAAATTAAAAATACCACCTTAACTGGTGGTATTCGCAATCATTAATAAATTAGTCGATTTTACAATTTTATTTTTATTTCCATCTTGGTTTATTAAAATCAGTATTAGGTTTGTTAATACCAATGTTTTCTTTTAAATACAGTTCAGGGTTTTTGGCAATTTGGACTGCAACAGCAGCAACACTTTTTCTGGAAACTTCTGTTCCCTTAAATAATTCATTTTTATGAGTAATCTCATAATCAATTTCGTTAATATCTGATAACCATGCAGGTCTTAAAATAGTATAATCGAGGTTTGAACTTTCAATGATATCAGCTGCTTGTTTATAAATAGGTAAGTGATTATGGATTTGTTTATTTACCCATTCACCAAATTTACCTGGTACCTCATTGTAAATACCAAGAGCCGCTACAAATATTAAACGATCAACGTGATTTTGTTCCATAGCTTTAACAATAGTACTTGCTTCTTTATCTAATTCACCAGAAAGGCTAGCAAATACAATATCTACATCTTCCATTGCACTGTTAACATCCTCGAAGTTTGTAGCATCTCCTTCACGTACACGGATGCGATCTGATGCATAATCAGGTAATCTGTTAGCGTCTCTTAAAAATAATCTCAGCGTATATGAGGTGTTTTCTAAAAAAGAATTAATAGCTGCTTTAGAAATAGCTCCATTTGCCCCTAATATTAATACTCTCGTCATATAATCACTCCATTATAATATATGATTAAAAATAATAGTGTATATAATAAATTTTCGATTGGTTCACTTTTTATCTAATTTTACAATACTACAAATGCATAATTTATACTAATGATATATTTGCGACATTGAATATAATAAAATGACCGATTTGATATGTAAACATGTTTTGAACAATTTCAAAACATAATAAAAATCGTAAAGATAACTTATATAAAGTTACCTATACGGAATTGAAAATATCGTTTAGTGAATAACAGGGTTATTATTCTTTTTAATTTTTACATATTGTGAAATACTATAAATTACAATGCCAACCCAAATAAAAATAAATGTAATAAATTGATCGATGCTAAAAGGTTCTTTGAATAAGAAAATACCTAATACAAACATAATTGTCGGTCCGATATATTGTATAAAACCAGTCAGTGATAGCGGAATTCTACGGGCGCCAGCTGAGAATAGTATAAGTGGAATTGCCGTTACAGCTCCTGAGAAGATTAACCAGAAAGATGAGGTATTATAGCCAAACGTTAAACTACCTTGTTGCCATATGTACCATAGGTATATAATGCCTGCTGGTGCAGTAACAATGCATTCTATTGTAATACTACTGATTGCATCAATCGGTACGATTTTTTTAATCAATCCGTAAATACCAAATGAACATGCTAGTAGTAACGAAATACTAGGGAATACACCGACTCTTATAGTCATATACAAAACACCGATAACTGCAAATCCAATGGCAATCCATTCTAATTTATTAAATCGCTCTTTAAGAAAAATTAACGCTAATAGTATACTTACGAGTGGATTAATGTAGTAGCCTAAACTGGATTGCAATACGTGGCCATTCGTAACAGCCCATATAAAAGTGCCCCAATTAATTGTTATTACATAACCAGCAGCTATGATAGCAATGAGTTGTATAGGATTTGCTATGAGCTGTTGTAAATCACGTTTAAATGGTGCTGTATTGTTAGTGACGACTACCACTATTAACATAAATATCATTGAAAGTATAATTCTAAAAGCTAATATTTCAAAAGCACCAATATCTTCTATTAAATCCCAATATATAGGTAAAATCCCCCATAAAATATATGCACCAAAAGCAAAAAATATGCCTTTTTTAAACTCGTTATTCATTTGTCACACCTCTTTCTGATTGCTCATGCAGTCTATTTTTTAGGTTTTTTACTCCCCCAGTACTGATAGTAAGTACACTCTATATAACCATTAAATAACTTTCGTCTTTTGGTTGCTTTTTGATTAACTAAAAATTCAAATTCATTGTTACTTGTTAAAATATAAGTTGATAAGTAAGGATGCTCCTGCATTAATTGGCCGATATAACGATACATTTCTTCCACTTCTGCTCTATCGCCAATGCGTTCACCATAAGGTGGATTGCCAATCAATGCAACTGGTTCTGCCGACTCAATTGATAAAGTGTTAACATCTTGAACTTTAAAGTTAATAATGTCTGATAAGCCAACCTCTTCAGCATTTCTACGTGCTATTTCTATCATTTCTGGGTCAATATCTGATGCATATATCTTTAAAGGTCTATCATAATTAGCTTGTTGATCAGCTTCATCTCTCAATTCATCGTATAATCTATCAGGCATAATATCCCATGTTTCTGAAACGAAATCTCGATTAAAACCGGGTGCAATATTTTGAGCAATTAAACATGCCTCAATCGCAATCGTTCCAGAACCACAAAATGGATCAATCAATGGTGTATCACCTTTCCAATTTGCTAATTTAATTAAACTAGCAGCAAGTGTTTCCTTTATAGGTGCTTCACCTTGAGCTAGTCTATAACCACGTTTGTTAAGTCCTGATCCAGAAGTATCTATTGTCAGTAGTGCTTTATCCTTTAATAGAGATACTTCCACTGGATATTTAGCTCCCGATTCATCTAGCCACCCTTTTTCTTTATAAGCAGATTTTAAACGCTCTACTATTGCTTTTTTAACGATTGCTTGGCAATCTGGCACACTATACAAAGTAGATTTTACACTACGACCTTGTACTGGAAAGTTTCCTTCTTTTTCGATGATTGTTTCCCAAGGGAGTTCTTTTGTCTTTTCAAATAATTCATCAAATGTTGTTGCATTAAATTGTCCAACAACAATCTTTATTCTATCAGCAGTTCTTAACCATAAATTACATTTAACTATTGCTGCTTCATCACCTTCGAAAAAGATTTTGCCGTTTTCTACTGTTGTTGTATAACCAAGTTCTTGAATTTCCTTAGAAACAACTGCTTCTAACCCCATTGGGCACACAGCTAATAATTGATACATTGTTTTGCTCCTTTTTTAAGTGGATTTAATTTTATTTTATCAAAAGTTATTTTAAATAGATATGACCTTACTTCTGTTCTGGATTATATTATGGCTTTATGTTAATTTTAAACATTAAAAAAGCTCTCCTAATTGGGAGAGCTTGGGGTCTAGTAATGATGTTTCTATAAGCCATGTTTTGTACCTTTGTACTGCCAACGTGTACTAGTTACACTCGTACGCTGGTGGTAACCATCTGTCTACATACTTTTAAAGTATGCCTTATTTATACGTTGAATTCCGTTAAATAAGTGCTCCTACCTAATTTGGATTGCTCACTCGAGGGGTTTACCGCGTTCCACCTTTTATATTTCTATAAAAGCTACGTCACTGTGGCACTTTCAAACTATTTTAACCGTATCTAAAGACTTAGGTTATTTCGTTGCCGTCAACTTAATGCCTTGACTTATTGTTTCATCAAGCACGAACACTACAATCATCTCAGATTGTGTGAGCATGGACTTTCCTCTATATCGCTATAGCGATTACCCAAAACACCATCTTTAAGAGTATATCATTTTTCAAAGATCAGAACAAATAAAAATAAGATAAGTTTTGAGAAAAACAAAACTTATCTTTATGTACGCAATTATAACTACTTGGACATCGCATTTGTTATGATTGCTTGTTTTATTATTTACCAAAAACTGCTTTTTCTAAGTTTGAAATTCTTTTTAGTATATCGACATTGTTATTATTAGTAGCATTGCTTGCAGCATTCCCATTTGCTGAAAAGTTTTTGTTTTCTTGTGGTCTTGAAGTAGCCACACGCAATCTCAATTCTTCTAGTTCTTTTTTTAGTTTATTGTTTTCTTCGGAAAGTTTAACAACTTCATTATCTAAATCTGCCATCTTTTGATAATCTGCTATGATGTCGTCTAAGAAAGCATCCACTTCTTCCCTTCTATAACCACGTGTCATAGTTTTTTCAAAATCTTTTTCATAAATATCTTTAGCTGATAGTTTTAATGAAACATCTGACATATTTTTTCCACCTCATTCGAAACTTTGTTCTTGAGACCACTGTAAATCGTTGATAAATTCTGTTAATTCATCAAACGAAACAATGTCACAAGTATAATTTGTTTTTTCCATAAAATCAACTAACATTTGCTTAAAGTATTTTGGACTAGCTTCTTGTTCTTCATCATATATTAGTAATGTTTGATCTGTATGGTCGAGCATAAATTGATCTGTTTGTTTAAATTGGTGTGGTCCCACATATGATGTATGAAATACACTATCTACAAAATCAGCATGCTGTACAATGTGATTATATTTTGCTTGATTCTGTTCATTCCATCTATCTGTGTGGCCATAAAATGGTGTAACGACACCAAGTTTAAAATCAGGATATGTTTCTTTTAAATCAATTACTACTTCAGCAGTCCATAATTCTATACCCATCTGTCCTTGTATTAATACCCATTCAAGTCCTTCTTCAATCAATGATTTTAATTTATGTGCTATAAATTTTTTTAAATATGAAACTTCAGGTGCGTCATCTTTAAAGATATTAAGTTCAAATGACTTGTAGCCAGTCACATAAATTGTCTTTATCATAATTTAGCATCACTTCTTTGTATATAACTTAAATCGTATTGTACTGCCTTGACTTTTTCAGTAAATAATTTCCGGCTAGTCCTTTTAAAATGACATTCAACGGACAGTGATTCAATATTTGAAATAAGTAAATCAAATTTTTTCTTATTCATATAGGATAATCTTAGTATTTTAGGTTCGAAGGTGCTAAACGTTTCTAACAGATTATCTATGTAACTCGTAAATGGAACAACATCTTTGTAAAAGTCATAATCTATATCTTTCGATTTGACTGTTTCGTATCTATTTTGCATCTTTTGTACATCATTTAAGAGTTGGGTAATTAATTGTTGCATGAAGTTTCCTCCTACATATTAAATTTACCATAAATGAATTTGATAGTCATTTGAGAAACAACGAACTTACATTTATGTCATATTATAGGCTTATTTATAGGGAAATATTGTTTAATTGAGAAAAGCACGTTAAAATAAATATTGATGTATGTACAGATACATTGCTTTATATTTCATAGTTTGGAAAAAATGACTGTTTTCATGTATAATGGAAAAAGTTTTTGAAACCAAATTAAAGTGGTGAAAAACAATGAATTATCCAAATGGGAAACCATTTTACGGAAATAAGTCTCAAGTCGGACGAACTTATAAGGATGATAAGAGTAAAATAAATTATGGTGGCAGAGGTATGTCACTTGAGAGCGATATTGAATTATCTAATACGCACTATTTGAAACTTGGGCAAGCTGTTATACATAAAAAGCCCACCCCCGTTCAAATAGTTAATGTTCATTATCCTATGAGAAGTAAGGCGGTAATTAATGAGGCTTATTTCCGAACGCCTTCGACTACTGATTACAATGGTATTTATAAAGGGCACTATTTAGATTTTGAAGCGAAAGAAACTAAAAATAAAACTTCATTTCCATTGAATAATATGCATGAGCACCAAGTGATACACATGGATGCTTGTTATGATCAAGGAGGTATTGTTTTTTTATTAATTCGCTTTAAATTATTAGATGAAGTTTATTTATTGCCTTATTGCAAATTTAAATATTATTGGCATCGGTACAAAAAAGAAATTAAAAAGTCGATTACGGTTGAAGAAATTAGAAAAAATGGTTACTATATTCCTTATCAGTATCAACCAAGATTGAATTACCTCAAAGCAGTTGATAAGTTGATATTAGATGAAAGTGAGGACCGCGTATGACGGAGAAAAAAAGGACTTCTGATTCAAAAAAGAATGATAAGTCCGGAGAAAAAAAGAATAGGAATATAAAAAGAACGATTATTAAGATAATCGGATTTCTCATCATAGCCTTCATTGTTCTAGCATTAATTGGTATTTTGTTATTTGCATATTATGCTTGGAAAGCACCAGCATTTACAGAATCAAAATTACAAGATCCAATTCCTGCTAAAATATATGATAAAGATGGCGATTTGATTAAAACGATTGATAATGGGCAAAGACGTGAACATGTTGATTTAGATGAAGTACCTAAAAACATGAAAGCAGCTGTCTTGGCTACAGAAGATAATCGTTTCTATGACCATGGTGCACTTGACTATAAACGTTTGTTTGGTGCAGTGGCTAAAAACTTTACGGGAGGATTTGGTTCACAAGGTGCATCGACATTGACTCAACAGGTAGTTAAACGTTCATTCTTAACGGATCAAAAATCAATTGCCCGTAAAGCACAAGAAGCTTACCTATCATATAGACTTGAACAAGAATATAGTAAAGATGAAATATTTGAGATGTATTTAAATAAAATTTACTATTCTGACAGTGTTTATGGTGTGAAGGCTGCAGCTAAATATTATTTTGATAAAGATTTAAAAGATTTAAATTTAGCTGAATCGGCTTATCTTGCTGGTTTACCACAAGTTCCGAATACTTATAATATCTATGATCATCCAAAAGAAGCAGAATCACGTAAAGATACTGTTTTATACTTAATGGAATATCATAATCGTATTACTAAGAAGCAAAAAGAAGAAGCACAAAATACATCATTAGAAGATAATTTAGTAAAACGTGATTCGGAAGAACGTCAAGTTAGTGATAAAAGTTCAAATCCTGAATACGATTCTTATGTTAACTTCGTAAAATCTGAATTAATGAATAATAAAGCATTCAAAGGTAAAGATTTAGGAGAAGTTCTTAACAGTGGTGTTAAAATCTACACAAATATGGACAAAGACGTACAACAAACGCTTCAAGATCGTGTAGATAATGGTGGTTACTATAAAAACGAAGACCAACAAGTTGGTGCTTCTATCGTAGACAGTGAATCTGGCGGATTAGTGGCAATATCAGGTGGTAGAAACTATAAAGATATTGTTGATAGAAACTTAGCTACAGATGCACACCCTACTGGTTCATCATTAAAACCATTCTTAGCTTATGGCCCTGCTATAGAAAATATGAATTGGGCTACGAACCACGCAATTCAGGATGAAGAAGCATATCAAGTTGATGGTGTTACATTTAGAAACTATGATACTAAAGGTCACGGCGAGGTTAAATTGTATGACGCTTTACGTCAAAGTTTCAACATTCCAGCATTAAAAGCATGGCAATCTTCAAAAGAGAACGCTGGAAATGACGCACCAAAAGATTTCGCAAATAAAGTAGGTTTGGAATATGAAGGAGATATTGGACCTTCTGAAGTATTAGGTGGTTCATCATCAGAATTCTCTCCTACTCAATTAGCATCTGCTTTTGCATCAATTGCAAATGGTGGCGAATATAATAATGCGCATTCTATTAAAAAAGTAGAAAAAGAAGATGGGGAAACAATTAATTACGATCACACAAGTAAGAAAGCAATGAAAGATTCCACTTCTTATATGCTTGCAGAAGTACTTAAAGGTACATTTGAAGCATATGGTTCTGCATATGGCCACGGTATATCTGGTGTAAATGTTGCAGCCAAAACTGGTACAGGTACTTATGGTGATCAAACTTATCAACAATATGGTTTACCTGACGATGCTGCAAAAGATGTATGGATGAATGGTTTCACGCCAAAATACAGCATGTCTGTGTGGATGGGCTTCAAAGAAGTTAAACAAGGCGGCGTAAATTCATTTGTTGGTCATGACGAACAAGAATATCCGCAATATTTATTCGAGGATGTAATGAGTAATATCTCACCAAGAGACGGCAAGGACTTTAGTAAACCTGACTCAGTAAATGGTGATAGTAAAGACAGCCTATCTGTTGCAGGACATCCTGATGACAACACAACAAGTAATAAGCCTCGAGGACAAGGTGGAAGCAGCAGCAGTAGTAGTAATAATAATAGCGGTGGTAGCAATAATAACAACAACAATAACAATAATGCATCATCAGCTAGCTCGAACAGTAATAATGCAAATAATTCTACTGGTTTATCAAGAGCACAATAGTGTCCAAATAAATTTTTGAACAAGTAACTAAGTGCTTAATAAACACTTGATTATCATTATTCTTTACTAACAAATAAACGCCAATTTCTATTGAAATATTATAGAAATTGGCGTTTTCTTTATTTTATAGAGTTTTCGTAACTAATTGAAGATTGATGGCTTTGTATGAGTGAGCAACTGACTATCAAGTATTGAGCTTTCGCTCATGCATAAGTCCCATTAACCCAACAAGTTGGGAAGTGGTTTTAAGGATTACCTGAGCTTCTGCTCATGCATAAGTCCCACTAACCCAACAAGTTGGGAAGTGGGACTTTAAGGATTACCTTTGTTTTTTCTACGTATTTGATAGGATGCATTCATTTTTATTAATTCTGATTTGACTGTCTTCATTTGACTGTAACCCATAAAATGGTATTTACGGGCAAGCATATATTGATAACGCTCTTTAAAATTCATTGGTACAACTGGATAATCGTTTAATTGTTCAAAATCAATCGTATGAATGTGATTGATTTGTTTAAAAAAAGACTCAATCATATCAAAGTATTTATCAATTAATACCTTGGCTTCAGAAGAATTTAATTTCTTCTGTTTAGAAAATAAATCTATTTGTTCTTCTAATTGTTTAAACGCTTCTTTTGAAATCAATTGTGTCACACTTCTTTCAAACTGGCTTTATATCTTTTTTGCCCTTCCCTACATTCATTAAATAAGGGGCATATATCACATTTAGGGCTACGTGCTAAACAGTGATAGCGTCCGAAGAAAATAAGTTGATGATGTGTTTTATTCCAACGTTCTCTAGGTACGACTTTGCACAATTTATCTTCTACTTGTCTAACATTATCTTTCCACCTACAAATGCCTAAACGTTTAGCTACACGTTCTACATGAGTATCTACTGCAAGTGAAGGCTCATTAAAAGCAACACTCATCACTACGTTTGCTGTTTTACGCCCCACTCCAGCTAGACTTTCAAGTTCGGCATGTGTTTGCGGAATCACCCCGTCGAATTTATTTAGTAATGACGCACATAATTTTTGAATGTTTTTAGCTTTATTTCTGTATAAACCAATGGTACGCAGATCATTTTCTAATTCTGATATATCTACATTTAGATAGTCTTCAGGTGTTTTGTATTTTTTGAAAAGCTCTCTAGTGAGTTTATTTACAGAAACATCTGTAGTTTGTGCTGATAATAGTACCGCAATTGTTAGTTCAAATGGGTTATCATGTACGAGTTCACATTCAGCGTTTGGGAACATATTAGCAATGACATCGATCATTTCTAAAGCTTTTTTATTACTTATCATCTTGATTCTCCTCATTTAGCCAATCAAATTTAGGCACTTTTTTAACAGTATGTTTCATTTTAGGTTGGTTAAACTGTTGACTTATTTTTTTGGAATCCTCAATGGTTTTTACATTATTTTTTTTCCAATTTAATAAAATTCGATCAATGTATTTAAAACTCATTTTGTTCTGACTTTGCGCTTCATCTAATGCTGCTTGAATCACACTTAAGTCGTGTTTATCTATGTCTAACCATTGGTTTAATGTCTCGATTTCATACGGTGATAATGGTCTACCAAAAGCTTGCTCAATCTGTTGGAAAAGTTTATTGAATTCAAGTTCAACTTGTTTTTGGTTACTATTATTATTAACGTGTTGCATAATATCATTTAGTTTATGATAGAACTGATCGAGATTCATATATTCAGTGAATTTACCTTCTTCGTCTTTGTTAACATTTAACTCTAATAAATCACGTTGAATAAGATTTTGTATAATAGCAGTAATTTCTCTAGAATCTAGTGATGTACCTTTTTGTAAAGATTCAATGGATGGTTGTTTATTGGTCGTTTCCGACGCGTAAATTAATTTTATTAAGATAACTAATTCACGCTCATTGATACCTAATTCATTATAATGATCTAGTAATTCTTTGCGAATTACAACAGGTCTAGTTTTAAGCATATCGATATTCAAAAGCACCCCTCCTTATCATGTGTAAATATTATAAAAAAGTCCAGCCGTAAAATAGACTGGACGTAGTTTAGGTAGTTTCTTGTATTGATAATATTATGGATATAGTCGATTTAATAAACGAGGGAATGGTGCAGTTTCACGAACATGCTCTACACCCGATAGCCATGCGACTGTTCTTTCTAGACCTAAACCGAATCCACTGTGAGGTACACTACCATAACGACGTAAATCTAAATAGTAACTATAACTTTCAGGGTCTAATTCAAATTCATCGATACGTTGTTCTAATAATGCAAGGTCATTGATACGTTCAGAACCACCGATTATTTCTCCATATCCTTCGGGTGCTATTAAATCTGCACACAACACTGTATCCTCATTATCTGGATTTGGTTGCATATAGAAAGGTTTGATTTTTGTTGGATAATTTGTAATAAATACAGGTAAATCGTAATGATTTGCAATTGCAGTTTCATGAGGCGCACCAAAGTCTTCTCCCCATTCGATATCATCAAAGCCTTGTTCTTTCAAGAATTCAACTGCATCATCATATGTGATACGTGGGAAAGGCGTTGTAACTTTTTCAAGCTTTTCAGTGTCACGTTCTAAAATATTTAATTCTAATTTGCAATTTTCTAGTACTGATTTAACAACATGTGTCACATATTGTTCTTGAATTTCTAGGCTTTCGTTATGATCGCAAAACGCTTTTTCAGCCTCTATCATCCAAAATTCAATTAAATGACGGCGTGTTTTAGATTTTTCTGCACGGAATGTAGGTCCAAATGAAAATACTTTACCATGAGCCATTGCAGCTGCTTCTAAATAGAGTTGACCACTTTGAGATAAAAAAGCATCTTGATCAAAATATTTAGTATGGAATAGTTCACTTGTACCTTCTGGTGCACTAGCTGTTAAAATAGGTGGATCTATTTTGGTAAACCCAGTATTATTAAAGAATTCATATGTTGCACGAATAATTTCGTTTCTTATTTTCATAACTGCATGTTGTTTTTTTGAACGTAACCAAAGGTGACGATGATCCATTAAGAATTCTGTACCATGGTTTTTCGGTGTGATTGGGTAATCATGAGCTTCTGCAATGATTTCAATAGATTTCACTTGGATTTCATAACCTAAATCAGAACGATTATCTTCTGAAATAACGCCAGTAATATATAATGAAGTTTCTTGCGTAATATCTTTAGCTAACTGAAAAGTATCTTCATCTACATCAGCTTTTACTACGACACCTTGCATAAAGCCAGTACCATCTCTTAACTGCAAGAATGCAATTTTACCACTTGAACGTTTATTCGTTAACCAAGCACCTATCGTTACTTCTTGGTTAATGTAATGTTTTGCTTCTTTTATCGTTGTTTTCATAACCAAACTCCTAATATTTTTGTAGTCTTCTTTTATTAATCCTTATACATTTTAACAAAATCAAGGTACAACTTCTAGTTGCGCGAGTTACTTTTATGATGTATTGTCTCTTTTTTTATTTTTTTAAGTAAGCTTGAAAATTGTTTTATATCGCCTTTCTTTTGACGATAACTTTCTAATGATTGTTCAAAGAATTGTTTGTAATTACTTTTAATTAAACGATCATCAAATGATACGATGATACCTTTATCTTGCTCATTTCTAATAAGTCTGCCTAGTCCCTGCCTGAAACGAGTAACAGCATCAGGTAAAACGAAATCTTTAAATGTGGAAGTGAATTCAGATTCCATTAACCAATATTTCGTATTGTTATGATTCATAAAAGGTAATTTTGTAATCATTACACACTTGATACCATTTGATTGGAAATCAAAACCTTCAAAAAATGTGCTAGTCCCTAATAGGATGGCTTTAGAAAAACTATTGAATTGCTGTACAATTTTATAGTTTTGATTTTGTTGTTGTGTGAGTATTACGTAATCCTCAAACTCAGGTAATTCATTCAAGAGTTCTTGTACCATATGCATCATCTTATAACTAGTGAATAGAATTAAACATTTTGATTCAATAACTGTTGTATATTCTATAACATAATTGACAATAGAGCTCACATAGTCATCAATATTTTTATAATTATATGAAACGACATCATTTGGTATAAATACAGTTGTCTGGTTTGAAGATACTGTTGCAGTATCAAGCTCATAAGTATTGAACATGATGTCCTTATTAAACCATTGCTTGAAATTTTCAAATGAGTGATTAAAAGTTAAGGTACCTGAAATAAATGTTAGTGCATTAAATTTATCTAACACTTGTTTTGTTAATATTTCTTTCACATCATAATCTTTCACATTTAATTTGATTGTAGATTTTTGGTTAATGTTTTTAATGGATAAATAACAAGTATGATTATTTTTTAAACTAGTTTCAATTGCTCTAAATTTATCATTAATATAAAGTAATTGTTTTCTTACTGTTTTAATTGTTTTATGGCTCATGCCGTTAAAGAATTCTAAGGTCATATTTAATTTATGAATGATGGCATGCAAATCATTTAAAATAGGTGTTACATCAAA
Organism: Staphylococcus sp. HMSC034G07; assembly: GCF_001835975.1. Lineage (NCBI taxonomy): Bacteria > Bacillati > Bacillota > Bacilli > Caryophanales > Staphylococcaceae > Staphylococcus > Staphylococcus sp. HMSC034G07. The sequence continues at coordinate 422,913 of NZ_KV826609.1, forward strand.
ATGATATACAAAATGAACTTTATGCACTTCATCATCATGTATTTCTGATTGTTGGATGCTATTAAACATCGTACTAAACAATTGTTCGTTTAAATCATGTATTTCATTGATATTTGTTTTAAGGCCAAAAACATCGATTGGTGGTATATCTAATTTTTCAAGTATACGTTGTTGTTCTAAATGGTCGATAGCGGCAAGTAGTTTATCGTTTTCAGTTTTACCAATTAAGCCTAATTGGTATTTGACATCAGAATAGCTTAATTCATTCGTAACTTGGTTTAATGTGTAATCAGGTAACCTATGGGCTTCGTCAATGATACAATCATCAAATAATTGATAAATTGTATTGTCATGTGAAGCATGTATTAAATGAGCGTGATTTGTTATACCAATTTGTATATTTTTTGCGTTGCGCTTAATAAAATTAAAATAATTAATGTCATTACGCACTGGAACATAAGTTTCTAACTTTTGTTCATAATACATTTTTTGTCCGCCTTTTAAATCTAACTCTTGTATATCTCCAGTATGTGTTTCTGTAATCCAGATCAATAATTGCATTTTCAAAATGCTAACTTCGTAATTATTAGATTCATCTTTTAAGATTTGACTGATTAATCCTAACGAAATATAATCTCGTTTACTTTTGATTAAAGATGCATTTATTTTAAAATTCAATGCTGATTTTAATGCAGGTATATCTTTTTCCAACAACTGATTTTGTAATAATTTTGTATTTGTAGAAATCATTACATGTTTTCCTGTTTGTATGTTATACATTAGTGAAGCTAATAAATATGAAAATGATTTACCACTCCCTAACGGCGCTTCAATCATAGCTTTCTCGCTATGCATCAACTGTTCTAATATAATTTCAGCTAAATATAATTGTTGGGGTCTATATGTTAAATTTAATTTTTCAGTAATGTCTGTATAAAGATCTTTTAAAGTTCCGTCAAAGTTTACTGTGGGCGCTTTAAAATCTCTTTGCTTTTTATAAATAATCTGTTCAAATTGTTCGAAATCTTCACTTAGTTGTTCATGGTTATGGTTTCGAGCCATTTCAAAAAGAATATCATGTAAATCATATTTTAAATTTTTACTTAAATAATAAAGTTGTTTTAAAGTATCTAAATGTAGTGCTTCGAATTTATTGAAAGCAAGTATCATAAGTTGTGCAGTCGTTGCAGCATCTTCATCCGCACGGTGGGCATTATTTAACGTAATACCATGTGCTTCTGCTAATTCACTTAATTGATAACTTTTATCTGTTGGGAAAGCAACTTTAAACAATTCTAATGTATCTAATACTTTTTTGGGTCTATATCTGATATTACATTTTTTAAATGATTTTTTTATGAAATTTAAATCAAAAGTTACATTATGTGCGACAAAGATACAGCCTTCAAGTTGTTTGTATATATCGTCAGCAATTTCATGGAAATATGGTGATTGCTTTAGCATTTCATCTTCAATTGAGGTTAATGCTTGAATAAAAGGAGGAATTTCTAAATCTGTTTTTACCATAGAGTGATAGGTGCCAATTATTTTATTATCGCGGACGAAAGTAATACCAATTTGAATAATTTCATCGTAGTCTAATTGGTTGCCTGTTGTTTCTAAATCAACAACAGCGTAGCAAGGCTGTGTCATTTTCATTCCTCCTTTTCTTATAAATTTATAGTTCTATATCTGCACTCATGAGTTTGTGTTGTGTCTGTTGCTCATCAATGACAATTAGATAACCATGCTCATCAATATCTATAGCTTCACCTTGAAATTGTTGACCATTTTCAGTGAATTTTAAAGTTCTATTCCAAATATTTGAAGCTTCAATGTATTCATGTCGTATCGTGGAAAATGGCTGGCTTAAAAATTGATGGTAACGTTTTTCAATCTGATTTATTAATTGCTCTAATAAATGATAACGATGTATTTTTTGGTTAGCATGTATTCTTAAGCTCGTGGCCTTTGATTGCAACTCACCATGAAAATCTTCAGGCAAGTGATTCATATTTATGCCAATACCGCATATCACCGCTTCTATACCATCACTATTAGCTACCATTTCAGTCAAAAATCCACAAGCTTTTTTTCCTTCAATATAGATATCGTTTGGCCATTTAATCGTTACTTTCTCATTACTAAATTGTTGCATTGTATCTCTGATACCTAATGCCATAAACAAGTTAAACTTTGTTATCATTTCAAATGGGACATTTGGACGTAACACAATAGACATCCATAATCCTTTGCCGCGTGATGAATCCCATGGTCTATTGAAGCGCCCTTTTCCTTTCGTTTGCTCATCACTTAAAATTAAAAAGGTGTTTGAGTTTCCAACTAATTTTTGTTTTGCGAGTAACTGTGTGGAATCAACTTGCGCTTTGACCTCTACATGATCAAACATTTTTTGTTCATCGATTAAAGGTTCTACAATCCCACTATACCATTTATCAGGTAGTTCAATTAAGCGATGTCCTTTATGGTTAATTGATTCAATTTCACACCCTTCTTGCTTAAGTTGATCAATTACTTTTTTGACTGCTGTTCGAGAAATTGCAAGATGTTCTGCAATAAACTGTCCAGAAATATATTCTGACTGGTTTGTATATAAGATTTGAATAACATCTTTACTGTATTTCGACATGTGACTTCACCCACCTAATGATTTCTGGTTTAATATTTTGAACATCTCTATTGATAATAGCAATCTCAATATCTCTCAATAGTGTTTTTAGCCAAGGACCGCTTTGCTTATTAACTGCCTCAAGGATATCTTTACCATTAATATCAATATCCTTTCTTGAGTGAATAGGTAACTTTTTAGATTCTTCTTTTACAGATTGTATATTTATAATAAGCGGTGAAAAAGAAGGTAAATGGTTTTTAATATGTAAATCAATGAAATTTAATATTAATAGTATATCTTGTTCACCATAATCATAAAGAAGTATTTTAAAGTCTGATTTAGATTTAATATTGGGTAATTGATTAAGTAGCCGTTCTAATTTACCTATATACTTTTTTTCATTATTACTAATTTTTAAATCATTAAGCGCACCATTTACTAAAGGTTGTTGTGCTTTCAATAAAGCTACAAATAAAGTGAACGGAATGGCTTCATCTAAAATAAAATCATTTAGTTTATAATGTTTGAAAAAAGGAATGTAATTAAATGCATTCAAGTACTGTAAGTTTTCAAAACTACAGGCTACATACTTACCAGAAGTGAGTTTTTTTAGTTCAACCACAATTCGTTCAATTGATAAATATTTAATATCATGGATATGTGATTTCATACCATAAAAAGTTTCATTTTCTAATGCAAATCCTAATTGTGCTTGAAAACGTAGACCTCGAATAATCCTTAACGCGTCTTCATTAAAACGTTCATGCGCATTGCCTACGGTTCTAATTATGTGATTTTCAATATCTTGTTGACCATTGAAGTAGTCGTGAATATGAAAATCGGCGTCCATAGCTATTGCATTCATTGTGAAATCACGTCTTTTAACATCCTCATATAATTCACGCACAAAAAAGACTTCGTTAGGTCTTCGATGATCATCATAATCACCTTCTGCACGAAATGTTGTTACTTCATAGTGTTCACCATTATAGACAACATTGACTGTGCCATGTTCTCTACCTATAGGAATTGTCTTTTCGAAAATAGCTTCTACTTCTTCAGGCGTCGCACTCGTAGTAATATCAATATCGTGTATTGTTTTATGCATTAGATAATCTCTCACAGAACCCCCAACAAAAAATGCTTGGTAATGGTTAGATTGTAAAGTTTTTAATATTGGTTTTGCTTGTTCGAATAATGTTTTAGTCATGATTACCCTCTAACATTTTTTTATAATAATATTCATATTGGTCTGCAATTAAATCTGAAGAAAAACGTTCAGCAACATCATCCAGCATTTGCTGCTGCATTTTTTTATAAAGTTCATCATTTGTCAACAATTGTAACGCATACGTACTGGCTGTATCACTATCACCAATATTTACTATAAAACCTGTTTCGTTATGTTTAATTACTTCTTTGATACCTCCAGCAGTAGAGCCAATTGGAAGTACACCTGATTTCATTGCTTCTAGCAATGTGAGACCAAAGCTTTCCTTCTCACTTAATAATAATACTAAATCTGATATTTGATAAAATTCACTCACCCAATTTTGTTTACCTAAAAATAACACAGCATCTTCAATGTCTAATTCACGTGCTTTTGCTTTCATATCCATTAATTGAGGTCCATCACCTAATAAAATAAGTTTTGATGGCAATTTTTGGTGTATCTTTGCGAAAGTTTCAATGATTGTATCAATTCGTTTGACTGCTCTAAAATTAGAAACGTGAATAATCACTTTTTCTTCAGGTTCTATCCCGTAACAAGCTTTTAATTTGATATCAGATTCAGTTGGCATTGAATGTTTTGTAGGGAATTCATTTTCTCTAACGAAATTATAAATTGGAATGATTGTTTTATCTGTTTCAATAATATCAGTCGTTTGTTCTGCAAGTGATTTACTGACACTTGTGACTACATCGCTACCTTCTATACCAAATTTAATCGCATTTTTTAATGAGTGATCATATCCCAATACTGTAATATCAGTGCCATGTAAGGTAGTCATTATTTTAATGTCTTTACCAGACATGTGTTTTGCTAAGATACCACAAACAGCATGCGGTACGGCATAATGCATATGTAATAAATCTAGGTCATACTCATTGATTACTTCAGCAATCTTGGTACTTAAGGTAATATCGTAAGGCGCATATTGGAATACAGCATATTGATTCACTTCAACTTGATGAAATGTAATATTAGGTAAAGGTTTTCTAATTCTAAAAGGTATATTCGATGTTATAAAATGGATATCATGTCCTCTTTCTGCTAATTTGATTCCCAATTCAGTGGCGATAATTCCAGAACCACCCATAGAAGGGTAACATGTAATTCCTATTTTCATAGGTGGCACATCCTTTCTTAAACAATATCAATCTATTTTCTTTCAAAACGATTTTTATCTCGTGTATTAAACTTATCCATTGTTTCGTTAAAACTTTCAGTCATATCTATATCTAAGGAATTAGCTATACATAGTAACACGAATAAATTATCTCCAAGTTCTGCCTTTACCGTGTTTGCAGCTTCACTATCTTTTTTCTTTTTTTCTCCATAAAAATGATTGATTTCTCTTGATAACTCTCCTACTTCTTCTGATAACCTTGCGAGATTTGCTAGAGGTGAAAAGTAGCCAGTTTTAAATTGATTTATATAGTCATCTACTTCTATTTGCATGTCTTTCATCGATTTCATGATAAACGCCTCTCATTCTATCAGTTTCTTTTATAGTATAGACTAATTCTATGATTCATGCATTATTCCTGCAACCTTTATACACTATTCAATATGAATTAAGTAGTTAAATTAAATGATAATATGATATGCTGAGGTATAACAATAATAGATGTAAAGAAAGTCATCTTTTAAATCTATATTAAAAAAATAATTGTATACATAAAAAAAGAGATTGGGCAAAATGATTGCCTCAACCTCTTATCCTAATTTTATCAACCTAAGCGTTGTGAAACAGTGAAATAAATTTAAATAATTTATATTTCTGTCTCATTTGCATGGATAAATTATTCACTTGATCTAGCGATTAAAATGAAACGTGCAAGTTCTGCTAATGCTACAGCAGTGGATGCAACGTAAGTCATTGCAGCAGCTGATAATACTTTTTTTGCATGGCGATATTCTTTTTCATTAACAATATCTAAGCTTTTAATTTGTTTCATTGCTCTACTACTAGCATCAAATTCGACTGGCAAGGTAACAATTGAGAACAATACTGCGAATGACATTAATGCAATTCCTATCCAAAGTGCAGTTGAACCCAATGTACTCTGTAAACTCGTTAAAACAATACCAGCAAACACTGCCATGTAACCTAAAGAACTACCAATATTTGCTAAAGGTACTAATGAAGTTCTAAATCTTAAGAAGAAATATCCTTGGGCATGCTGTATAGCATGTCCTACTTCATGGGCTGCAATTGCTGTACCAGCAACTGAAGGTCTATTGAAGTTTGCTGGTGATAAGACAAGAACTTTTTTACTAGGATCATAGTGATCTGTTAGAAATCCTTTACCTTCGACAACATCTACATCATAAATTCCATTTGAATGGAGTATTTCAAGCGCTACTTCACGCCCTGTTTTCCCACTAGTTGATCTCACTTGAGAATACTTTTCATAGTTAGATTTAACCTTGTGTTGTGCCCATAGAGGCAGAACCATTAAAATAACAAAGTATATAATCATATAAATAAAAGACAAAAATCCTCACTCCTTTATAAACATTTTACTGTGGACGTTAATAATGGTCAAATATTTTATCTTTTTTAAATAGAGTTAAACTTAAATATAAAACTAAAGGTATAACGCTTAACCAGAATGCTAAGTATGCAATTGCTTCAATGTGACTTGCAATAAAATCATAAAAAGGATATTGCATAAATACATAATCGATAATGTCATTATGAACCACCCATATCATCGCTACGAAAAAGGCAGAAATCGTCACTTTAAATCTTGGATAAAAAATAAAACCTTCAATTGCCATAATGCCGTGAGAAAGTATCAACATACAACCTGTAATTGTAATCATATCGTATTGAATAAAAAGAATGATATTCATAATTACAGCCCATACTCCATACTTGATTAATGTGACAAAAGCGAGTGCTTCGATGATTGGTAAGTTCTTGTTAACAATCAACCCTAGAATAGCAATACATAAAAATAATGATGCAGTTGGGCTATCAGGTACAAATGGTATAAATTGCCAAGGTGTAGCACTCATTTGTGAACCGTACCAAATATACCCGTAAACTGTGCCTAATAAATTACATATTAATAAGAAATACAGCATACCTTTATTAAAAATGATAAGTTGCCATAGTGAGTAAATGTTCATATAGTCAATCCTTCGATAATGTATTAAGATTCCTCAACTTAAATGTATTTAGGATTTGAGATAATTGATAAAATAAAGCTCTATCCTGAAGTTGCAGACTTAAGTCAATATTGTCTTGTAAATATTTGATAATAGATGATTCACTTTTTTTTGATAATGGCAAACCATATATATCTTGAATATATACGGCATAATATGGAGAGTGAAGTAATTGTGTTAACAATAAATCGTCTAATTTCGTATCTCTAGAATCTTCTTTATTTAAATATAATTTGATATCAAAAAAGATATTTTGATTTGCGATATAGTCAAATATTTTTTCATTATTAATATATTGTTGATCCTCTACTATAAGTTTTATGGCGATGTTGTCTGTATTCACAGTTGCAATTTCTAAAGTGTTATGACTGGGAATTTGCTCATCTACAAAGTATATTTTTTGTAAAAGTTCAGGTGAGGATTTTATCAAATTTAATACCCATACACTAATTCGAGATTTAAAACGATACTGAAATAATACGTATTCTATAAAACTTGCTTTTAATTGTTGTAAGGTATCAGTCAATATACTCACCTTCTTTACTTTTTAGAATGATTGCAATCTTTCAGCTTCATCATGCCAAGTTTCGTTCGATGGGTCTATTTCTAGCAATTGCTTTAAGATTTGTTGTGTTTGTTCTATATAACCTATTTCAACTAAATAGAAATAATAATCACTTAAAAATGCTGATTGCGTTCTCATGGTTGGATAGGCTAATTCAAAGAAATGTTGTGCTTCTTTATCTCGCTCTTCTTGACCTAAAGCATGTGCTACATGCCACATAAATACGGGATCTAAATCTTCTTCATCTACATATTGTAATAAGCTAATAATTGAATCGTAATCTTCTTCTTGTCTAAAGAAATCACTCAAGATTAAAAGTGGTTCTTGATAAGCATTATCTACGTCTAAGGCTTGTAGTAACAATTGTACACCTTCATTAGCATCTCCGTGTTCTATTTGAATACTACCTGTTGATACCATTAATTCTTTATAAAATTGACTCAAGCGCAACCCTTCTTTACCAATTTCAATGGCATCTGCATGATTATGCTCGTTTTCAAATAATTGTTGTAGATAAAAGTAGCCCTGTAGGAAGTCTGGATCTTTTGATAATAGTGTTTGCACTAATTTGATAGCTTCCTGTGTTAAGTCATTTTTTTCATAAGCAATGGCCTTTTTGAAGTATATTTCTGAATCCATTTCATCTTCGCTGATTTCATTGAACATTGTGATGGCATCACTATAATTTCCACTTTGTAAGCTACAATCAGCTAAACGTGAGAATAAATTAACATTATTGATTTGATATTCTCCCGTTTCTAATACCGTTTCATATTCCGAAGAAGCACGTAAATATTGACCATCAAAATAAAGTAATTCTGCCAATGCGAAATGTATGATTGGGTCGTTTGGTTCAATATCAATAGCTTCTACTAATTTATCTATAGCCACTTCAAGCATATTTAATTGTTGGTATAAATCTGCTTCTAGCATCAAACGTTCTGTAGATAGTTCAACAGTGCTTAAATATTCTAATGCTTCATCTGTTTGATCTTCCGCAATCAGTCCTTCAATGAAATAAATTAACAGTTCACTTTCATCTGGGTATTTGTGATAAAGTGTACGAAATACTTCAAGACCTTGTGGCATTAGTCCAAAGTTATATAATGTTTCACCGAGTATAAAGAGCGCATCATCTTTTGGAGAACTTAGCGCGTCATTTACCCGTGTATCTAAGTTATCTAGTTTTTGTAAGTTGATATCATCTATAAGTTTATAGATATCTTCCATACTTTATCCCTCTTTTTCTAATTGATTAAATTTAGCTAAGAAACCTGGGAAGGAAACATTGACTGCATCAAATTGATCAATCGTTAATGTATCACTAGTTAGTAAAGAAGTTACAGCAAGCATCATACCAATGCGGTGATCAGTAAAGCTATCCACTGTGGCAGTTTGTTCCAATCTTGATGGATGGATAATCATGCCGTCACTTGTTGGTTGTAAGGTGAAACCTAATAAATTCAACATGTTTGCCGTAGTGTCAATACGATTGGTTTCTTTGACCTTTAATTCTTCCGCCTCTTTTATAATACTTGTTCCATTTGCTTGAGTACAAAGTAAGGCGATAACTGGTAATTCATCAATCGCTCTTGGTACCAATTCACCTTCAATATGGATAGGTTTCATATTTGGTGTATATTGTACGCGTATTGAAGCGGTAGGTTCTGAACCATTAGTTTGATTGAATAAAGTTATATTGCCATCCATTTGTGTCACGATATCTATGATACCTGAACGTGTTGGATTTATGCCAACATTGTGAATTGTAATATCACTTCCTGGAGTTATCAACCCTGCAACAATGAAATATGCAGCTGAGGAAATGTCCCCAGGTACATGAAAATCAGTGGCAGTAATAGGTTCAATACTATTTTCAGGTAATTGAATCATTTTATCATTGTAAGTAATCGGAATTTGATAATGTTCAAACATTGTTTCTGTATGATTGCGCGTTATACCTATTTCAGAAATCGTTGTTTTTTCGTTTGCAAACAAGCTTGCAAATAATATTGCACTTTTAACTTGAGCACTTGCGACTTCCATTTGGTATGATATGCCTTTAATTTGAGCAGGTTTGATGATTAAAGGCGTAAAGTTATGATTCACACCTGAAATATCTGCATTCATTAACGTTAGAGGTTTCATAATTCGATCCATCGGTCTTTTACCAATAGAAGCATCACCAGAAAGGACTGCTTCAATGCCTAGTCCGCATAATAATCCAGCAACTAAACGTGTCGTCGTTCCAGAATTGCCAGTATAGAGTACTTGATGTGGTGTTTGGAAAAATTTATATCCAGGTGAGTTTATTTCAATTTTATCTTCTAAAATTTCTATTTCGACACCAAGTAGACGGAAAATTTCTACTGTACGAATACAATCTTCACCAAGTAAGGGTTTATATATCGTTGACCTACCTGATGCTAATGAGCTTAAAATAATCGCTCTATGTGTCATTGACTTATCTCCTGGAACTTCTATTTCTCCAATCAGAGGACCATTTATATCAATTGTTTTACTATTAACCAATTATGCCACCTACTTTTTAAAATATGTTTGTAATGTCGTGAAACTCTCTACTAAAGTGGATTTATCGACATGTTTAACCACAGGATTTCCTATACCTTCTAATAAAACCATCTGTACGCCTTGTTGGTCATTCTTCTTATCTCTTAACATTAATTCATAAAGTGAATCGAATTTGAAGGTATTGATGATATTTAATGGATAATCTAGAGAACTTAAATAATTGACGTAATGTAAAATATCAAATTTTTGGTTTAAAATATGGTTCGATACGATGAATTGAAAAAGAATGCCAATCATCACGGCATGACCGTGTGGTATTTTAAATGTGTATTCAACGGCATGACCAAAAGTATGTCCTAAATTTAAAAATTTACGAACGTTTGATTCTTTTTCATCTTTTACAATAATATTTAACTTTGTCTCTATGCCTTTATAAATATAATATTCCATTTCATCTAAAGACGCTAACGTTGTCTTATCATAAAAATGTGATTCAATATTACGTGCTGCATCGGCATCAGTTAACAATGCATGTTTATATACTTCAGCGTAACCACTCAATATTTCTGTATAAGGAAGCGTTGAGAGAAAATTCAAATCATAGATAACCGCAGTTGGTCTATAAAATGCACCAATTAAATTTTTACCGTGTTTTGAATTGATTCCCACTTTACCACCAACACTAGAATCATGTGCTAATATCGTCGTAGGTACTTGGATAAAATCAACGCCTCTCAATAGGGTAGCAGCTAAAAATCCAGCGAAATCACCGGTAGCGCCACCACCTATTGCAATGATGCAAGTATTTCTAGTCAAATTTTTGCTCAATAATGTTTCTATAGTCTCTGCATAATAATCTAGAGATTTTGTAGACTCACCTGACGGTACAGCCAACATGTGAGCATCGTATTCAGATGTAATAAATTCTAATGTATCATCCCATTTTTGAGCAATTGTATTATCTACGACTAGTACAATATCTTTGTAATTTTCAATGTAATGACGTAAATGTTTTAGCGCGTTATGTTCTATGATAATAGGATAATTATTAGTCTCATACGTAGTTTGTAATTTCATCGATATCACCTGGCTAATCTTATAATTTAGTATTCAATATTCAACAAGCGGCGTTCTTCAATTTGTGATTTTAATTGCTCGATATGATTACATTGGAATTCTTCTAATAATGCTTTTGCAAGTTCAAAAGCAACGACATTTTCTACTACAACACTTGCAGCTGGAACGGCACAACTATCAGAGCGTTCAACAGAAGCTTTAAAAGATTCTTTAGTATTAATATCTACTGAATTTAGCGGTTTATATAATGTTGGAATTGGTTTCATAACACCATTGACAACAATAGGCATTCCGTTAGACATACCACCTTCAAAACCACCTAAATGATTTGATCCTCTGTAATAACCATTGTTTGTATCATAAAGTATTTCATCTTGTATTTCACTGCCAGGTTTTTCGGCTGCTTTAAATCCTTCTCCAAAACTGACGCCTTTAAAAGCATTAATACTTACAACCCCTTGAGCAATTCTACCATCTAATTTACGGTCATAATGTACATAACTGCCGATACCAATTGGTACTCCTTCAATAATAGTTTGTACAACACCGCCAATAGTATCTCCTGCCTTTTTGGCGTCATCAATTTTATCTCTCATTTGTTGAGCAATATCATCATTAATCACACGGACATCATTTTTATCAATATTAGATTTGATTGTTTCAAGGTCATAAGCTAAATCATCTTTAATACCACCAATTTCCATAACTCTACTATAAAAATGAATATCGAGTTGCTTTAGTAATATTTTCGATACAGCACCTACAGCCACTCGCGCAGCAGTTTCTCTAGCAGAAGAACGCTCTAATACATTTCTTAAGTCTCGATGATTATATTTCATACCGCCGATTAAATCGGCATGACCTGGACGTGGTTTTGTAATTACGCGCTTCATGTTTTCTTGATCTTCATCGCTAATAGGATCAGCGCCCATGATTTTTCTCCAATGTTTAAAATCATCATTTGTGACAATAAGCGTGATTGGACTACCAAGCGTATATCCGTTACGTACCCCAGATACAATTTCAACACTATCTTTTTCAATTTGCATGCGTCTACCTCTACCGTATCCACCTTGACGTTTAAACATTTCTTCATTTATATCGGCAGCATGAATTTCTAAATTTGCTGGCACACCTTCAATAATTACTGTTAGTTGCGGACCATGTGATTCTCCTGAAGTTAAATATCTCATTATTTACCCACTCCGTTCTTTAGTACTTTAAATGATTATATGTTCCTTATCTTATCACATTCAATTGTTCAAATTAACAGAAAAATTTCAAATAACTAAACTTTATAAGATTTCCTTACATACAACTATAACATCTGTCTAAAATTCAGTAATAACTTAAGATATTAAACGACTTCACTTTAGAATGCAATTGCAACTTTTATACAAAAAAACACCTTCGCATAAATTCATTTTATTATGAATACAACGAAAGTGTTTTGATTTTACGGATACGACCATGAATCGCATTTTTACTATTATTTTTTATCTTTATTGTTGAGCGTATTAAATAATTAAGTTAATAACGCATATCATCTTACAAGTAATGGTGTATAGATTCAACGATGATTATTCGTATAACCATGCTTCACGTGATTCTGTAAAATCACTTAATTCTTCTGCATTAAACCAAAGATTGATTTCTTTATTAGCAGATTCAACTGAATCTGAACCATGAATAATGTTTCTGCCTACAGTTAAACCAAAGTCTCCTCTGATTGTACCAGGTGTAGCTTCTGATGGATTTGTTGATCCAATAATGTGACGCGCAATATGTACTGCATCTTCACCTTCTACAACCATTGCAAATACAGGTGCAGAAGTAATAAAGTCGATTAAATTGCCATAGAATGGTTTATCCGTATGTTCAGCATAATGTTCTTCTGCAAGCGATTTAGGTACTGTCATTAGTTTAGCACCTACAAGTTTTAGTCCTTTACGTTCAATACGTGAAACGATTTCACCTATCAAATTACGTTGAACCGCGTCCGGTTTAATCATTAAAAATGTTCTTTCCATTGTGTGTTTATCCCCCTGTTAGTGATGTAAGTTTTATAAAAATACAAAACAAAATATTATAATGTCTTGAAGCACATTATAATATTAACAGTTAATTTAAGCGCTTTCAATGCTTTTCACACAATTATACGTTTCTTTTCCCTACTTTTTTAATAATTTTTTTAAATATTGGTTTAGCATCATCTTTTTCTAATTGATCAATAAGATGAAGCGCTTTATCTAAATATCTATCGCTAATTGCTTGTGATTGTTTTATGACATCAGAATGTTTAACGGTTTGTATACATTTATCAAATAAGGATTGATCACTGTTTGGGCCAAGTTGTTCTATTTGTGATTTAAACTCAGGATTTTTACGCATTTCTAACAATACTGGTAACGTTAAATGGCCGTTCATTAAATCACTGCCCACTGGTTTTCCTAATTTCTTTTCAGTACTAGTAAAATCTAGAATATCGTCAACGATTTGAAAACTCATACCAATATAATGACCAATCATTTTCAAATTACGAACCGTTTTGGCATCAGCATGTGAAGCAATTGCTCCAACTTCTGTTGATAATTGTATAAGCAATGCAGTTTTACGTTTGATTCTTCTTAAATAATTAGTAATTGTTTGATGTGCATTGAATTGATCTTGAAACTGGTACAATTCACCCATGCATACTTCGACAATTGCACTAGATATCACTTTATGTACTCGGTTATCCTCAATATTTGAAATATGTTCTAAACCGACAGCTAATAGAAAATTACCTGTGAGAATTGCAGTGTCTTGATCCCATTTTTTGGCAATCGTTAAACTACCGCGACGTTTATCACTTTTGTCAATAACATCATCATGTACTAAAGTAGCCATATGGATTAATTCGAGTGCTACAGCAACACGATAGACATCTTCATTAATTTCTTCGCCAAATTGACTACTTAATATTACAAAGGCAGGTCTTACACGTTTTCCGCCTGATGAAAATAAATGATAAGAAGCATCTTCTAAGATTTGATCCTTACTTATTAATGCTTCTTCCAATCGCTGTTCAATTATTTTAATTTCATTGTTCATATTTAACTTTGACACAGTCATCACCTTTGGTTGTTTCATTTTTATTTATAGCCTAGGTGCATCGCTGCAACGCCACCAGTGAAGCTACGTACCTTAATATTACTAAATCCTGCTTGTGAAAATAAACGCTTTAATTTTTCTTTGTCTGGAAAATCAAAAGTAGATTGCTGTAACCATTCATATTCATCTTTCGATTTCGCAAATATTTTACCAAATATAGGCATTATAAATTTAAAGTATAATTTATAACATTGTTTAAATATTGGAGCAGTTGGTTGACTTGTTTCTAAGCAAACAACCATTCCACCAGGCTTTAAAACTCGATTTAGTTCTTTAAGCGTTGCAAGGTAATCAGGTACATTACGTAAACCAAAGCCAATTGTGACATAATCAAATTCATTATCCTCGAATGGTAAATGCATTGCATCACCATGAATGAGTTGGATATTTTGCATGTCCGCTGTTTTCTTTTTACCTACTTCAAGCATGTTTTCACTAAAATCTACACCTAATACTTCACCAGAAGGACCGACTGCTTTGCTTAAAGAAATGGTCCAGTCTGCCGTTCCGCAACAAACATCTAATGCTTTGCTACCATCTTTAACATTCATTTCTTTCATTACGCGTTTTCTCCATGTCTTGTGTTGTTCAAAGCTGATGATGTTGTTTAGGCGATCATATTTTCCAGAAATATTTTGAAAAACGTTATGTACTTGTTCTTTTTTTAATTTATTATCTGCCATCATTGATTACCTCTTTTTTAATTAATTTCTAATTTAATTTCTTCTAAAAATGTATTTAGTTCATCTTTCGAATATTTTTTTAAATACGAAGGATGATTTTCTAATAAGTTTGCTAATAATTTTTGATTGATATCTGTTGTTTCTATGTTTGGTACGTATCGATTGATAGTAATAAGTGGAAATTTATTTTCGATTTTTAAAATAAAATGACCGATTTCTTCTTTGGGAATCACTCCGTTATGGATGGAGGATTTCATTTCATTAATTTCAACAATCGCTGAACTAATTTGCTTTTGAAAAATTGGATCATGTAACTTCGCTAATAATGTATAAAAGTGAGCGCTTAGTAAATCACCAATCAAAATGGCTTTCTTAGAGGATAAATTTTTGGAAACCTCATCTAAATGACGCATCGCAGTATCTATAGTGAGGCAAGCTAATTTAGCATCTTCAGGTATATCATAAGAATCAAGGATTTTTGCTAATACTTCATTTATATAAATAGCGTCATAATGATGTATACCTTTCAAGCGTTGGGTAATTTGTTTTTCAAAAATACTTAATGTCGTTTCCATGTTCACACCTCACGTTATTATCAATATACATATTAACATTATATAGGGAAAATTAAAATCAACGGTTTTCAAAGTGATAAATATATACGTTTTATGTATTTTGTGAATAGTAAAAATTATAAAAATAAATGAATTATGTTTGTTTATTATCTTTATAAAAACTAAATTGATGTTTGATCACTTTAAAAATCTCTTAATATCATATCATCATATCGAATGATACCATATTAAGAGACTTAGTTTACAATCTATTTTTATTTGTATTTAAAAGTTTTTACCAAAAGAAAAAAAGCCCCTGTAACAAGGGCTTCACTTTTAAGTAAAGAATTATTTAACTGCATCTTTTAAAGCTTTACCAGCTTTGAATGCTGGAACTTTGCTTGCAGGGATATCAATTTCTTTACCAGTTTGTGGATTACGTCCTTTACGAGCAGCACGTTCACGTACTTCGAAATTACCGAATCCAATTAATTGTACTTTTTCACCTTTAGAAAGTGATGTTTGAATTGATTCGAATACTGCATCTACAGCTAAACCAGCTTCTTTTTTAGTTAAATCAGCTTGTTCTGCAACAGCATTGATTAAATCTGTTTTGTTCATTATGAATTCACCTCCCCTAGGGTTTATAATGATAACTTAATATCATTATGGTATGACTTTAACACAACGAATACTGCAACTGCAATGATTTATGTGTAAAAAACGTTGAATTAATAGGATTTTAATATCAAATTGTTATATATTTGCAAAAAAGTGTAATAGTTCTATCTTATTCGGCCTTTTTGCCCCGTCCCATTAAGTCTTTGACGCTTTCATCAACAGGTTGATTTTCAAACAAAACTCTATATAATGCAGTTGTAATTGGCATATCAATATGATGTTCTTTAGCTAAATTATAAACTGATTTTGTAGTATATACACCTTCAACCACCATATTCATTTCTTCTAATGCTTTTTCTAGTGATTTACCTTCACCTAATTTATACCCTAATGTATAATTTCTAGAATGAGTAGACGTGCACGTTACAATTAAATCACCAATACCACCTAAACCTAAAAAGGTCAATGGATCTGCTCCTAATTTTTCACCAAGTCGACTTATTTCAGCCAAACCTCTAGTCATTAATGCCGCTTTGGCATTGTCTCCGAAGCCCATGCCTGAAATTACACCGCTTGCAACAGCTATAATATTTTTTAATGCGCCACCCAATTCTACGCCTACTAAATCGTCATTCGTATAAACTCTTAAATAATCATTCATAAATAAATCTTGAGCTAGTTTACTCACTTCTGGTGATTTAGAAGAAGCAGCCACTGTAGTTGGTTGTTTGATAACAACCTCTTCAGCATGGCTTGGACCTGATAGTACACCAATACCTGCATTATGTTCAGAGCTAATTGAGTCTTCTAACATTTCAGAGACGCGTTTATAAGTATCGTTTTCTATTCCTTTAGCAACATGGATAAAAGTTTTTTTCGATGTTAAGTGTGAATCAATTTCACTTGCAACTTCCCTCATCGCTTTTGTAGGTAAAGCCATGAGATATACATCTGAATGCGCTATTGCTTTATGAATATCTGTTGTTGCGTTAATTGATAATTCAAGTTGTGCATTTTTAAGATATTTAGTGTTTGTATGAAATTCATTTATTTCATTAACAGTCTTTTCATTTTTTCCCCACATTAATACTTGATGCCCGTTTTCAGCTAAGACATTTGCTAATGCCGTACCGAAACTCCCAGTACCAAAGACAGCTATATTAGACATGTAACCCCTCCATTTATTAATTTCTTCTTCTAGTTATGATGTGTACAGGTGTACCTTCAAATCCAAAGGCAGCTCTGATTTGATTTTCAAGATAACGTTTATAAGAAAAATGCATTAATTCTACGTCATTTACAAACACAACAAATGTTGGAGGTTCTATTGCAACTTGTGTAGCATAAAATACGTTTAATCGACGACCTTTATCTGTTGGTGTAGGATTCATAGAAATTGCATCTGTAATTACTTCATTTAATGTTGAACTTTGAACACGTTTTTTATGGTTTTCACTCGCTTCCAAAATATACGGGAATAGCGTAGATAATCTTTTTTGTTCTTTTGCTGAAACAAAAGCGATTTGTGCGTAATCTAAAAATTGAAATTCTTTGCGTACTTCGTCCTTGAATTTCTTCATAGTATTTGTTTCTTTATCTACAGCATCCCATTTATTGACAACGATAACAATCGCTTTTCCTTCTTCGTGCGCATAGCCAGCAACACGCTTGTCTTGTTCTATGATACCTTGTTCAGCATCGATAACTACTAAAACAACGTTTGATCGCTCTATCGCTTTAAGTGCACGTAAAACTGAGTACTTTTCTGTATTTTCATATACTTTACCTTTTTTACGCATACCAGCAGTATCTATGAGCACATAATCTTGATCGTCATAGCTATATTCAGTATCAACAGCGTCTCGAGTTGTTCCAGCAACATTGGATACTATGACTCGATTTTCACCTAAAATCGCGTTAACTAAGCTCGACTTACCTACGTTAGGGCGACCAATAATTGATAAACGAATTGTATCCTCGTCATATGGATCGGGCTCTTCTTCTTTGAAATTTTTAACTACTTCATCTAATAAATCACCTAATCCTAAACCATGTGAACCAGAAATTGGATACGGATCTCCAAAACCTAGTGAATAAAAATCATAAATTTCATTTCGCATTTCAGGATTATCAACTTTATTCACTGCCAATACAACGGGCTTTTTAGATTTGTATAGCATTTGAGCTACCATTTCATCACTTTGTGTTAAACCTTCTCTAACATTTACCATAAAAATAATGACATCAGCTTCATCTATGGCAATTTCTGCTTGCGCTCTAATCTGTGTTTGGAATGGTGCATCACCTATTTCAATACCTCCAGTATCAATGATATTGAAATCATGAGTTAACCATTCGCCTGATGAATAAATTCTGTCACGAGTCACACCTGGTGTATCTTCAACAATTGAGACACGTTCACCTACGACTCTGTTAAAAATTGTAGACTTTCCAACATTGGGTCTTCCTACAATAGCAACTATAGGTTTAGTCATAACTAACTTCCTCTCTTTTTTAATCTCTATAATTCTATCATACGGGGTAAGTATTTCAAAAGAAATTATTAATGAATCAATTTAAATGACTTTCATGAAATACAATTAATTTATTGATTGATATGTATACTAAAAAAATAAATCTTGCCCTAACGTAAAAATAGGACAAGATTTATTTTTAGTCTTATGATAATTATTAAAACTTAATATCTTTAAGTTTATCTCCGAAAACATCACCTAGTGTTGGATTGTCTTCGTCTTCATTATTATCTAAATATGATTGTGTTGTTTCACTATCACTTTCAGCAACATTTTCGTCAGGTAATGTTGCTTTAATAGAAAGTGAAATACGTTCATTGTCAATATCGACACTGAGTATTTTAACACTGACAACTTGTCCTGGTTCTAATACTTCACCAGGTGTACCGATGTGAGAATGACTGATTTCTGAAATATGAACTAAACCTTGCACACCAGGTTTGATTTCAACAAAGGCACCAAAGCTTGTAAGTCTGACAACTTTACCTTCGATTTCTTCACCTTCATTGACTTCTCCTCTTAACGATTCAAACGGGCTTGGTAATGTATCTTTAATTGATAATGAAATACGTTCAGAATCTTTATCAACAGATTTTACTTTCACTTTGACTTGATCACCAATTGAAACAACATCTTCTGGTGATTTAACATGCTCATGTGATAGTTCGGAAACATGTACAAGTCCATCTACACCACCAATATCGATAAACGCACCAAAGTTTGTTAAGCGTGCAACTTTACCTTCTATGACATCGCCTTCATTAAGATTATTGAGTAAGTCATCTTTTTTCTCAGCATTTTCTAATGCTTCTACAGCTTTACGACTAAGAATGACGCGATTATTTGCTGGATCTAGTTCTTCAACTTTTAATTTTAGAACTTGTCCTTCAAAATGAGAGAAATCTTCGATGAAATCAGTTGAAATTAATGAAGCTGGTACAAATCCTCTTTGACCAACATCTACTACTAAACCACCTTTTACAACTTCAGTGACTTTAGCCTCGATGATTTCATCATTATCTAATTTTTCTTGTAAAAATTCATATGATTTTTCAGTTTCTAATTGACGTTTTGATAAGATATAAGCACCTGTCTCATTTTCTTCGTCATATTCCACTTTTGTGACATATGCACCGATTTCGTCACCAACTTTAACAGCATCACTAGGATTATCAATATGATGTGTTGAAAGTTGACTTATAGGGATAATACCGTTAAATTTACCTCCATTAACATGTACAATTACTTGTTTATCTTCAATTTCTTGAATTTCACCAGTAACTCTATCCCCTTCTTTAATTTCGTTAATCATTGATTCATTGAATTCTTCAGTCATCTTGTCTGCCTCCTTATTACACTACATATTTATAACATCTTATAATTTGACAGAATTGTCAAGGAATTCCACTTTATAGTGAATACTCTCATTCTATACATTTAAAAATATTAATTGATACTTAACATGTAGATAATAGTTTTAATATCAATAGCAATTTACATTGACTTATATGTAGTACAAGTTTTAAAAACCTACTACGATAATATACCCTGATTTTGATATTTTATAACTTTTTTACACAATTTTAACAAAAGGACTACAAAAAAAATCAATGGATAATATGATTTTATGAATTTAGATATCTTCTACTAATGTCAAAATTTTATCAGTAACTTCTTCGATACTCATACCGGTAGTATCAATAGTTATTGCATCTTCTGCTTTTTTCAAAGGAGATATTTCTCTATTCATATCATAATGATCGCGTTCGGCTATTTCTTTTTTTAATTGTTCTACTGTTGATTGTATATCTCTTAGTTCGTTATCTTTTTGACGACGTAAAGCACGTTCTTCAACAGAGGCAATCATATATATTTTTAAATCAGCATCTGGCAACACAACCGTACCAATGTCTCTACCATCCATTACAATGCCTTTTTGCTGCGCCAACTCTTGTTGCTTTTCAACGGCAAATGAGCGCACTGATTCTTTTGAAGATACATAAGAAACATGATTTGTCACATCATTTTCTCTTAAATAATCTGTCACATCTTGATTGTCTAAAATGACTCTTTGTCCTTTTTCTTCGTCATAAGTTAATGAAAGTTCAGTTGATTCGACAAGTTCAGAAAAATTTTCTGTTTTATTTAATTGTAAATATTTATATGTTATAGCACGATACATTGCACCAGTATCTACATACACCATAGATAACTTGGCTGCCACAAGTTTTGCTATTGTACTCTTACCTGCAGCTGCAGGTCCATCAAGTGCGATATTTATTGGTTTCATTTTAGTAACCCTTCCTTGTTGTTTTATAAATAATATTTTATCATAAATATGTATTTTATAAATAGGAGGAATGCACACATGAAAAAACTTCTTGTCATACATACTGGCGGCACGATTAGCATGTCACAAGATGAATCGAACAAAGTTGTTACAAATAAAGACAATCCAATTTCTAATCATCAAAATATTATTAATCAATATGCTGATGTAACTGAAATAACACCTTTTAATGTACCATCTCCACACATGAATATTGCGTATGTGGAAACTTTAAAACAAATTATAAATCAATCTGAGGATCAAGATGATTATGATGGTTATGTGATTACACATGGTACTGATACACTAGAGGAAACAGCTTATTTATTAGATTTAACAATAGACACCTCAAAACCAATTGTAATCACTGGTGCGATGCGTTCTTCCAATGAAATTGGTGCAGATGGTTTATATAATTTTTTATCAGCAATTAGAGTTGCAATTAGTGATGAATCATTAAATATGGGTGTTATGGTCGTCTTTAACGACGAGATTCATACAGCTAGAAATGTAACGAAAACGCACACTTCTAATACGAATACATTTCAAAGTCCAAATCATGGTCCCTTAGGTGTGATAACAAAACAAAGTGTACAGTTTCATCATAAACCATTTGGGCATTTAGTATTGACTGATATCAATCAATCTTTAAATATCCCACTCGTGAAAGCGTATATGGGAATGAATAGCGATGTTTTGGCTTTTTACAGTGAAAAACAAGTTGATGGGATTATAATAGAAGCGCTAGGTCAAGGCAATTTGCCGCCTACATGTTTAGAAGGGTTGAATCAATGTTTAAATAACAATATTCCAGTTATACTTGTATCTAGATCTTTTAATGGTATTGTCGGCCCTATTTATGCTTATGAAGGTGGCGGTGCAACATTAGAACAAAAAGGAGTTATTTTCTCTAATGGATTAAATGGACAAAAAGCGAGACTGAAATTATTAATCGGCTTAAGTAATCATTTAACTAAAGCACAATTAAAAAAGTATTTTGAAGCTCAATTATAAAAAAAGAGTTGTGATAAGTAACGTTTTATTTAAGAATATTGAAAGTATTCTCAAATAATAATCACTTATCCAGCTCTTTTTTATATTATGACTCTAAAGGCGTTTGCTTTTTAGATAAAATATTTTGAGTGATAATGCCACCATGATACTTACCATTTTCAATAAAAATCGTATTTGCATCATTACCTGCAGCAATCACGCCGGCGATATAACAATTTTCTACATTTGTTTCGTAAGTTTCTTTGTTATGAACTGGTGCTGTCCCATATTCATTTTCATTGATTTCAATTCCAATTGATTCTAAGAAATTATAGTCCGGATGATAACCAATCATTGCAAAAATGTAATCGTTAGGAATCTCAATTACTTCTCCATCTTGCTCATAAATAACACTATCTTCAGTAATTTTTGTGACTTCAGCGTTAAAGGCCATGTTTATTTTTTCGTGTTTCACTAATGACTCAAAATTAGGTAAAATCCATGGTTTAACTGCTTTTGGATAGTCAGAACCACGATAGATAACTGTGACATGTGCACCTGCCTTTTCTAATTCCAATGCTGCATCAACTGCTGAGTTTTTTCCACCAATGATGACAACATTTTGATCGAAATAAGGGTGTGCTTCTTTAAAATAATGTTTTACTTTTGGCAATTCTGCACCTTCTACTTCTAAAGTATTATGTTGACCATAATAACCAGTAGCTACGGTTAGAAATCGACACTGATAAACATCTTTCGTAGTAGTGAGTGTAAAACGATTATTAATTTTTTTAACAGTAAGGACTTCTTCGAAAGCATTGATACGCAGTTGATGATGTTTAACAACTTCTCTATAATACACTAATGCTTGATTACGACGTGGTTTGCTTTCTTCGACAATAAATGGAATGTCGCCAATACTTAATTTATCACTTGAAGAAAAGAATGTTTGATGTGTTGGATAGTTATAAATAGCGTCCACAACATTTCCTTTTTCAATTACTAAAGTATCAATCCCTTTTTTCTTTTGTTCAATAGCGGCACTTAACCCACATGGTCCACCGCCGATGATTATACTTTCTACTGTTTGCATAGTATTTGTCCTCCTTTAACCACCCATTTATTATACCAGTAGATTTAAAAAAACCAAGTGATAGATTTTGAAAATTTGTTTACAAAAATGACTAATTCATATAAAAGCTCCCTACAAAGTTTACTTTTTTAAATGTCTACTTTGTAGGGAGCATATCATGTTATGGATTAGTCCTTTTTTAGGAACAGGCTCGATAATCAAACTTCATTTTATTTGTTAAAGATGAATGTTTTATTGAGGAATAACTAATTGTTGTCCGTTATGAATATCATTACCTTGTAATCCATTTGCTTTTCTGATTTTTTCTACATTTTCAGGAGATCCGCTTCCATAGTATTGGATGGCTATTCTGTAAAGATTTTGACCATTTACAGTATGTGTTTGTTGTCCTGAATTGTTGTTTGAAGCTTGGTTGTTTTGTTGATTGTTTTGGCTGTTAGTTGCTTGACCTTGGTTTGCTGAATCATTACCTTGATTCGTAGCTTGATTATTTTGTTGTGATTGATCATTTTGACTGTTCTGTGCATTTTGATCACTTTGGTTATTTTGATCAGATTCAGTAGCTTGATTTTGATCGCTAGTAGCTGCATCGTCAGAATTAGAATCGCTTTGGTTTGAATTATCATTACTATCTGATTCAGCGTTATCGTCATTATTTGTATTTGCTTTTTCACTATCATCGTCTTTGTTTTTGTCTGAATCTTTCTTGCTGTCCTTGTCTGAATCTGAGTCAGATTTTTTATCTTTGTTGTCCGCTACCTTTTTATCGTCGTTATTACTACTATCATCATTGTTGCCAGTTAATGCCATACCACCAAAAATTCCGATTGCTGCTAAAATTAAAATTGCTGCTACGATTGGTAATATTTTTCCAAATAAGCCGCCTTTTTTCTTTTTATTGTTGTTATCATCATTTGGATCGTTGTTGTGATCACCGTTACCATTATTTCCACCGGAGCCATTTCCATTCGAATGCGCAGCACTTGCTCCAGTGGCACCTGCACCAGCTGCGGCTGCTCCGCCAGCTACGGCAGCGCCTTTTTTCTTATCATTTTTATCTTCAGATTGGTTACCTTCAGAAATGTCGTGATCTTTTTCACTTCTATTTTGATTAATATTGTTATTTTCTGAAGGGTCTTGATTTTTATTGGTTTCATCCGCAACCGTCTTGGATGATGAATGTGTTTCCTGTTGTTGCTTACTGTCTTGTTGACTTGATGTATCATTTTTCTCATCAACAGTTGATTCATTTCCTTCATTTTGATGTGTTGCCGTATCTCTTCTACGTTGTCTTCTTTGGGCATTTCTTGGAGGGAATTGTTCGTCTTGTTTATCAGAAACTTCCTCTTTTACATTGTCAACGGAATCGTTAACAGAATCCTTTACATCATCTCGATGTTCTTTTGGATCAATAGATTGACGATTTTTCTCAAAATCATCTTTGAAATTATTATTAGACAAATTCATCATCCTTCCATCATTTAATTTTAGTATATACTGTTTTACCCTAAAAGCCAGTATATATGTATTAATTTTATATGAAAAACAAATAAAAATTTAGCGTATATCTAGTATTATAGCTTGATTGAAAAAGTGAAGTAAAGTATTTATCTTTTATTTGAATATATTTCGTAATTTTTCTTTAAAATCCATTTTTCTTTTTACTTTTTTTCTATTAATAATATTAATTGGTTTTAATTCTGTGTCATTATCACAGCACTGTGTTGGTTTTGTTGATAGATTTTCACCGAAAAACTCTACCATATATGACCTACGACATTGGTCTAAATTTTTATAACCTAACATTCGATAATAACCGCGTTGTTTTCTTTCAAATGCTGTTTTGAAAATAGTACGCAATTGTTCAATTTTAAAATTACTACTTAGAACCTCTAATATTTCATTTTTTTCAGGTGGTAAAAACATACCTAATTCAAATGTATTCACATCTTCTTCAGTAATTATATCTGCAAACAATAACGTTTCTAATAGATAACTATCATCTGGTTGGTAAAGACTGATTGCTTGGCTAGAGTAGCCATCACGTCCTGCACGACCAATTTCTTGCATATAACTTGATGGACTTGTGGCTAGATGAAAATGTATGATGGTTCGTATATCTTTTTTATTTATCCCCATTCCAAAAGCACTTGTTGCAACAATAATTGGTATTTCATTATTTATAAATTGATGCTGTACAGTATGTCTTTCCTGATAGGTTAAGTCACCATGGTATATCCCAGTTAAAAAACCATATTGATAAATTGCCTTTGCTAAAGTTAGGCACATTTTTTTGGATGAAACATAGATAATAGTTGGACCTGATTGTTCTAACGTTGGAAGTAACCATTTTAACTTTTCATGATCATTTTCGAAATTTATGTGTGATAATGTAATATTTTCTCTATTCGTAGTTGTTTTCACAACAGTAAATGTTTTATTTAGCATGTGATTTAAATCATATGTTAAATAAGGTGGTGCTGTGGCAGTCAAAGCAAGTATATTGGCTTTAGGAAAATAATTGATGATTTTCCCTACAAGTGCATAGTGTGGTCTGAAATCATAACCCCATTCAGATAAGCAGTGGGCTTCATCTAAAACGATTAAACCTAAATCTAGATGTTGTATAAGTTTAAAATTATGTGGTTGCAACAAAAATTCGGGACTTAAAAATATAAAACGACTATGCTTTAAGTATTGTAAATTTTGTTTTTTTTCATTTTCATCTAATCCGGAATGGATGCATGAAACGTAATGCTCGCCTTGTAGTTTTAATTGCATAACTTGATCATCCATTAAGGATATTAACGGTGAGATGATAAGGGTGGGCTTTTGTTTGATATAGGTTGGTAATTGATAACATAAACTTTTTCCACTACCAGTCGGCAATATACCCAAAGTATTTTCATCATTTAAAACATGCTCTATAATTTCCTGTTGTCCAGGCTTAAATGAATCAAAACCAAACCATTTTTTTAATTCATGATGTAACATTTAAATCACCTCTTTCAACACCGATGATTAATAGTTTAATTTCAAAGTAATTTAATTTTGGAAATTTCTCTTTGTAATTTCTTAATCTTTCGCTGCGATTTTCTACATAGTAACTTAGAAACTGCGAATATGAATTATCATTTATAAATACATCGTATTGTGAAAGATACCCTTTTATAAATAATTCTAGAATATGATCTTCAATTGTGTTTGATTTTACATTTTGTGTCTTAGCTAATTCGTTAAAGCTGAGACCTTTTTTAATACCTATGTAAGTTTCCTCTGTTTTAAAAAGCAACGTTGGTAAAATAATTAATTGATTTAAAATAGGATATTTAATCGCATTTTCCAATTCAAACATCATGATTACTAATTCATTTATTTCTAGTTCGAACAATTGTTGTTGCGAAATATTTTCTATTAAGCTGACTTGTTGTCTTGTATACATACTTTCTTTATAACCTTGTAAATAATAGTGCAAATACGTTTTACTATTTTTTTCAGAAATTGAAGAGAAAAGAAGATTTAATTCTTCATTTAATTTGCAAGATATATTCTTATTTTTAGCACTGTTATATACTTTTTTAACTCTATGTTGAATTGTATTGTTGTGTGTAATAGGCACAAAATGTAATGAATCATGTGAAATATTCGAAATTGTTTGGGTTAATAATTGAAGTGCCTTAAAGGTGTTTAATAAACTATCATATGTATACCTTGGATGTGTACGAATTAATCGCGTACTATCAACATCCTGTTGTCCATTTTGAATATATCCAACAAATGATGGATATTTTAAGTTTGGTAAGCTATGATACAATGATAATAGTTGTTGACTACAGGCGTCAAAAAAGGTTTGATGGGATTTTTTGCCTGTGATAATATTATATATGCTTTT
The DNA here is from genome assembly GCF_001835975.1 of Staphylococcus sp. HMSC034G07. NCBI lineage: Bacteria > Bacillati > Bacillota > Bacilli > Caryophanales > Staphylococcaceae > Staphylococcus > Staphylococcus sp. HMSC034G07. The sequence goes on from NZ_KV826609.1 coordinate 449,973, forward strand.
TTCTGTTTTGTAATTATGTGCTTGCATTCGTGTAAAGCGAATTAAATTATACATGTGTGCTCCCTCATTTTATAAAACAAAAACATTTGATAAAATTTTAAACAGTAACTACAATACTAATTGTGTTATTAGTGTAGCATGTTTGTTAAAGGAGGCGAAGAGTTTGGCTAAATATACAATTGTTGATATGGATACATGCATTGCATGTGGTGCTTGCGGTGCTGCTGCTCCTGATATATATGATTACGACGATGAAGGTATCGCATACGTTATACTAGATGATAACCAAGGTACTGCGGAAGTACCAGAAGAATTATATGAAGACATGGAAGATGCTTTAGAAGGTTGTCCTACAGATTCTATTAAAATTGAAGAGGAATCTTTTGACGGAGACCCTCTAAAATTTGAATAATAAAATTAATCAAATAGATATTCATTTTTGCATGAAATGAATTTATAAAAGCTCAGTATATTCATTGTTTTAATGAAAAATCTGAGCTCTTATTTTATGAAAAATAATCATTTATTAATTGTAGTATGAAAATAAAGCAAGTTGAAATATAGCATGTAAATCTCACAATCAAAATAAATGACTAATCCATATGAAATAGCTTGGTCATTTTAAATTTTAAAATTCGACAAATTCGAACAGGTTGTTCACTCGTCTGGAGATATGACTCGATTCTATAATCTTGTGCTTATATCATTCCATTAAGTGTTAACAAGTTAAAAAACTATTTTAAAAGATGCGTTTAAGTACAAAAATAATGATAAGCAACTTCACTTTCAACTTTAGCAAAAGTTTTCAATAATAAAAGAAGCTGAGACAAATAAATTGTCTCAGCTTCTTTTATTATTGCGTGTCCATTTTTTCATATTCATGGTATAAGCTAATTAATTAAAAATTATCTAAGTAAAATCTTTTTTAAACGTTTGAATAATAACATAAATATTAAAGAAATTATTATACCTTTTACTATATTAAAAGGTATAACACCTGAAACTATCACAATTTTTATATTTTCAACTACATTTGATAAATTCATAATCATCCCATAAAGTGGTAATAAAACAAAATAATTTAAAATACTTAGAACAATCGTCATAACAATCGTCGCTATCGTAAATCCAATGATTTGTGTTTTGACTGTATGATTATTTTTAATTATATAAAAGGCACTTAAAATAAAACTAGCGCCAGCTAAGAAATTAGCAATTGGTCCAACTGGATCCCCTATATTAAATAAGAAATTAAGTAAATTTTTTATAAATAATATAATAATACCAGCTACTGGTCCTAAACTAAAAGTTGCTAATAGAGCTGGAATATCACTAAAGTCTAATGTTAAATACGGTGGTAAAAATGGGATTGGAAATTTGATAAACATCAAAATAAATGACACCGCACTTAACATACTTATCGTAATAAGTCGCTTGGTTTGTTGTTGCATATTCAATTATCTCCTTCCATTCATCTTACTTAGAAAAGGAGGATTTAATTGCACAACAAAAACCCTCCATCTTCTCCCATCCAGACTATACTGTCGGCTCTAGAATTACACTAGATCAGCCATTTATCTTTTTAATAGATAAATGGGTCGCAGGCTTCAATTACTGCCGGTTGGGAATTACACCCTACCCCGAAGATGAATTTCTTAAATTTTATAAATATATCATAGCCTATTACTCAGATAAAAACAATGGACCTGCTTATGCTTAGTAAATTACATAACTTATGAAAAAGACGAGATTGAAAATCAATAGTAATGTATTGACTCTCAATCTCGATATTTATAGAACACACATGCTTGATTTACATTAAGATTATAAATTAAATTACATTTCACTTTCTATGATTAGTTTAATAGTCATGTATCTTCATATTCTTCTGTTGGTTTTGGTAATTTAATTATAAATGTTGTGCCTTTGCCAAGCTCACTCTTAACGTCTATCGTACCTCCATGTTCATCAATAATCATACGACAGATAAACAGACCTAACCCAGTACCTTGTTTACCTCGTTTACGAGCAGTGTCGACTTTATAGAAACGATCAAATACTTGTTGTAAATGTTCTGGAGCAATACCAGATCCTGTGTCTGAAATGTATAAAATATTTTCATTTTCTGACTCTCCATAACTAATCGATATTAAATCACCAGGTTCTGTATATCTAGTAGCATTATCTATAAGATTAGTTAAAACCTGTTCAATTCTATCGGTGTCGAAATACCATAATTGATTGTGTGTATTTGGATTTAAATTCATCGTTAACTTTAAGTCATTTGCTTGTTTCTGGTATTTTTGTTGCATTCTATTAAGCAGTGGATCAATTGGCTGTTTCACTTTCTCTACAGTTAGCCCTTCAGCATCCATCCGTGCAACATTGAGCAACTCATTTACTAATCGATTTAAACGTTTTGTTTCATCAAGGACAATGGACAATGATTCATGTATTTCGTCTGGTTCTGTTACAATACCATCCACTATCGACTCTGTATATCCTTGTAGCAATGAAATAGGTGTACGCAATTCATGTGATACATTAGCAATAAAATCTTTTTTCATTTGATCAATATTATGTTCATTGGTCATATCACGAATAATAGCTACAATACCACTTCTGCCATCAGGCTGAATTTGTTCAATATAACTTGTAATAATGACAAAATAGCGTGTGCTAATTTCATATTCTTCGAATTGTGTTTTTTTGGATTTAAATGTTAATTCATTTTGACGATCAAGCTTGTCTAAATCGTGTGCATCCAATATTTTCAAAATATTTTGTGCCATCTTGTTTGATATAATTATTTCTTGTTTATCATTAAAACCTAGAACACCTTCAACCATAGAGTTTATTAAACTATCTCTGATATTTTTTGATGAGGATAATGCGTCGATGTGTTGTTGTATTTCCGAACTCATCGTGTTAAAAGCACGTGATAACTCACCAATTTCATCTCGAGAATTAACAGGAACTACTTGTGTATAGTCTCCTTTAGAAACCTTTAATGCTTGAGTCCTTAAATTTCTAAGTGGTTTTGTAATTCGAGATGATAAGAAAAAGGCGAACACAGTAGTAATAGATAAAAAGATTATTGCAATAATTAAAATAATGACTGTAATCACATTATTGGTATCTTCTATCGTTTTCAAATCTTGATAGATAAAAACACCACTATATTTACTATTATGTGCACTCGATTCTAAATTTTTTGATGGATAACCTATTAAAACATAAGTTTTTTGCTGTTTATTTATATCTATTGTCACATGCTCAGATATCTGCTTTCCTTTATCGAACACTTTTTCGTAGTTTTTATTACTTTTTATTTCTTTGAACATCTTTTCTTTTGTCTCATCATTATTGACGCTATCCATATGTTTATGATTCATGATAATAAGCCCCACTGGACCCTCGATAAGAGACTTACTATGCTTTATGGCAGTCGTTTTATCTTCTGAATGCTCAACTAAATGACTGATTCTTTTAGCATCTTCAAGTAATGAATCTTCTGTTTCTTGCGTAAAGTAAGATTGTATAAACGTTATAAGTGCTGCACTTAATAAAATTAAAACTGTCGTTACTATAAAAATTATAGTTAACCACAGTTTTACTACTACATTATTGAGGCGGTTCATTTTCAGATTTAACCTCGAATTTATAGCCAACGCCCCAAACTGTTTGAATCATTTGGGCAGCTTCATCAGAAACGCGATTTAATTTCTCTCTTAAACGTTTTACATGTGTATCAACAGTACGCAAATCTCCATAAAATTCATAATGCCATACTTCTTTTAATAGTTGCTCACGATCAAAGACTTTATTTGGCGTTTTTGCTAAAAAGATTAAAAGTTCATATTCTTTTGGCGTTAAGTTTACTTGGTTGCCATCAGCTAGCACGCGATGAGCATCATTATCAATCACAAGATGTTCAAATTCTATTAAATCTCGTGCATGTGGTTCACTTTGTTCTGTATGTGCAACTTGAGTTCGTCTTAATAGTGCTTTGACACGTAAGACCACTTCACGTGGTGAAAATGGTTTTACAATATAATCATCTGCACCGGATTCGAAACCTTCTACGCGGTTTGTTTCTTCTCCTTTAGCAGTTAACATAATAATTGGTGTTTCTTTCTGTTCTCTGAGTCTAGCTGCTACAGTAATGCCATCCATTTCTGGCAACATTAAATCTAACAAGATACATGCATAATCATGTTCCATTGCCATTTTGTATGCTTCTTGTCCATCTCTAGCTTCATGAGTTTCAAAAGATTCTCTTTCTAAGTACAATTTTAATAATCGTCTGATTCTATCTTCATCATCAACGATAAGTATTTCGTTTGACATAGGTTCGTACCCTCCCACACTGCTAACTTCAATTTCAACCATATTATATCATAGGTTGAGCTATAAAAGTGTTTATGAATGAAAAGTTTGTGAAAAAATTATCAATATCAGGATTTTGTTAAAGGAATGTCATAATTATTGTCCGTGTTCTGCAATTTGACGTAATATTTTTACTTCATGCGGTGTAAGTACTCGGCCTTCGCCAGCATTGAGTCCTTTCAAATTTAACGGTCCAAATTCTATGCGTTGTAATTTTGATACTTGATGCCCAAAATATTCAAACATGCGTCTAACTTGTCTATTGCGACCTTCAGTTATTGTAATTTCTACAAGTGTCGTATTTTTATCTTTATCTTGGTTTTTAACTTTAACTGTCGCAGGTTGCGTTTGCCCATCTTCTAAATTAATGCCTTGTTCTAATGCTTTAACTTCTTCACGCATGAGATACCCTTTTAATTTAACAACATATTTCTTTTTGATTTTATAACGTGGATGTGTCATTAAGTTAGTGAATTCACCATCATTGGTAAGTAAAAGTAGCCCTGATGTATCATAATCTAAGCGTCCTACAGGGTATATTCTTGTCTTAATTTGTTTGAAATAATCAGTAACGACCTTTCTACCTTTGTCATCAGAAACGCTAGTGATAACTTGTGAAGGTTTATAGAAAAGAATATATAGTTTGTCTTCTTGTTCTAATTTAATGCCTTCAACTTCTACTGTATCCGTTGGTTTTACTTTAGTACCTAATTCTGTTTTGATTTCACCGTTTACTTTCACTTTACCTTCTGTAATTAATGTTTCCGCTTTACGTCTTGAAGTATAGCCACTATTTGCGATACGTTTTTGTAATCTTTCTGTTTCTTTATTCATTTTTTTCTCCTTTTTGATTTACTAAATTACTGAAGAAGGCTTCTATTTCCTCATCTTCTTCATCCGTAGTTGGTAAATCATCTAATTGTTCAATACCAAATACATTTAAGAATAGTTCTGTTGTATATAATTGTTGGCTTCTAGAATCTTCCTCATCTTTGGCTTCAATTAAACCTCGTGCTATCAAGGTTTTGACGGCTCCGTCCGAATTTATACCTCTAATCAATTCAATATCACTACGAGATAATGGCTGATTGTATGCGATTATCGATAAAGCTTCCATAGCTGCTTGTGATAATTTCATTTTTGATTTTTGTTCAATTAACTTCTCAATAAATTCTGACGCATCTTTTTTGGTGGTTAAGACATAATTTTTACCATAATGTTGGATCTCTAAGCCACAAGCGTCATATTCATTGATTAATGTATGAAAACGATGTTGGTCAATGTCTAAAATTTCTAGTATTTGCTTTTCTTCAAGTCCTTCATCACCTGCAGTATAAAGTAATGCTTCTAGGATTCCTTTATCGTTCAATGCCATAATTAACTCCTCTTAAAATATTAATATCGTCAAAACTTTTTTGTTGTTCAATATTTACTATTCCAGATTTCGACATTTCTAGTATGGCGAGGAAATGAGTGACTACCATTTCCAGTGGTTCAGTAAAATTAAATAAACTAAAAAAGTTGAATGATTCATGTTTTTGCAAACGTTGAGTTACTTGTGTAGTAGCTTCTTGTATTGTGAACGTTTCTTTTCGAATATCAACGGTTTTGGGTGTTTGGTATTCCACACGATTTTTCACTTTTTGATAAGCAATGATGAGTTCTGTTAAATCAATCGTATTATTAGGGTCCCAAGTTTCATTTGACTCTAAATGTGTTAAATCCGTTGGGTGTTTAGAATAATACTTCTCTCTTTCTGCTCTTTTTTCGTTTAATAGCACTGTATATTCTTTATAGTTTTGATATTCAATTAATCGCTCAACCAAATTTTCACGTGGGTCATCTTCTAAATCGTCAACTTCATCTGAATGAGGCAAAAGCATTTTGCTTTTTATCATTAGTAATTCTGATGCCATAACTAAATATTCACTTGCCACATTAATTTCTAATTGACTCATCGCATGAATATATTGCATATACTGTTCTGTTAAAGATTTCATTGGTATATCATAAATATCAATTTTAAATTTTTGAATAAGATGCAATAATAAATCTAAAGGACCATTAAAGGCATCGAGTTTTACTTCATACATTTTATCTACCTCATATTAGCAAGTTAAGTGCGTAATTCACTAAAATATTATAGCATGTTTAATACAAACATTTAAAATCGGAGCGATAAACATGTTAAAAATTGCACTTCAAGATTTTTATTTCCAATTCCATACAAAGCAACATTACTTTCTTTGTCACGATATTTTAGAAGACGCTTGGAAAACAAACCCAAATTACAATAAAGGAGATGCTGTTGTAAGTCTTATATTGACTGCAACTGGCGCTTATCATTACCGTAGACATAATTATGTAGGTGCCTATAAATCGTTTGGTAAGTCATTAAAAGTAATAGAAAAGTACGACTCAGCAATTAATATTGGACTCGATATAGAAGCGTATAAAGCGCTATTAGTCGAATTAATTAATGCTACAAAGAAGGAGAAATCTTTCGAGCCTATTCATCTCCCATTAACTACGACAATGGAGCAAGTTATATTACAACAATACCCGCATTATGCGATGACATATTATAAAATTGAAGATGATTATATCATTGACCACCATTTAAAAAGAGATAGAACTGAAGTCGAAGCAGCAAGAAAACGCGCTCTACAAGCTCGAAACAAATGGATATAAGCATTAATCTTATATGAATATATTTATTTAAATAATGTAACTACAATAAAAAACACAGTCTAGTTATTCAATAGAATAAACCAGGCTGTGTTTATGCTCTTGGATGAAATTCATTATACATTTTACGAATTTGTGATTTTGAAACATGTGTATACAATTGTGTTGTAGATATGTCAGAATGGCCGAGCATTTCTTGTACTGCACGTAAATCTGCTCCATTTTCAAGTAAATGTGTGGCAAATGAATGCCTTAATGTATGTGGTGTTAAAGTTTTTAGTATATTTGCTTTGATACCATTTTGTTTAATCATCTTCCATATGGCTTGTCTTGATAAAGGTTTACCGTGCATATTTAAAAAGAGTGTATCAGTTACCGTGTTCTTTAATAATTGTGGTCTTACTGTTTCTAAATAAGTATTTAAGTATTCAATCACTGTATCTCCTAATGGCACAATTCTTTCTTTATTTCCCTTACCAAAAACACGTATAAAGCCCATAATTAAATTAACATCTTCTAACTCTATTTGAATCAGTTCTGACACACGCATGCCAGTGGCATAAAGTAATTCTAACATCGTGCGATCTCTATATCCGTTATTTTTGGATAAATCAGGTGTTTCTAATAGTCTAAGTACTTCATCTATTTCTAAAACATCTGGTAATTTACGATCATATTTCGGCGTTTCTATTAATACTGTTGGATCTTTTGCTGCATATTTTTCTCTTAATGCAAACTGATGAAAACTGCGGATAGTGGAAATGAAGCGTGCTAACGATTTTGAAGATGCACCTTCATCATGTAAGTGACCCAAACATTCTTGAATAAGTTGTCTATCTACAAAATCAATATGACTAATTTTGTGTAATGTTAAAAATTCATCATATTTTTTTAAATCTCTTCGATATGCACCAATTGTATTTACACTTAATCCTTTTTCTAATTGTATAAATTTCAAATATTCATCTATAATATTTTTCACTGTACTACCTCTGTTTCTGAAATAGTATTTTTTAAATTATTTTCCTTTTGCTTGGCACGATGCACAAATACCATGGAATGTTAAACGATGGTCTAATATTTTAAATTCAAATTCATTTTCTACTCTTTCCTCTACGCGAGGTAATAAGTCTTCTTCGATTTCTTCTACTTTACCACATTCCATACACACAAGATGGTGGTGAAAATGTTTTGCTCCTTCTTTTCTTAAATCGAATCGTGCAACACCATCACCAAAGTTTATTTTATCCACTACCTTTAATTCTGCTAGCAATTCTAAAGTACGATAGACAGTTGCAAGTCCTATTTCAGGTGCTTTGTCTTTAACTTTTAAATAAACATCTTCAGCACTTAAATGATCTTTTTCATTTTCAATTAAAACTCTCAATGTTGCCTCACGTTGTGGTGTCAATTTATAAGATGATTGCTGTAATTGTTGCTTCACGCGATTTAATCGTTCTTCCACGGAAGCCTCACTCCCCTACTAATAATTATAATCATTTTAATTTAGTTATGATATATATATTTAAAATACCAATAATTGATAAAATTCGCAAGTATTCTCGCATCTTATTTATAATGATTATAATTAAGTAGTAAATGTTGTAAAGCAATAATGGTTTTTGCATCTTCCAATTCTTTATTATCTAATAATGTTTTAATTTCATTTATATCAAAATATGCTATTTCTAAAAATTCATCTGCATCTAAATGCATTTCACCTTTTGTTAAATTTTTTGCCATATAAATTGATATTTTTTCGTTTGAGAAACCAGGTGAACCATACATTTCAGTAATATGTTCTAATTCATCTGCAATATAACCAGTTTCTTCCTCAAGTTCACGCTTAGCTGCGGATATACGTTCTTCGTCTTTTTCTAATTTACCTGCTGGTATTTCTAATAGTGGTTTTTCGCAAGCTTTACGAAATTGTTTCACTAATATCACTTTATTATCAGGTGTAATTGGACAAACAGCGACAGCACCGTTGTGGTATATTAATTCACGTTTAGAAGTTTGTCCATCGGGTAGTTCAACATCGTGGACTTCTAAATCTATGATTGCTCCTTTATAAATAGAAGCGCTATGCAATGTCTTTTCAAATAGGTTCATAAATAATCACTGTCCTTTTAATTGGTTTAAGATATTGTTAAGATGTACTCATTAGTTATTATTATGGGAATAGCGAATGAACACATTTGAGTTTGATTTTTGTTTTGTATAGATAGTTAATATTGAAAAATCCAACTTACTTTATTACGTCTACGCCCTATTATCCAAGTGTATCGAAAGGAGATAAAACATGCAAAAAAATGTTTTGAAAAGCGGTATAGAAATTTCAGAGTTAGGTTTAGGCTGTATGAGTCTTGGGACAAATAAAAAGCAAGCAGAGCCTATCATAGAACGTGCAATTGAACATGGTATCACTTATTTTGATACAGCTGATATGTATGACAAAGGTGTAAATGAGACAATCGTTGGTGAGACTTTAAAGAAATACCAAAATAGAGATGATATAATCATTGGCACAAAAGTAGGAAATCGTTTAACGGAAGATGGGTCTACAACATGGGATCCTTCTAAATCTTATATTAAAGAAGCAGTTAAAGGCTCATTGAAAAGACTTGGTTTAGATCATTTAGATTTATATCAGCTACATGGTGGTACAATTGATGATCCTATAGATGAAACGATTAGCGCTTTCGATGAATTAAAGAAAGAAGGTATTATCCGTGCTTACGGTATCTCCTCAATAAGACCTAACGTAATCGATTACTATTTAAAACATAGCGATATCGAAACGCTAATGTCTCAATTTAATTTAATTGATAACAGACCGGAACAACTTTTAGATGATGTACATGCTAAAAAAGTTAAAGTATTAGCTCGCGGTCCAGTGTTTAAAGGATTATTAACTGCTAAAAGTAATAATGTGTTAGATTCAAAATTCAGTGAAGGTATTTTTGACTATACTTATCAAGAACTCGGCGAAACAATTGCATCCATAAAAGAAATAGAAAGTAATTTAACTGCACTTACGTTTAATTATTTAACGTCTCATGATGCTTTAGGTTCTATCATTGTTGGTGCAAGTAGTACAGATCAACTTGATGAAAATGTAAAAAATTATCAACGTTCAAAAGACATAAGTTTAGAAGCTTTAAAAGCAGCACAAGAGCGTGTGAAAAATTTAGAGTATACCCAACATTTAAAATAAATCTCTTTTACTTGTTTCCAATATGTATGTATGCGAAAAATTGAAAATATTAAAGTTTTAATTGTATAAACGAGATTGTTTCTAAGACCGAAAGCTAAAAAATAAATAACTTCAATCAAAGCCAAAACGTCAATTTCTATTGTGATTTTATAGAAATTGACGTTTTTATATTAAAAGCTTAATTATCCGTAACACCATTATTGCTATCTTCTATTTTAATGCTATTGTCAAAATGACAATTTCTCATTTTTGAAGTAGCGTTACCTTTTGTTTTTAAATAAAGAAGTGAGGTTTTTTTCTATAAAGCGTGGCATTAATTGATAAATTTTTAGTAAATTATGCATCCATCTAGGTTGATTAATTTCTAATTTTTGCCTAATTATACCTTCGATAATTTGGTTTGCTAGTTTTTCGGGATCAAGCATTATATCTCTGTATTTTTTAGCAAATTTCATTGATGGATCTGCTTTTTCATGGAATGGCGTCGCTATTGGCCCTGTATTAACTGTCATAATATGATAATTTGGTTTTTCAATGCGCAGTGCATTTAATAATTGATTGAAAGCCGCTTTACTTGCACCATAATGTGCAGCATAACCTTGGCTTATAAAGGCAGCTTGACTACCTATACCAACGATAATTGGATTTTTAGAGAAAGCCGGTTGTACAACTTTCATTAATAGATTAAAATGCAATACATTCAACTTATATGTTTCAAACATTTCAACAGATGTATGGTCTTCAATGGATTTAAAATACCCAAGACCAGAACAATAGATGAGTCCATCAATCGTTTGATGTTGAAAGTAATTTTTTAAATCCATGATTTCCTGTTGTGATTGTAAATCACATTTAATGATATTAAGATGTTCTGTGTTATATTGTGTTTTAAATTGTTTTAATTTCTCTGGATTTCGTGCTAGTACCGTAACATGTACTTTTTTAGTTAATAATGTTTTTAATATGGCTTTTCCTAATCCACTTGTACCACCTGTTAATATAAAATGTTTACCTATCATAGTAAATTCTCCTAGCTTTAAATTCATAGTTTAAGTATATGAGTGTAAATGATATTTTACTATAGATCTTTAAAAATTCTTAGCCATAATTTAAAACTATGTTAGTATGGAAACATAAAAAGCAAAGAGGAAGTGAAGTCTTCACATGAAACTAGTATTTTATGGTGCCGGAAATATGGCGCATGCAATTTTTACAGGTATCGTTAGTTCAAAAGTGATTGATTCTAAAAATATTTATTTAACGAATCGTTCGAATGAAGTTGCATTAAAAGAATATGCTGACGAGTTAGGTGTGAACTATAGCTATGATGATGCGGCATTGTTAGAAGATGCAGATTATGTATTCTTAGGAACGAAACCATATGATTTTGATGAGTTAGCAGACCGTATCAAACCATATATTGCAGAAAAGAATAAATTCATTTCTATTATGGCTGGTTTACCGATTAGCTATATTCGTGAAAAATTGGCTTCTAATAATCCAATTGCGCGTATCATGCCAAACACAAATGCACATGTCGGACATTCAGTTACTGGCATTAGCTTTTCCAATAATTTCGGCGCTAAATCAAAAGAAGAAGTTGATAGTTTAATAAATGCATTTGGTTCTGCAATAGAAGTTTCAGAAGATAATTTACATCAAGTAACAGCGATTACTGGAAGCGGTCCAGCATTTTTATACCATGTCTTTGAGCAATATGTTACAGCAGGTACACGTTTAGGTTTAGAAAAATCACAAGTAGAAGAATCGATTCGGAATTTAATTATAGGAACGAGTAAAATGATAGAACGTTCAGAATTGAGTATGGAACAGTTAAGAAAAAATATCACTTCTAAAGGTGGTACAACACAAGCAGGACTTAATGCACTTGCAGATTATGATATAGAGGCTATATTCGAAGATTGTTTACGTTCTGCAGTTAATAGAAGTATTGAATTATCCAACCAAGACAATGATTAATATCTTTTAAAAAAATTAAATTATTATAGATAAGTGGGACAGTAATCTAAATTGTAAAATACTTCCAAAGTTTATTATTAAGACTCGTTTTGGAATACATCAATTTTTAGATAACTGCCCCACTTTTCATTTTTAAAATTGCCAAGCATCAAAGTCATTAACAAAATTAAATGGTGGTGTATCACTTAAAAGTTTAAGCGATTTACTAATTTCACATACTTCTTCTTTAGTATAACGATTACTGATATGTGTGATTAAACTGTAGTCGACATTGGCTTCTCTTATCAATTCAAAAACATCATCAATATGACTATGGTGATAACTATTAGCCAATGATTTATCTCCTTCTATATATGTACTTTCATGTACCATGATATTTGCATCACGTGCAATTAATAATTCATTTTTACAAGGCATAGTGTCTCCAAATATTGCTACTACTGGACCTTTAACTGCGTCGTCTTTAAAGTCCTTGGAGTTGTATATTTCACCTTTATATTCAAATGTTTCATTGTTTTTTACATCTTGATATTTAGGGCCGGGTTCTAATCCGATGCTTCTAAGTGCTTCAACATTTATTTTACCAGATTTATATGGTGCTTCCACTCTATATCCAAATGAAGGAATACCATGATTTAACATATGTGCTTCAACATTAAATCCATTGTGTTGATAGGACAATTGTTCCTCAACCTCAATATAGGTAATAGGATAATTTAATTTTGATTCTGATAAAGTTAAAGTTGTTTCTATATATGATTTAATACCTTTGGGACCAATAATCGTAAGCGGTTTACCCTCACCTCCTTGGAAAGAACGGCTTGTTAGCAAGCCAGGTAAGCCAAATATATGATCTCCGTGCATATGCGTGATAAAAATGTGATCAACTTTACCTAATTTAATTGAATGATGTAATATTTGATGCTGTGTGCCCTCACCAACATCAAAAAGCCATATGCTGTTAGAGTATGGTTCCAAATTTAATGCAATCGCTTGCGTATTTCTTTCTTTAGTTGGCAGACCAGCACTTGTCCCAAAAAACGTAATTTCCATGCATATGCCTCCTCTTCTTGTTCATATTTTATCATATAAAAGTATTAAAAATATAATAAAATATGATATTACAAGCAAAATTGTGGGAAGATACTGGTATATTGGTCTATAATAAATACAGATTTAATAAAGAATTGAGGTTTTGATCTTGAATACTAGAAATAAAGATATCCCATGCTTAATTACTATTTTTGGAGCAACTGGTGATCTTAGTCACAGAAAATTATTTCCATCATTATTCCATTTATACCAACAAGAAAATTTGAATGAGCACATTGCAATCGTTGGAATTGGTAGAAGAGATTTAACAAACGATGATTTCCGTAGTCAAGTGAAGTCGTCAATTCAAGAACACGTTAAAGATACTAAACACTTAGATAAATTTATGGAACACGTATTTTATCATAAACACGATGTAAGTGATGAAGCGAGTTATCAATCACTATTAGAATTCAGTAATAAATTAGATCATGATTTCCAATTGCAAGGTAATAGACTCTTTTATTTAGCTATGGCTCCAAATTTCTTTGGTGTTATATCTGACTATTTAAAATCTTCTGGATTAACAGATACAACAGGTTTTAAACGCCTAGTAATTGAAAAACCATTCGGCTCAGATTTAGAATCTGCTGAAAAATTAAATGAACAATTACGTCGTTCATTTAAAGAAGAAGAAATATACCGTATCGATCATTATCTAGGCAAAGATATGGTTCAAAATATTGAGGTATTACGTTTTGCCAACGCAATGTTCGAACCATTGTGGAATAACAAATACATTTCTAACATTCAAGTTACTTCATCGGAAGTGCTTGGTGTTGAAGACAGAGGTGGCTACTACGAATCTAGCGGCGCATTAAAAGATATGGTTCAAAACCATATGTTACAAATGGTTGCCTTACTCGCAATGGAAGCACCTATTAGTTTAAATAGTGAAGATATCAGAGCAGAAAAAGTTAAAGCTTTAAAATCTTTACGTAAATTAGAACCAGAAGAAGTTCGGCAAAATTTTGTTCGTGGTCAATATGATGAAGGTGTCATTGAAGGTCAGCAAGTAAAACGTTATAGAGATGAAGATCGTGTAGCAGAAAATTCTACCACACCAACTTTTGTTTCAGGTAAACTAACGATTGATAATTTTAGATGGGCTGGTGTACCGTTCTATATAAGAACTGGTAAACGAATGAAAAGTAAAACGATTCAAGTAGTTGTCGAATTCAAAGAAGTTCCAATGAACCTATACTATAAAACAGATAAAAAATTAGATTCCAACCTCCTAGTTATTAACATACAACCAAATGAGGGTGTCTCCTTACACTTAAATGCTAAAAAGAATGTACAAGGCATTGAAACTGAGCCAGTACAACTATCGTACGCAATGAGCGCGCAAGATAAAATGAATACGGTTGATGCTTATGAAAATTTATTATTTGACTGTTTAAATGGAGATGCAACTAACTTTACACATTGGGAAGAATTAAAATCAACTTGGAAATTCGTTGATGCAATTCAAGAAGAATGGAACCAAAATGAACCTGAATTCCCTAATTATACAGCTGGAACAAATGGTCCATTAGCAAGTGATTTACTATTAAGTAGAGATGGTTTCCACTGGTGGGACGATATTCATTAGTTAACATGTAACTTTTAAAAAATAAGGCAATGATACAAGTTTCTATTTGTGCTTGTGTTGTTGCTTTTTTATTATACCCTATTTGTGTTATGATTTAGACTATTGATTAAACTATGAATATACAATTTTAGATTGTTTACATTTTACCCTATTTAATATTTTTGAGATGTAAGTCATATAAAAATGATGTAAAATAGAACTAATCAACAATGATTCATAACATAGTGTATAGAAAAGTAGCGAGGTACATATTTAATTGTATTTAGTTATAATTTAGGAGTGAAAGTTTTGGACGTTATCAAGCAAATCCAACAGGCAATTGTATATATTGAAGATCATTTGCTAGAACCTTTACATTTGCAAGCACTTAGTGATTACGTTGGTCTTTCACCATTTCATATTGATCAATCATTTAAAATGATTGTAGGTCAATCGCCAACAGAATATGCAAGGTCAAGAAGATTGACTTTAGCTGCTCAAGACATTTTAAGTGGTTCAGCTCGCTTGGTAGATGTTGCAAAAAAGTATAGCTATAAAGATGCTAATGATTTTGCTAATGATTTTAGTGATTTTCATGGTGTTTCTCCTATTCAAGTCAATACAAAACGAGACGATTTAAAAATGCAACCAAGACTTTATATTAAACTTACTACTACAGAACGTGCGCCTTATACGTATCGTTTAGAAGATACACAAGGCTTATCTTTAGTGGGTTATGCTAAATTTTTGAATTCAGACGAGATTGACAACCCATTTAAAGTGCCTGATTTTTTAGAAGATTTATTAATTGACGATAAAGTTAAGGAATTACAACGATATAATGATACGAGTCCTCATGAGCTATTTGTGGTTAATTGTCCACTTGATCATGGTATGGAAATTTTTGTTGGCGTGCCAAGTGAAAGATACCCTGCTCATCTTGAAAGTCGTTACTTACCTGAAAGACAATATGCTAAATTTAATTTGCAAGGTGAGATGGATTATGTCGTCAATGAAGCTTGGTATTATATTGAGACTAGCCTGCAAATGACATTACCCTATGAACATAATAGTTTGTATGTTGAAGTTTATCCATTTGACATCTCATTCGAAGATCCATTCACTAAAGTTCAATTATGGATGCCTGTTGATCAAGAGCAATATGACATACTTGAATAACAATACACAAAAATGCTTAAATAACAAAAAGCGAGTAAGCAAACTTATTATTAATTGAGTTGCTTACTCGCTATTTTGTGTTTGTAATACTATTTAATGTGGTAAATCGAAAATGTTTTATAATTTAATTACAAATGCTTCGTATGGTTGGATATTTTCAAAATCAATAGTATTGCTTTTATAGTTGTGTAGTAAGATATTTTCTTCTATCACGTTCATATCAAAGTATAATTTAGCTTCTTGATTTGTTAAATTACCAACAATTAGTACACTTTGACCATCTAATTCTCGTGTATATGCAAATACTTGACTATTTTCTGAATCAACTAGATTAAACGTTCCATATGTAAAAATATCTTGAGATTTTTTTAATTTTATTAAAGCTTTATAGAAATTTAATATTGAATTTGGGTCTTGTTGTTGTTGTGCAACATTAATCGTTTTATAGTTTGGATTTACAGGGAACCAAGGCGTTACGTCTGAAAATCCTGCAAAGTTAGAACTATTCCATTGCATAGGCGTTCGTGAATTATCTCTATTTTCTTTTTTATGTTTATCTAAAAGTTTGGATACGTCGCCACCCTGCTGTTTGACAATTTGGTATTCATTGACTACTGCAACATCATTAAAAGTTTTAATATCATCAAATGGATAATTGGTCATACCAATTTCTTGCCCTTGATAGATAAAGGGTGTACCTTTTTGTAAAAAATAAACGACTGCATGACTTGTAGCAGATTCAAACCAATAATGCGAATCATCTCCCCAAGTTGATACACGTCTTGGCTGATCATGATTTTCAATAAATAATGCATTCCAACCAACATTTTCAAGTTTTTTTTGCCATTCATTTAACACATTTTTATAGGCATTGACATCAAATTTAACATCACCTGAATTCCATAAACTTAAATGTTCGAATTGAAAAATCATATTGAACTTACCAGTTGACTCACCTACCCATGGTTCAGCATTATCTGGACTGACGCCGTTTGCTTCCCCTACAGTCATAATATCATAATGATTTAAAGATTTATCCTTCATTTCTTGTAACCAAGTTTGTATGCCAGGTTGATTCATATCCACTTCAAATGCTGGCGCATAATCTTTTCCTTCTGGTAGTTTTAAGTCACCAGCTTCAAATGTTTTTTTAATATGTGTTATTGCATCTACTCTAAAACCATCTATACCTTTATTAAACCACCAATTCATCATTTCAAAAATAGCATTTCTCACTTCTTTATTTTCCCAGTTTAAATCTGGTTGTTTTTTACTGAATAAATGAAAATAATATTGACCTGTATGTTCATCAAATTCCCATGTAGATCCATTAAATATACTTTCCCAATTATTTGGCTCTGAACCATCTGGTTTCGGATCTCTCCAGATATACCAGTCACGTTTAGGATTATCTTTACTTGATTTTGATTCTATAAACCACTGATGTTCATCTGACGTATGGTTTACGACTAAATCTAATATTAATTTCATATCTCTTTGATGTACTTCATATAGTAATTGATCAAAATCTTCCATAGTCCCAAACTCATCCATAATATCTTTATAGTCGCTAATGTCATAACCATTATCATCATTTGGAGATTTATACATTGGGCTAAGCCAAATAACATCGATGCCTAAATCATCTAAGTAATCTAATTTTTCTATCACACCTTTTAAATCTCCGATACCATCGTTATTTGTATCATTAAAGCTTCTTGGATAAACTTGGTAAGCAATTGCTTCTTTCCACCATTTCCTGTTCATATAAATCCCCCTTCAAAGGTATTGAATTCGTTAAATCCGTTCATTATTAATATTTGAAGTGTTACCTATGAGTTGTATTGTCATAAAATATTTGCATGACAAGCAGTAGCGAATATTTCATTGTTATAGGTTAATACAATATTAAATATAAAAGAATTAATTACATATATTATTAGGTTAATTAATGTATGTATAAAAGTCAAAAGTTTGGCGTAATCGCTTCCAAATGAAACAGGTATGATATAAAAAAGATATTTAGTTTATACATATAGATTTCATTTTTAAAAATCAGCTAAACAATAACTTTATTTTTAAATTCGATTGAATAAGTAATTTTATTTATAGAAAAAACACTTCCGTATAAATTCATTTTATATTATGAATTTAGCGAAAGTGTTTATATTATAATTATGAACTTCACTATTTGAGGCCAATCCATCGTTAATTTTAATGACAATTAACACGCTTTAGCTAGAATTACTTATGTTTTTGGTAATTTTTCAGTTCCATCTGAGATAATTATATTAGAACATGAATGTTATAAAACATCTAAATTATTCATCAATCCACTGTGTATGGAAAATACCAGAACGGTCTTTACGCTCATATGTGTGTGCACCAAAATAATCGCGTTGTGCTTGGATTAAGTTAGCTGGTAAATTTTCTGAACGATAACTGTCATAATAGTTAATACTTGCAGAAAAACCAGGTGTTGGTACGCCATTTTGTACGCCTGTTGCTACAACGTCACGTAAAGCATCTTGATAATTTGTAACGATGTCTTTGAAATAAGGATCTAATAGTAAGTTTTGTAATTCACTATCATTATCATACGCTTCTTTAATTTTTTGTAAGAATTGCGCACGGATTATACAACCTTCACGCCAGATCATAGCAAGCTCACCTAATTGAAGATTCCATGCATGGTCTTCACTAGCTTTTCTCATTTGAGCAAAACCTTGCGCGTAAGAACAGATTTTACTCATATAAAGTGCTTTGCGGATTTTTTCAAGGAATGCTTCTTTATCACCCTCAAATTTAGCACTAGGTCCATTTAATTGTTTAGAAGCATTTACACGTTCTTCTTTAATTGAAGAAATAAAACGAGCAAATACAGATTCAGTGATTATTGTTAAAGGTATTCCTAGTTCTAAAGCATTGATAGATGTCCATTTACCAGTACCTTTTTGGCCGGCTGTATCTAGTATTTGTTCAACTAATGGTCCATTTGTTTCATCATCTAATTTATTGAAAATATCACCAGTTATTTCTATTAAATAACTTGATAATTCCCCAGCATTCCAATCCTTAAATGTTTGAGCGATATCTTCATGTGACATACCTAGTAAGTTTTTCATCATTGCATAACTTTCTGCAATTAACTGCATGTCAGCATATTCTATACCATTATGGACCATTTTAACGTAATGTCCGGCACCATTTGGTCCGATATAGGCTACACATGGTGCGCCGTCTTTTGCTTTTGCTGATATAGCTTCTAATATATGACTCACTTTATTAAAAGCTGCTTCTTGTCCACCAGGCATAAGTGAAGGTCCTGTTAATGCACCAACTTCACCACCAGATACACCCATACCAATGAAATTAACACCACTTTCAGCGAGTGCTTTGTTTCGTCTAATTGTATCTTGATAATTAGTATTTCCACCATCAATTAAAATGTCATCATCGTCTAATAATGGTAAAAGCGTATCAATTGTTGCATCTGTAGCTGTTCCTGCTTTTACCATTAGTAGTATTTTACGGGGTTTTTCTAAGGAATTTACAAATTCTTCCATTGAATATGTTGGATGTATGTTTTTTCCTTCAGATTCTTTTACCATTTCATCTGTTTTTTCTGAAGAACGGTTAAAAACTGATACGCTGTATCCACGTGATTCAATATTCCAAGCAAGGTTTTTACCCATTACGGCTAAACCTACTACACCTATTTGTTGTGTCATTTAACTAACCTCTCTTATTAAAGTTTTCTAGTATATTGTATCACAAAGGTATCTTTATATTCACTTAATCAGTTTATAGATTGTTTAATAAGCACGTCGTTAATACTTAAAAGTTGACTAGCTAACTGATTTAAAGATTCAATTGAAATTCTTTCTTCTGTAGTGTGAATGTTTTCATAACCTACACCTAAAATGACTGTAGGTATTCCAAGTTGATTTATTATATTACCATCTGATCCACCACCAGCAATGACAGTATTTGCTTCTAAACCTAAAGCTAAAGCGCTAGATTTTGCTATAGAAGTTACCGCTGCATCATCAGAAATTTTAAATCCTGGATAACTTTTGATGATTTCTACTTCGGCATGACAATGATACCTTTTTGCTGTTGTTTCAAAAACAGATTTCATATGATTGACTTGTCTGACGATACTTTCTTCTGAATGTGAACGTGCTTCTGCATTTAATGTTACTTTTTCTGCCACAATATTGGTAGCAGAACCACCTTCAAAACGACCAATATTTGCAGTGGTATAGTCATCTATTCGACCTAAGTTCATTTCACTAATTGCCTTTGCAGCTACATTGATTGCGCTTATACCATGGTTAG
The DNA here is from genome assembly GCF_001835975.1 of Staphylococcus sp. HMSC034G07. NCBI lineage: Bacteria > Bacillati > Bacillota > Bacilli > Caryophanales > Staphylococcaceae > Staphylococcus > Staphylococcus sp. HMSC034G07. Next base: position 470,432 of record NZ_KV826609.1, read on the forward strand.
GTGTACTGGCGTGCGCTGTTTTTCCAAATATAGTCGCATTCAGTTTCATTTGAGTTGGCGCACCAACTACAGTTGTGCCAACTGGAACACTTGCATCAATTGCAAAACCATAACTCGCATCTAGTAAAGTTTTATCTATTGCTTTCGCCCCCTCTAAGCCAATTTCTTCACCAACAGTCAAAATAAATTGAATTTGACCATGAGGCAAATGTTGTTCATTAATAACATGGATAAATTCTATAATAGCTGCTAAGCCAGCCTTATCATCTGCACCTAAAATCGTAGTTCCATCTGAGTATATGTATCCATCATCTTTTACAGTTGGTGTGATTTTTTGACCTGGTACAACTGTATCCATATGACTTGTGAAATATATTTTTTCAAGATGGTCATAATTGGGCGTTGCCTTTAAGGTGCAAATTAAATTATTCGCACCTAAAGTATCATTTTGAATACTGGCTTTATCTTCATAGATATCTATATTTTGCTGTTCCATTATTTTTTTAAGATGGTATTGGATATCCTGTTCATTGCCACTTTCAGAATCAATTTGAACGAGTTCTAAAAATGTCTCTAATAGACGTTGTTTATTTATCATATAAATCCCCTTTTCTATAATCACAATTTATTTTAGTTTACATAAGTTTAAAGCTTAGCAAAACAAATATGTTTATACGTATTCGTCTAGTTATGTTATAATATACATTGATAAAATAGTAGTGACTTGAAATATTGTGGATGAGTCACAGTACAATATTGCTTTTTAAAACGCATTTGATATATTTTGGAGGAATTAAGTTTGAATAACAATAAAGTGCTTAGATTTATAATTGTAGTTATGTTGATAGCAGTCGTACTTGCATTAATCTTGACGAGTATAGTTCCTTTAACAAATTAAAAAATGAAAATAAATATTAATTAAAATTGTGTCATGTATCATTTAGCGGTGTAAATTATATTGCTTTATGGTACATTTTTTGTGCTTTTTTACATTAAAATGACCTAGGTAAAAGAAAGTGAGTGCGCCATTTCTTTTAACTAGGTCAAGGTGATTATTATTTATGCATATTATGAAAAAATTGTTGATTTTGTATCTTTATGTAATTTTAAGGATCCGAATTGTGATTTAACTTCTAAATATTCTTCTAATTCATTGAGTAATTGTTTAATGCTTGCTCTAGTTCTGAAAGAAGCATGTGAGTTTGGTAACTCTAATTGATCTAACTCTAATTTGATTTCATAAAGAGAATGCAAGCGTAAGGCAGTATAATCATTACTATTTACGTTTTGAGCTACCTCTAAAAACAAACTACTGATTTTATCTAATAACGTGTCTTTTGTTTCAATGTTTTGTATCATTTTAGACATTCTTTCTAATAATTCTAACTGTGCTTCTCTCATATCAAAATAATGATAGTAAGAATTTTCATTACGTACAAAATGATTTTTAACATCTCTAAATGCAATTGATTTTGCTTTTTGTATCGTAAGTTGTAATTGATTGAAGGACATATCTAAAGTAGGGTTAGGTGCTTTGCAAGTAGTACTAAATGTTTCAAAGATTTTTGTGAATTGATTTTCTATTTCCTCTTTATATTGTTTTAGTTTAAAGTCTAAACTAGGCATGATTAAATTCATTAAAAATGCAATACCTAGACCAACGATTAACAATAAAATTTCATTGATAAACAAGTGTATGTCAATGACTTTAGCATTAAATACATGCAGCAAAATAACACAACTTGTAACTACTCCCTCTTGTACTTTAAAAACAACAGTGAGCGGTATAAATAAAAGTACGATCACACCTAAAATAATTGCGCTTTGACCAAAATAACTGAAAGCTATTGAGCCAATCACAAGGATTAATATACAAGAGACAAATCTAGATATTATCGCTTGTAGTGAATGCACTTTTGTATGTTTAATACAAAGCACCACTAAAATGGCACTAGAAGCAAAATTATCTAACCCCATTAATTTAGCAATGATAATTCCTAGTGCCATACCTACAGCAGTTTTAATTGTTCTAAATCCGATTCGATATGGATTTAATCGCATCATCGATGTTAACCTCTATCTTTCATCACAATAAGTATCAAATAAATTTTGTAATTGATTAATAACATCCATCACATCGTGGCCTTCGATTTGATGGCGTTCTATCATTTGTGTGATTTCACCATTTTTTATTAATGCAAATGATGGGCTTGATGGTGCATATCCTTTAAAATAATCTCTTGCTTGTTGAGTTGCTTCTTTATCTTGTCCAGCAAACACTGTTACAAGTCTGTCTGGTAATTTATCATAATGTAATGCATGCGTAGCTGCTGGTCTAGCAATACCACCGGCACAACCACAAACTGAGTTAACCATTACTAGTGATGTGCCTTCTTGATTTAAGACTTTATCAACTTCATCAGCTGTCGTTAATTGTTCATAACCTGCTTCTTCGATTTCATTTCTTGCTTGGCTTACTACATCATTCATATATAAATCAAAATTTAAATCCATATTCAAATCACCTTTCGTTATCAATTTATTAATTTCATTTTACTAATATATAGACAATAGTTCAACATGTGTGTTTAATCTGACAACAAGTTCGTTCATCATGGAACCTTCAATAATAAAGTTTTTAAAATAAAAAAGTTAGAAATCAAAATAATGAAATTTGATTTCTAACTTACTATTTATCATATTTAATAGTATTTACCGATATTACAAAACTAATAAATGCTTGTGTTTTCTATAGAATATTGCTCGATTCTCGTTTTGACGAAATTCATAAATCTACCTGCTTGCAAGCCATCTAATATACGATGGTCGATAGAAATACATAAATTAACCATATGTCTAATTGCAATCATATCATCAATAACGACAGGTTTTTTGATAATAGATTCAATTTGAAGTATTGCTGCTTCAGGGTGATTGATAATTCCCATAGATGATACTGAACCAAATGTACCAGTATTATTGACTGTAAAAGTACCACCTTGCATATCTTCAGATCTTAATTTTTTATTACGTGCTTTTTGAGCTAAATCATTAATTTCTCTAGCAATGCCTTTTAAAGATTTTTCATCAGCATTTTTGATTACTGGAACATATAATTTCTCTTCATCAGCTACTGCAATTGAAATATTAACATCTTTATGCATTACTATTTCAGAATTTTGCCAGCTGCTATTTAGTAAAGGATATGCTTTTAAGCCTTCTGCAACTGCTTTTACAAAGAATGCAAAATAAGTAAGGTTATAACCTTCATTTTCTTTAAAACTATTTTTATGATAATTTCTTGTTTTAACTAGATTTGTAGCATCTGCCTCTACCATCATCCAAGCATGTGGGATTTCATTAACACTGTTGACCATATTTTCAGCAATTTGCTTACGAACGCCATTTACTGGTATTGCTGAACCCGGAGAGGGTTCATTATATTGCACTTGCTTATTGACTTTAGGTGAGTCTTTAGGCGCGATGATTTCTGAACCTAATTTATGGGTACCTTCTTTGATTGCTTTCTCTATGTCCTTTTTAGTTACTCTTCCTTCAAAGCCAGTTCCTTTAACTTGTGAAAGGTCAATTTGATGTTCAGACGCTAGTTTAAATACTACAGGTGAAAAACGTCCATTATTTTGAGGGCGCTGATCAGCTGCAGCGTTTTCGCTATTGTTTACATTTGAGTTACTCTCTTGAGTTTGTGATGTTTCTTTTACATCTTCAGGTTGGTCATTTGTAGCACCGTTATCGGTATTTTCATCTGATAAATCTTCTTCAGTATCTAAGTAACAAATTACTTCACCTACTTCAACTGTTGTACCTTCCTCCACAATAATTTCACGGATTGTACCTGCAAATGATGATGGCACTTCTGCTGTAACTTTATCAGTTATGACTTCACAAAGTGGGTCATATTCTTCTATTTTATCGCCTACTGAAACAAGCCATTGTTCAATTGTTCCTTCATGTACACTTTCACCGAGTTTAGGCATTTTAATTTCCATGGTTGTGCCTCCTTAAAATTCTGCGAGTTCACGCATTTTGTTTTTTATTTTTTCTGGATTTATCATAAACTCATCTTCAAGCGTCGGTGCAAATGGCATTGATGGAACATCTGGCCCGGCAAGTCTCATAATCGGTGCATCAAGGTCAAATAAACAGTTTTCTGAAATAATAGCGGCTACTTCAGAAATAATACTTCCTTCTAAATTATCCTCAGTAACTAATAATATTTTACCTGTTTGTTTCGCGCGTTCAATAATTGTATCTTTATCTAATGGATACACGGTACGTAAATCTACAACTTCAACATTGATGCCTTCTTCCATTAACATATCAGCAGCTTGTATACAATAATTGACACATAAGCCATAGGTAAATACTGTAATGTCATCTCCTTCACGTTTTACATCAGCTTTACCAATTGGCACCGTATAATATGACTCAGGTACTTCTTCTTTTAATAAACGATATGCTTTTTTATGTTCAAAGTATAGGACTGGGTCATTAGATTCGATTGAAGCAAGTAATAGCCCCTTTGCATCATAAGGTGAAGAAGGTATGACTATTGTTAGACCAGGTGTTGATGCAAAAATAGATTCTACACTTTGAGAATGGTATAAAGCGCCATGAATTCCACCGCCAAATGGAGAACGAATGGTTAATGGACAGTGCCAATCATTATTTGAGCGATATCTCATCTTAGCAGCTTCACTCATAATTTGGTTGGTAGCAGGTAAAATGTATTCTGCAAATTGTATTTCTGCCACTGGTCTTTTACCCATCATTGCTGCTCCTATACCAGTTCCCACAATGTTAGATTCAGCTAATGGCGTGTCTAACACACGTGCTTCCCCATATTTTTGTTGTAATCCTAGAGTAACACCAAAGACGCCACCTTTTTTACCTACATCTTCACCCAATACAAAAACATCATTGTCTTTTTCCATTGCTTGGTCTAGACCTTGATGAATCGCTTCTAAATAAGATAATTTAGCCATTATTTAAGCTCCCTTCTTCGTAGACATGTGTGTAAGTTTCTTCTGGTGATGGATAAGGTGCTTTTTCAGCTTCTTTTGTAGCTTGATTAACAATTTCTTTATGTTCTTTTTCTATTTCATCCAACCACTGTTCATCAATAATTCCTTCTTCTAATAAGAAAGATTTGAATTTTTGATTACAATCCAATGATTTTAATCCTTCACGTTCTTCTTGTGAACGATATTTATCATCATCATCAGAAGAATGCGCAGTCAAACGTGTACACATCGCTTCAATTAAAGTTGAACCTTCGCCACTCAATGCACGCTCACGAGCCTCTTTCATAACTTTATATACTGCAATAGGATCATTGCCATCTACTTGTTCACCATGTATACCATATCCAATAGCACGATCAGATAATTTTTCAGTACCATATTGCAATGAGTCAGGTACAGAAATAGCATATTTATTATTTTCTATAACGCAAATAAAAGGTAATTTATGTACACCAGCGAAGTTTAAACCTTCATGGAAATCTCCTTGGTTAGAACTTCCTTCACCTACAGTAGTTATTGCAATATTTTGTTTACTGTCCATTTTTAAAGCTAGTGCAGCACCAACTGCATGTAATATTTGTGTAGCAACTGGTGAACCTTGAGATAGAATTCCTTTTTCTTTTTTACTAAAATGAGATGGCATTTGTTTGCCGCCAGAACTGATATCATCACGTTTACCAAAAGCAGCTAACATTGAATCAAGTGGCGTCATACCTAAATATGTAACAAGTGCAAGATCTCTATAATAAGGTGATGAAATATCCCCTTCTTGCATTGCGAATGCCATACCTATTTGTGTAGCTTCTTGTCCCTGACAGCTTATTACAAAAGGTATTTTACCTGCACGATTAAGTAGCCACATGCGCTCATCAATTTTTCGGCCTAAATCCATCCATTTATACATAGATTTTAATTCAGAAGTATCAAGACCTACTGATTTATAATCAAACATTTTGTATCCTCCTTAATTAAACGTGAATCGATCTATTTTCGACTTTTAATCCTAATTCCATCAGCACTTCTGAAAGTGACGGATGTGCATGTGTAGTTAACCCTAATTCCAATGTTGAACCATTCATAAATTGAAATAGTGATAATTCATTAATGAGCTCAGTTACGTGGGGGCCAATCATATTTATACCTAGGACGTTATCGTTTTCTTGATCAATTACAATTTCACAAAAACCATTCAAATTTTTTGTATTTTCAATGACAGCTTTTCCAATTGCCTTAAATGGAACTTTAAATGTTTTTGTTTTGAATCCTTCCTCATTCGCTAATTCTTTATTTTGACCAATACTTGCAACTTCTGGTTGTGTATAGACACATTTTGGCATTTTATTATAGTCTACTGAGATTGGTGTAGCATCAAACATATGCTCAATGGCTGTTATGCCTTCTTTAGATCCAACATGTGCGAGTTGTAATTTACCTATACAATCTCCAGCAGCATAGATATGTTTGTCTTCTGTTTGTTGATATTCATTTACGACTATATGGTCTTTATCCGTCAGTTTTATTTTTGTGTTGTTTAATCCAATATCTGTTGTATTTGGTTTACGACCTATGGCTACTAATAATTTATCAAAAACGAATAATTCTTCCTCGATTTGAATTTCAATACTGTTATCTTTAGTAGAAACATGTTCTTCAGATAGTTGGACATCTACATAAAAATTAACGCCACGTTGTTCTAAATCATTTTGCAACGCTTTTGCTATTGATTTACTTTCAGTAGGCAAAATACGTGGTCCTGCTTCGATAACAGAAACTTCTACACCTAAGTCCACCATTAAAGATGCAAATTCTAAACCAATTACTCCGCCTCCTATGATAGCAAGTGTTTGCGGTAATTTATCTAACTTCAAAATATCATCACTAGATAACACAGTGTTGCCATCAAAAGATAAAAAAGGCAAGGGCATTGGAGATGATCCTGTACAAATTAATACATTATTATTTGGAATTAATTCTGATTCACCATCATCATATTCTACTGAAATAGTGCCACTTTGAGGTGAGAAAATAGATGGACCTAATATTCGTCCGATACCATTAAACACATCTATTTTATTATGTTTCATAAGTTGTTCAACACCGTTAAACATTTGTTGGACTACTTCATTTTTACGCGTTTGCATTCTTGAAAAATTTAACTTAAATGCATCAATATCTACACCAAATTCACTTGAATTTGTAACTGTTCTTAATACTTCAGCGGATTTTAAGAGCGCTTTTGTTGGTATACATCCTTTATGTAGGCAAGTACCTCCTAAAAGTGACTTTTCTACAAGCGCAACTTTTTTACCTAATTGAGATGCTCTTATTGCTGATACATACCCAGCTGTTCCTCCACCTAAAATTACTAGATCATATTTTTCATCTGCCATATTTTTGCTCCTAACTGCAATCTTAGTATTATGTCAAAAATCATATTTAAACATTAAATTCGTATAGTATTTAAAATTCAATCTATAGTTTACAGTTTAATATTTATTTGAAAGAACATTGATAAAAGAATTGTATAGCAAGTTTAAAGTATTTAACAAACTGAATTGTTTAATGTTAATTAATTTAAACATACGAATAAAATCACCTTTGAATTTTAAAAGTGATTTCAATACAAATTTTTGAAATTTACTAAAATAACTTCATTTCATTAATTTTTAAAAACGAATACTTTCAGTAAAATGTTTAAATAATGAAATATGAATAGATACTATTATTACAATAAGTCTTATATAGAAAATCGTTACTTACTTTACATAAACAAGTGCAACAGCATTTAAATTTTCTATTAATTGATATCCTTTACTATCTTACATCAAAATTCAGTATTATAAAATTAATAACCTAAATAATAGTGTAAAAATTCAAATTTATTTAGTGGTTAAATTTATTTTGTGTTTTCAAAGCAAGTAATAAGGAGTTTAACTTATTTTGCTTACTTTCTGCCCTTGACGTGAAAACAATTGGGAATTTTGCGCCGAGTAACAAACTGGAAACAGAAGCATTTCCAAAATGAGTTAAAGATTTTAATAATGCACTCCCAACATCTATATTTGAAACGATAAGTGCATCAACATCACCAGCAATACTAGATGTGTAATTTTTTTCAATCGCTCTTTTTTTACTGATTGCATAATCAAATAGAATTGGTCCATCTACTTTTACATATACATCCGAAGTTCGATTGAAAATATTTTTTAATTTTTCAGCATCAATAGATGATGGTATCTTTTTAGACGCATATTCGACTGCAGATAATAATCCAATATTAAATTTATCGTAACCTAATGTATTACTAAATGTAGTTAGATTTTTAATGATTTGCTTTTTTTCTTCTATCGTAGGTGCCACATTATATGCTACATCACTAATCATTAAAGTTTTATGGTAATTAGGTATACTAAAACACGCAACATGGTTTAAAAACCCATATTGGTCTATAAAATTTTTATTGCTTAAAATAAAAGAAATCATTGATGTGGCTTTCATTTTTCCTTTCATTAAAACAGTCACTTTGCCCTGCGATAAATCTTCTGCGCATTGCTTAAGTAATTGATAATCACTTGAAAATGTTAGCACATGAATCCTATTTAGGATTTGAGGTTCTAAATCAAAAGAACGAATGATTTCCGTAGTGTCTTGGGTATCATAAATAAAAATGTCTATGTTAGTTAATTTTAAAGCTTTAACTAGTACTGATATCATTTTTTCGTCATTTGCATATAAAACGGCTACATTTCCATTCATTGTTTCACATGGTTCAACTAAATGTTGGAATCGCATAAAATCAACATCCTTCACTGATTATTTATCTAACCCAGCTAGCACTTGTATTAACAATAGTGAATATAGATTTTTATTTTAAATTGTGGTTCTGCTCTATCATTTCTTTCGCATTTTGTCTGGTTAATTCTGTCACAGTAGCACCAGAAATCATTCTTGCTACTTCATCAATACGTTCTTCTCCAGTCAATTCTTTAACTTGTGTTGTTGTTCGTTCATCATTAGAATTTTTACTAATAAATAAATGGTGGTCACTCATGGACGCAACTTGTGGTAGATGTGATATACATATCACTTGTATGTGTTCAGCCAATCCTTTCATTTTCTCTGCCATCTTTTGAGCAGCTTTACCAGATACACCAGAATCTACTTCATCAAATAAAATTGCTGTCTGGCCTCTTGTTTTTACAAAGATAGTTTTTAGCGCCAACATAATTCTTGATAATTCTCCTCCAGAAGCAATTTTATTTAAGCTCTTTAAGGGTTCGCCTTTATTTGGACTGATTAAAAATTCCACAAATTCTATTCCTTCTCGGTTCGGTTTATCTAAAGGTTTAAATGAAATTTCTAAATTAGCATCATTCATCTGAAGGTTTTGAATTTCATCTACAATATGATTACGCAAAGTTTGTGCAACATTTCTTCTTTCTTGCGATAACTTTTCTCCTAATTCCATAACATTTTTATATAAATCATCGATTTCTTGACGTAATTGAGCAGTACTTTCTTCATAATTTTCAATCTTATTAATTTCGTCAGCCATTTTATCTTGATACATAATTAGTTCATTAACATCTTTACCATATTTACGTTTCAAACTATTTAATAAATTCATTCTAGATTCTAATTCATTTAAATATTGTTCATCAAATTCTGTATTCGTTAAATCATCGTACAATTGATGTTTAGCATCCTCAAGCGTGTAATAAAATTGGTCGACATCTTCTTTTAGTTCATCATATTTATCAGGTAAAATTTCACTAATTGATTGTAACTGATTACTCAATTCGTATAAACGATCTGTAATGGCATGCTCATCTGTCAACGTGACGTGTGCATTGTTTAAGGCTAAACTGAGACTTTCTGAATTTTGAATACGTTTGATATCGCTCTCAAGTTGAGGGACTTCGTTTTCAATAAGATTCGCTTCTTGTAATTCTTCATATTGAAATTTTAACAAGTCTAACCGTTGTAATAACGCTTGATCGGCTGACTCTAAATCTGCTAATTCTTTTTTCTTAGCGCTGTATTTATCAAAAGTATCAACATACGATTCAAGCAGTGATTTATATGTATTTTCGGCATAATTATCTAATAAATGTAAATGATATTTTTGCTTTAATAATGTTTGTGTTTCATGTTGCCCATGTATATCTAATAATTCTTGCATTATTTTTCTCAAATCTTGTAAAGTAACTGTTTGATTATTAACTCTACAAATACTCTTACCTGAGCTAAATATTTCTCTTTTTACTAATAAAAAGTCTTCATCGATATCGATAGATAAATCATGAAGTATCGAAATGGCTTCTTTACTATTATCTATATCAAAAATTCCTTCAATAACAGCTTTTTTTTCGCCATGTCTAACATAGTTTGATGAAGCACGCATACCAATTAATTGACCAATCGCGTCTATAATAATTGATTTACCAGCACCAGTTTCGCCACTCAAAACAGTTAAGCCATCACCAAAGTTTACTTCTAATTCATCTATAATTGCGAATTGTTTAATTGATAAGGTTTGTAGCATTTATAATCACTTCCTTATACTTATAATAGATTAAAGATACGTGTTTTGATTTTTTCGCTGGCTGATTCATCTCTGCATATAATTAAACATGTATCATCACCACAAATTGTGCCCAACACTTCATCCCAGTCTATTTGATCTAAAATTGCCCCAATTGATTGAGCGTTACCAGGTAAGGTCTTAAGTACTAAAAGGTTTCCAGTACCATCAATATTTACAAATGAATCCATTAAATAACGACCAAGTTTTTCTAAAGGATGATATTTTCTGTCATTAGGTAAACTATAAACATATTGACCAGAAGGTGTAGGGACCTTTATTAACTGTAATTCTTTAATGTCGCGAGAAACAGTTGCTTGGGTAACATTTAACTCATATTCATTTAAACGCTTTACCAGTTCATCTTGGGTTTCAATTTTTTCATTAGATATAATTTCTCTTATTTTAATATGTCTTACTGATTTTTTTGCCATGTATAGCACCTCTGTAAACGAATATTTATACAATGATTTTAACACATGGACAATGATACTACTACTAAAGTTAATTTAACAGAAATACTTTTATTGACTGTTGTGTATACTGCCTGTCTATTTTCGAAGTGAATTAAAAATAAGCCATAATTAAATTTTGAATCACTTATACCGATACTATTTTAGTAACAAATGAATATTTATTTATAAAATTATAAATTTTTATAAATAAAAAATCACGCTACGAAAAGTAGCATGATTTAGCATAATTTAATGGTAGAAATTTTATAAAATCTGTAAAAACAGAATCTACGTCTGATTATGATTCTCTATAATTGAATAATTCTACGATATATTTTAGATTACTTGTGTCATATTGTTCAGGTAAACGAGCTAAACACGCATATGCAGATTCAGTATGTGATTTCAGCTTATCTTCTGCCCCGTTTTGACCTAATAATGAGACGTAAGTACTTTTATCACTTTCAAGATCACTACCTGTAGATTTACCTAGTTTCGCTTCGTCTCCATAAATATCTAATAAATCATCTTTTATTTGGAACATTAATCCTAAATGTTCACTAAATTTTTCTAATAAATTAGCTACACTTGGTTCAGCCTCGGCAATATCAACAGCTGCCATTACTGCAAATTTTAATAGCGCACCTGTCTTAGCTTGATGGATATGTTCTAAAGTATTTAGGTCTACCGAAGATCCTTCACCTTCACTTTGCATATCGAGTGTTTGACCACCTACCATACCTAAATGTCCACTTGCAGATGATAAGCGTTTAATCAGTTTTATTTTGACATTATCTTTCAGTTTGTCGTCGTTAACAATGATATCAAATGCTTTAGTGAGTAATGCATCACCTGCTAGTATTGCTTTCCATTCACCGTAGACTTTATGATTTGTCAATTTACCTCTTCGATAATCATCATCATCCATTGCAGGCAAATCATCATGAATAAGAGAATACGTATGTACCATTTCTAATCCAAGTGCTGAAGCGTAACCAAGTTTATAATCTGATGCTAGCATTTCCAATGTTAATAAAAGTAAAACAGGTCTAATTCGTTTGCCGCCTGCTTCTAACGAATATCTCATGCTATGTTCTAAATCTGTATTCAGTGATGAATTCGGAATTGAATTTTGTAATAATTCATTAATTTCGTCAGTTAAATTGTCTATTTTATGATTCATCATGATTTTCTTCCTTTTCAGTTTCTTCATCGCCTTCAACATTTTCTTCAGACATCAATTCGTTCACTTTTTTTTCAGCATTTTTCAATGTTTCATCACAATTTGCTGATAATGTCATACCTCTTTGGTATAAGTTTAAAGATTCTTCTAAAGAAACATTTTCATTATCTAGTTTTTGAACTATACTTTCTAATTCTTTCATCATTTCTTCAAAACTTTGTGATTTATTCGTCATCATTACACCTTACTTTCATAACTTGTGCATCAACAGAACCGTCTTTCATCGTTAATACAATATTATCATTTTCAGCTAAATCGCTAGTACTAGTAACTATTTTATCTTGCTTGTTCACAATTGTATAACCACGTAACATTGTATTGGTTGGACTAAGATTATTCAAATTCTCTATTTTATTAGTTAAATTATTTCTTTGTTTTACAATAAGATGATTCATTAATTTTACAAGATTCGTTTGTTTTTGATTGATAGTTGTTTGTTCTCTTTGAATATTTTGTTTGAAATGTTTTAAGTTGAAACTTTGTTTTATTAACTCTAGCTTTTGCTTATGTTGATTAACTTTAAAAGTAATAGCTAAATTAAGCTGTTTCTCTAAGTCATCCCGTTTTTGAATCTGTTGATCATATAACAAGGTTGGTGTTTTAAATTTGTAATATGAAGCAACCTGTTCTAAATACTGCTTTTGATGTTGAATCTGTTGTTTCATAAACCTGGTTAAAGAAAGTTTTTGTTGTTGAATATATTGCCTCAATTCATATTGATCAGGTGTTGCCATCACTGCTGCTTGTGTAGGTGTAGCAGCACGTGCATCTGCTACAAAATCACTAAGCGTAAAGTCTGTTTCGTGGCCTACTGCTGATATGATTGGCGTTTCACACGCATAAATCGCTTTGACAACATCTTCTTCGTTGAAGTTCCATAAATCTTCTATAGAACCACCACCACGACCAATGATTATAGTATCTACATTTAAATCATCAGCTTGTTTTATTTTTTCAATGATATCATACTTAGCCTGCTCACCTTGTACTAAAGTGTTGATTTGTATTTGTTCAACTAAAGGATATCGACTATTAATAGTAGTATGGATATCTCTAATCGCTGCACCCGTGCCTGCAGTCAGCACAGCGATTTTTTTAGGAAACTTAGGAATAATCTTTTTATGGTTTTGATCAAAATAACCATCTTTAGTTAATTTCTTTTTTAACTGTTCTAATTTTTGATATAAATTACCAATGCCATCTATATGCATTTTATTAACATAAATTTGATAATTACCACGTCTTTCATATACAGAAACACGTGCTTCTAACAACACTTCATCTCCCTCTTTAGGTTCGAAGTCAATTTTCGAAGCATTTCCTTTAAACATCATTGCACTGATGACACTATTTTTATCTTTAACATTAAAATAGAGATGACCGCTACTATGTTTTTTAAAGTTAGAAAGTTCACCTTTAAGCAATACAGTCTGTAAGTGCGGATCTTGATCAAATTTATATTTAATATATTTAGTTAAAGCTGAAACGCTTAAATAATCTGACATATTATATCACTCTTTTACTCAATATTACTCAACACACCATTGATAAACTTATAATGTTCATCATCACTGAATTGTTTTGCTAATTCAACCGCTTCATTGATAATTACTTTTTGTGGCGTTTCGCTATTTAGTAATTCATAAGTTGACATTCTTAAAATAATTCGGTCAGATTTCAATAATCTATCTATTGTCCAATCTTTTAAATGTGGTGCAATTTTATTATCTAATACAGATTCATGATCTTTTACGCCTGTAACTAGCCAATTAATAAAATCAAACTCTAAATCAGGATTATCATCTTTAATAAAACTAATTGCTTCATCAATCGTTAAATCACTATTTTTCATTTCTAATTGAAATAGTGTTTGAAAGGCTTGTGTTCTTGATTCTTTTCGACTCATTATAAACTCCTTTTAGCATTGTACGCTTTATGACTAATATAAAATAGAATTTTGTTAATCTCTTGATTATAGAACTCAGTTTTATGACCGCATTAAAGTCAAAGTGCTATATTTAATTTGTAGATACGATATGTGTAATGTGAACATTAATTTGACTTGGTATGATCGTTGTCATCGTAGATATTGAATTGTATATGGCATTTTGTATTTTTCTTGCTGTTTCTGAGATATTAATATCATATGAAAATGAGCAATATACATCAATATGAATACCATCATCTTTAGTATCTACTTTAATACCACGTGCCAATTGTTTTTTTGTAACTTTCTCAACACTTAAGTCCTTTATTTCTTTAAAGTGACCTTCTAAGCCTTTTACTTCTGAGGTTGCTATACTTGCAATAACAGTCAAAACCTCAGGTGCAATTTCTATTTTTCCTAAATTGGAATGTGATGATTCTGTTACTTTGACCATTTCACAAACCTCCTATTTAGTTTATTCATCCATTATGTTATAAGTTTCTAAGAAATTAGTATTAAATTCACCACTTCTAAATATATCGTTATTTAGTAGGCGAATATGAAATGGAATTGTAGTGTCAATGCCTAATACTAAATATTCACCTAACGCTCTCAATCCTGTCATAATCGCTTCATCTCTTGATGGTTCATGAACAATTAATTTTGCTACCATAGAATCATAGTATGGAGGGATTGTATAATTAGTATAACATGCTGATTCAATTCTTACGCCAAAACCACCCGGTGCTAGATATTGTGTGATTTTACCTGGTGAAGGCATAAAGTTTTTATAAGGATTTTCAGCGTTAATTCTAAATTCAATTGCATGTCCTTTGATTTCAATATCTTTTTGTGTGAATGGTAACTTTTCACCCATCGCTACTTTAAGTTGTAGTTTTACTAAATCAATACCAGTTACCATTTCTGTAACTGGATGTTCTACCTGAATACGTGTATTCATTTCCATAAAATAAAATTCATGCGTGTTCAAATCATAAATAAATTCAATTGTTCCAGCGTTTTCATAATTTACAGCTTTTGCTGCTCTTACTGCTGCATTACCCATTTCTTGCCGTTTAGCATCGTTTAAGATTGGTGACGGTGCTTCTTCTACAAGTTTTTGCATACGTCTTTGTATGGTACAATCACGCTCACCTAGATGGATGACATTACCATAACTGTCTCCAATTACTTGTATTTCGATATGTCTAAAGTTTTCAATAAATTTTTCAAGATATAATCCATTGTTACCAAAAGCAGTTTCTGCTTCTTGTTGAGTCATTTTGAAGCCAGTTTCCAATTCTTTTTCATCACGTGCAACACGTATACCTTTGCCACCACCGCCTGCAGTAGCTTTGATAATGACTGGATATCCTATATCTTTTGCAATTTTCTTCGCTTCTTTAATATCTTTAACTAACCCTTCACTTCCAGGAACTACAGGAACCTCAGCGCGTTTCATTTCTTCTTTAGCGACATCTTTGATACCCATTTTTTGTATGGACTCATAACTTGGGCCAATAAATTTAAGTTGACATGCTTCACAAAGTTCAGCAAAATCACCGTTTTCTGCTAGAAAACCATATCCAGGGTGAACCCCATCACATCCTGTTGAAGTCGCGATAGATAAAATATTAGGGATATTTAGGTAAGAATCTTTAGATTGAGTGGGACCGACACAATATGCTTCATCAGCAATTTGAGTATGTAATGCGTCTTTGTCTCCTTCAGAATATATTGCCACAGTTTGTAAACCTAAATCGTGACAGGCTCGAATAATTCTTACAGCAATTTCCCCTCTATTTGCAATTAAAATTTTATTCATTATTTCACCTTAAATAACGGTTGGCCATACTCTACCATTTGACCGTCTTCTACTAGTATTTCAGTAATTTCCCCTGTGACTTCTGCTTGTATTTCATTAAATAGTTTCATAGCTTCCAAAATACATACTGTTGATTCGTTTGAAACAGAATCTCCTATTTGAACATATGGACTTTCCTCTGGTGAAGGTGATTTATAAAATGTGCCAACCATTGGTGCATTGATTGTTTTTAAATTGTCATTTTCTTGGGAAGAACTTGTATCATCAGAACTTTGTGTATCAAGTTGATTTGAAACAGCTGATTGTTGTGGTGCAATCTGTTGCATCGGTTGTTGTGAAACTTGAGGTGTGATAATCTCAGTTTCTTTTTCTTTTTTTAAGTTAACTATATTCCCTTTATCTTCTATATTTATTTCAGTCAAGCTAGATTGATCAAGAATTTCAATTAATTCTTTAATTTCTTTAAAATTCATAAATACTGACTCCTTCAGATTGTTTTCATTTACCTAGTTTATTTTACTTTAGTGAAATGTTCAATTCAAGCATATACATATTTTCTATTATAACTCATTAACTTTTATAGTTAATCAATAATTAACTATAGTTTTGTGTCAAAATAATTTTCCGTCCTTACGCAAATAATAAAAGCCCTTCCATTTAAAGTAAGTGGAAAGGCTTCTAAAATAATTTGCAAATGCTGTCATCAAGTGGTGAGTGTCACTGATGAATTAAGCTCTTGACACGTAACTTCCATCGCTTGTGTTAATTACTAAAGTATCTCCTTCATTAACAAATAATGGTACATTTAGTGTATAACCTGTTTCAACAGTCGCAGATTTTGTTGCACCAGTAGCAGTATCACCTTTAATACCTGGTTCTGTTTCTGTTACTGTAAGCTCAACGTTTTTTGGCAATTCAATACCTAAAGTTTCATTTTCATAACTTTGAATTTGAACTTCCATATTTGCTTTTAAGAAATTTAATTCATGTTCTAAGTAATCAGCAGGTAATTCAATTTGATCAAATGTTTGGTTATCCATGAAAACGTGTGTATCACCATCGGCGTATAAATATTGCATGCGACGATTTTCAATCATAGCAGTTTCAACTTTTTCTCCGCCTCTAAATGTCTTCTCTTGGATCGCACCTGTTCTTAAGTTACGTAATTTTGAACGTACAAATGCAGCACCTTTTCCTGGTTTTACGTGTTGGAAATCTAAAACTTTCCAAATACCATTATCTACAGAAATTGTTAAACCTGTTTTAAAATCATTAACCGAAATCATTCAGTTTCCTCCTTAATATAAGGTCTTCTATAAAATAA
This sequence comes from Staphylococcus sp. HMSC034G07, assembly GCF_001835975.1. Lineage (NCBI taxonomy): Bacteria > Bacillati > Bacillota > Bacilli > Caryophanales > Staphylococcaceae > Staphylococcus > Staphylococcus sp. HMSC034G07. The sequence goes on from NZ_KV826609.1 coordinate 487,835, forward strand.
TAAGGTCTTTAGACGATTTAGTAAAGCGTTCGCAACCATTTTCGGTAATTAATATATCATCTTCAATACGTACGCCACCAATTCCATCTAAATATATACCGGGTTCAATTGTAACACAATTATTTAATTCTAATGGAGATTCAGATTTTTTAGATAAATTTGGACCTTCATGTACGTCTAATCCTATACCATGCCCTAATGAATGGCCAAAAGCCTCACCGTATCCTTTTTCGGTAATATAATCTCTTGCTACTGCATCAAGTTCTCTACCAGTCATTCCTTGTTTAGCTGCTTCAATTCCTTTTAAATTTGCTTGTAATACAATGTTATATATTTCTTTTAATTGAGCATCTGGTTCGCCAATAGCAAAAGTACGGGTAATATCTGAGGCATATCCATTGTAATAAGCTCCATAATCCAAGGTAATTAATTCTCCTTGATTGATGACTTTATCACTTGCTACACCATGTGGAAGTGCTCCTCTCACTCCAGAAGCAACAATAGTATTAAAAGATGGTCCTTCTGAACCTAATTCGAGCATTTTACTTTCTAATTTTGCTTTTAACTCAAGTTCTGTCATTCCAGCTTTAGCAACTGTTAAAATATACTCATAAGCATCATCAACAATTTGAGCAGCTTTTTGAATATTTGCTATTTCTTGTTCATCCTTGACTTCTCTTATTCTCTCAATTAAACCAGAAATACTTATTAAACTGATATATGATTTACTTAATTGTAAATAAGTATCATAGCTTACTAAATTACCTTCAAAGCCAACATTTTGCACATTTAAGTCTTCTAGTGTGGATTTTATAGATTCTATCAGTTGTCCCTGTTGCTTAATCACTTTAAAACCAGCAGCTTGATCAGTTGCTTGCTCTATGTATCTAAAATCAGTAAGCAATAGTTTTTCGCTATTTGTAATAATCAATGCACCACTGGTTCCAGTAAATCCAGATAAGTATCTTCTATTATAATCAGATAAAACGATAATTGCTTCCAAATGTTTTGTCTTTAGAGCAGATTTTAACTTTTCAATTCTATTCATCAGTAATCACCCTATTCAATAAATTTGTACATTTCCAATATATACATTAAAATGATAGCATAATTAGTGTACAAATTTATAGTTTTTGAATTAGGAGAGAGTTATGAAGAAAAAATTATTCGCTATTTTATGCGCTTCGTGTTTACTCGCCGGATGTGGAAGCCAAAATTTAGGCCCATTAGAAGAGAAAACAACAAAATTACGTGACGAAAATCATAAATTAAAAAGTGATATACAAGACTTAAAACTTGAAATAAAAGAAGAAAAAACAAATATTACTGCATTAGAAAAAGATAAAAATAATATCAAGAATGCGAAAAGTAATAAAAAGAAATTAAATCATATTAAGGCGTCTTCTGAATATTATCAAGATGTCGCAAAAGCAATTGGTGATTATAATGATATTGAAGACGAAGTCTCAAAAAATAAGCAGAGCGAAAAAGTTCAAAATAAATTAACCGATATTACTAATAAAATTGATAGTGCATTTACTACATATAAAAGTAAAATTGATAAAGATAAAATGAATGACGAAGATAAGAAGAAACATAAAAATATTACTAAATTAAACAAGTCATTAGATTCTGCCATGAGTGATATAAGGGATGGTTATAACGAGAAAGATAAGAAAAAACTTAATAAAGGGCAAACTACTTTATCAAAAGTGAGCATAAGCAATGAGTAATGTGACATATAAATAGGAGTGTGTATTTTGAAACAAGCAATATTTTATATCGTAATCGCAATTGCATTAGTTGGTTTAATACTTAACTTAGATGCGTTCTTATTTAGTTTTGTAAGAATGGCTATCAGTTTAGCAATTTTTGCAGGTATCATTTATTTAATTTATTATTTTTTCTTTTTAACAGAAGATCAAAGAAAGTATAAACGTGCCCAAAGAAAATATAGAAAAAGGCATAAAAAATAATAAAAATTAGGTTCTGAATATTTAACATTATTGAATAAATTAAAACATTTACCCAACAATTAAATTCAAAAATTGTTGGGTAAATGCTTTTTTTATAGCGAATTTAATTATTTTCTATAAGTCCATTCTGATGATTGGTACTTATTAATTAATGCGTCAACTTCTGCGTTTTGCTGAGCAGTCAATTCTAAAGGTTTTAAATTGATATTTAATCCTTTTTTGAATCCACTTTCGAATGCTTGTTCCATTTCATCTAAAGTGATGTAGCGATCAGATATATCATTAATTGCTACTGCTTTATCGACAAACGCTTGCTTCATTTTCTCTTTCAAACGGTCATTTTTAAATATAAACATATCAAATAAATCATCAATATCTATATCTTGTAACAATGAACCATGCTGCAGAATCACACCCTTTTGTCGCATTTGGGCACTTCCTGCAATTTTGCGTCCTTCTACGACTAATTCATACCAACTGGAAGCATCAAAACAAACCGCACTTCTTGGTTGTTTTAATTTAGACCGTTCTTCTTTAGTTCGTGGGATAGCAAATGAAGCATTAAAACCTAATGTTTTGAATCCTTCAAGTAACCCTTCAGAAATGACCCTATATGCTTCTGTAACTGTTTTGGGCATATTTGGATGTGATTCCGGTACAATAACACTATAAGTTAATTCTTTGTCATGCAAGACACCTCTGCCGCCTGTTTGTCTTCTAACAAGGCCGTAACCTTTGTCTTTCACCTTGTCTATATCAATTTCTTTCGTTAATCTTTGAAAGTAACCAACTGAAAGTGTAGCTGGATCCCATGTATAAAATCTTATTACTGGATCAATTTCACCTCTGGATACAAAATTTAATAACGCTTCATCCATTGCCATATTATAAAATGGATCATTACTACCTGTATTGATAAAATGCCATGTTTCAGTCACAATCAAAACTCCATTCATTAAAATTAAATTGTGATAACATCTAATTTGTGTTATCGTTTTCAATAATTGTACAAAAATGTCAGTTTACGTAATTATCATGATAAAAATATTTTGATAATTTGTGCTAACAGTCTTATAATATATAATATCGGTTAATTAGGGAGGATGCAAGATGAGTAATTTTTGGTTTATAGCTTTAGCAATTTTAATAATAATCATCGCATATATGTTGTTCAATAGATATTTGAACAAAAAAGCGGTAACAGAATTAAACCAAAATGAATTCCATAATGGTTTGCGAAAAGCTCAAGTGATTGATGTAAGAGAAAAAGTAGATTATGATTATGGTCATATTAATGGTGCCCGTAACATCCCAATCACAATGTTTAAGCAAAGATATCAAGGCTTGAGAACAGATCAACCTATCTATCTTTGTGATGCGAATGGTATTGCCAGTTATCGTGCCGCTAGAATCTTAAAAAAGAATGGTTATAAAGATATATTCATGCTTAAAGGCGGATATAAAAAATGGACTGGTAAAATCAAATCAAAAAAATAAATGAATATGTTAACATTTTAAAATTGGGCTGTTAGTTAAATAACTAGTAGCTCAATTTTTTATATAATTAAAAAATTTAAATTTATAATTTGCTAAATATTATAAATAACCTGTTTTGAATCAATTTAAATATATGGTGAAAGGCTATGATTTTATTATATTTCCAAGTAACTTCACACAATTAACTTCATTAGATTTATAGAGAACAAAGGGCCAATCCATTTTAATACGGATTAGCCCTTTGTTCTCTATATGAGGTTTATATCAAGTTAATAATTTTTAATTGAATTGAATGCTTCATACATAATTTGATTATCAATTCAAAAAATCCTTTAATATGTCATTTTAAAAATTATTTTTCTGATCTTAAATGATCAAATTTTAATACTGGTTGACGAGCAGCTTTTGTTTCGTCTAATCGATCAATAATCGTTGTATGAGGTGCTTCTAAAACTTTATCGGGATTTTCTTTTGCTTCATTCGCAATTTCGATCATTGTGTCACAGAAATAATCTAATGTTTCTTTAGATTCTGTTTCAGTAGGTTCAATCATCATACCCTCTTCTACATTTAATGGGAAATAGATAGTAGGTGGGTGTACACCAAAGTCAAGTAAACGTTTAGCCATATCTAGTGTTCGTACACCATATTCTTTTTGTTTTGAGCCACTTAAAACAAATTCATGTTTACAATATTGTTCATAAGGAATTTCAAAATGTTCTTTTAATCTTGCTTTAATATAGTTTGCATTTAGTACTGCTGCTTCTGAAACTTCTTCAAGTCCTTTATTACCCATAGTTCTAATATATGTGTATGCTCTTAAATAAATACCGAAGTTACCATAAAATGGTTTGACACGTCCGATTGAATGCTCGATATTATTATCGTATTTATACACATCATTTTCTTTAATTACCATTGGTTTTGGTAAGAAACTTGCAAGTTCTTTTTTAACACCAACTGGTCCTGAACCAGGTCCGCCACCACCATGCGGTCCAGTAAATGTCTTGTGTAAATTTAAATGAACAGCATCAAAGCCCATGTCTCCAGGTCTAACTTTGTCCATGATTGCATTTAAGTTGGCACCATCATAATACAATAATCCACCAGCTTCGTGTACAATATTGCGAATATCCATGATGTTTTGTTCAAAAATACCTAGTGTATTTGGATTCGTAAGCATAATTGCAGCTGTGTTTTCGTTGACAAGGCGTTTTAAATCTTCTATATCAACTTCTCCACGTTCATTTGACTTCACTGTAACAGCTTTAAATCCAGCAAATGCCGCTGAAGCAGGGTTTGTACCATGTGCAGAATCAGGAACGATGACTTCGTTACGATGTCCTTCACCATTTTTTTCATGATAAGCTTTAAAAATCATCAGTGCTGTCCATTCTCCATGTGCACCAGCTGCTGGTTGTAAAGTGACTTCATCCATACCAGTTATCTCTTTGAGTTCTTCTTGTAAGCTATGAATAATTTCTAGCGAACCTTGTACTTGAGATTCATCTTGTAGTGGATGTGATTCAGCAAAACCAGGTATTCTAGCTATTTTTTCATTTACTTTTGGATTATATTTCATGGTACATGAACCTAATGGATAAAATCCTGAATCAACACCAAAGTTTTTATTTGATAATTCTGTATAATGACGCACTAAATCTAGTTCTGCCACTTCGGGAAATTCAGCTTTGTTTTTTCTAATAAATTTGTCATCTAATAGCTTGTTAACTGCTCCATTATCAATTTCTTTTTTAGGTAAAGAATACGCGTAACGACCTTCTTTAGAACGTTCAAAAATTAATGGACTAGATTTACTTACTGCCATTTATTTCACCTGCTTTCTTAACAAATGTATCAATTTCATCTTTAGTTCGTAATTCTGTAACTGCAATTAACATATGATTGTCGAAGTTTTCTCCTATTTCACTTAAATCAAATCCGCCTATTATGTCTTCTTGAATTAAAGCATCGTTTACATCTTTAACTGGTTTATCGAATTTTACTACAAATTCATTAAATGATGTGCCATTGCTAACTTCAAATCCTTGTTGCTTAAATTGTTCTTTAGCATAGTTTGCATTCTCAAAATTTTGAACTGCAATGTCGTAAATACCTTGTTTTCCTAAAGCAGACATACAAATTGATGAAGCCAATGCATTTAATGCTTGGTTTGAACATATATTTGATGTTGCTTTATCACGTCTAATATGTTGTTCACGTGCTTGAAGTGTCAACACAAAACCACGGTTTCCATCTTGGTCTTCGGTTTGTCCAACAAGTCTACCAGGTGTTTTTCTCATGAGTTTTTTAGTAGTAGCAAAGAAGCCACAATGTGGACCGCCAAACTGTGTTGGAATACCAAATGGTTGCGTATCTCCAACTACAATATCTGCACCAAAACTACCTGGTGGTGTCAATAACCCTAGTGCGATTGGGTTTGTATAAACAATAAATAATGCTTTTTTATCTTCGATATATGACTGTATTTTCTCTAAATCTTCAATTGAACCATAAAAGTTTGGATATTGGACTGCAACTGCAGCAGTATCATCATCAATAGCATTTTCAAGTTTTTCTAAATCTGTAATTGTACCATCTAAATCAACTTCAACAACTTCAAATTCTTCACGTGTTTTTACATATGTGTGTAAGACTTGTAATGCTTGATAATGCATGCCTTTTGAAACGACAATTTTATTTTTACGCGTTTGATTAAATGCTAAAATGCAAGCTTCTGCAAAACTTGTCATACCATCGTACATAGATGAGTTTGCAATATCCATATCTGTTAATTCACAAATTAAAGTTTGAAATTCAAAGATAGCTTGTAATTCACCTTGTGAAATTTCAGGTTGATAAGGTGTATATGCAGTATAAAATTCAGAACGCGAAATCATTGCATCTACTACTGCTGGGGCATAATGATCATAAACGCCTGCTCCTAAAAACGAAGTATGTGTTTCTTTAGTAATGTTTTTACTAGCAATTTTATTAAGTCTTTTTGTTAATGTGGTTTCAGATTCAGCATCGGGAATAGCTAACTCTCTATTTAATAAAATATCTTTTGGAACATCTCCAAATAATTCGCTGATTGATTCAGCACCAATTGTCTCTAGCATTTCATTTTTATCTTGATCTGTTAATGGAATATAACGATGACTCACGGTAACACCCCTTTAAATTATTTACTGATTTGATTTTTCTTCACAATTTTTGCTTTTGCTTGTCTTTTTCTAATTTGAATAATAATCTCTTTGCCCATTTCAAATGCATCTCTATCAATTATAGCTAAACCAATTGATTTACCAGTTAATGGAGATTGTGTGCCTGAAGTAACTTCTCCAATTTCATTTCCATCGATATCATAAACAGTGTAACCCGTTCTTGGAATTCCTTTATCAATCATTTCTATGCCAACTGTTCTTCTTTTAGAACCGTTTTCTTTTTGATCTTTCAACACTTTTTTACCTATAAAATCGGCATCAATTAATGGTTTAGCAGCAAATGCAATTCCACCTTCATATGGTGTAATTGATTCACTTAAGTCTTGTCCATGAAGTGGTAAACCAGCTTCTAATCTTAATGTATCTCTTGCACCAAGACCACAAGGTTCTACGTCAAATTCTAATATTGAATCCCATAAAAATGGTGTATCATCTGATTTACAATAAATTTCAAATCCATCTTCACCTGTGTAACCAGATTGGGATAATATTACGTTTTTACCAAAGAATTCAACATCTTGTAAGAATTCAAAAGGAGACATTTCTGATATATTCTGTTTTACATGCTTTTGAACAAAATCACGTGCATTTGGACCTTGTATAGCTAATTGACCATAATCTGTTGATACATTTAAGACTTCAGCATCAAAATTTTCAGATTGTTTTTTCATCCATTCAAAGTCTTTATCTGTGTTTCCAGCATTTACGACTAATAAATATGCTTTTTCACTGAGTTTATAGGTGATTAAATCATCGATGATACCGCCTTGCTCGTTACACAATGCTGTATATTGCGCCTTTGTTGTGTCTAAATTGTCAGTGTCATTTGAAAGCAAGTATTGTACTAATTGATCTGCTTCAGAACCTTTTATTAAAATTTCACCCATGTGACTTACATCAAATAAGCCCATATTAGTTCTTACAGCATTATGTTCTTCTTTAATACTTGAAAATTGAACTGGCATAGCCCAACCACCAAATTCAACAATTTTTGCACCGAGATCCACAAAGTTTTGATAAAGTGGTGTGCGTTTTAATTCATTTACCATTGCTAAACCCCCTATTAATATATTAAAAAAGACAGAGTAGACTAAGCCTACCCTGTCAATAAATCCAGGAATGCGTCTCAGTATTATCCTTTTGCCTGAGAGTTTCGTTAAACTTGCACCTTCGGCGATGGTTATATAAATGATTAACCATTCTCTCTAATACTGGTCATTCGCTTTCATCGTTTCCAATATTTTTTTATATGTAACTGGAAGCGACTTATTACTATTCACTTTGATGAATGCGATTTCATTATATCTTGAAACTCTAGTTGAATACAAGCTTTTTAATTTAAAAAACGGTTTATTATTCGCATTGGGTCTATTACTATCATTTTTAATTCTATCGTATAGAATTTCTATGTCGCAATCTAACCATATAACATGTTTTTGTTCTTTTAATAAGTTAAATGCATCATTGCCTTCGATGATACCCCCGCCTGTAGCAATGACGTCAAATTGGTTCGCACATTTTTTTAAATACTTAAACTCTAAATTGCGAAATCCTTTTTCACCTAATTGTTCAAAAATTTCTGGTATTGTTTTTCCTTCTTGTTGCACTATAAATTCATCTAAATCTACAAAACTTAATTGATTGTTTTGTGCAATATATTTTCCTAATGTTGTTTTTCCTGTCCCCATAAAACCTATTAAAATAAGTGGTGTGTTAATTTTATTTTTCAAAAATATCTTCCTTTTGTAATTGTAATTTAATTTGTTTATCATAATATGATTCAATGTTATCAAGCGTTTTTAGTTGAAGATTAAATCGAGAAGTATATATTGCTATTAGTGATAAATATAGCATATAAATAACCATCACAAAAGGGTATATATACCCTTTCATATTAGAATCGAACTGCCTTTTCAAAGGAACCCCCTGTATAATACATTTTCAATTTTAATTTTAAATGCTTATTTTTTAGTAATATAAATTGCGCATTTTTTACATTGTTTAATAAGGTAATGTTTCCTGTGTTATTTACAGTTTTAATAATCTTATTATTTTTAAACTCGTACCTTATAATATTTTTCCTTATGCTAATTTTTAAAATACGGCCGCTTTTATCAATTTCAAGTGCTTTTGAATTGTTTTGTAACATTGCTTCAGTTATGTCTCTTGAAAAAAATTCTATATCAATTGATGATTCTAAATTAGATTGATTCTTTGTTGGAACGATTGATGTATATAATAGAGGTAGCATAGTAAATATTAATATAGTTATAAATAATGTAAATAATACTTCGATGTAAGTAAAGCTGGAATATTTACTTGTGAAAACATTTTTCATTATTATTATCCTTTGTTTTTATGCATAAATTAGAATTAGTTAATTTTATTTTATAACCGTCAATATTTACGCCGTTTATTAAACGCTCACTATCATTATATTTCAAAGCTAATAATATGATTCTTTTCATACTTATGTTTTCAATTTTATCATTAAAAGTATGATTTAATTGTAAAAGCATAGGCAAAAATACACTACACATTATAAGCATGCAAGTAAAAGCGATATAAGCATCCATAAGTATACTACCGTTAATGTTTAATTTTTTCATATCTTAATCTTCCTTTTTCAATATGAAATATTAGTTTGAAAATTTCATTATCAACTGAAAGTAAGACACTACCAAATTTATTTATATTACCTTTATTGTTAAATGTTAAATATTTTATATTACTTTTAGGATGTACAAATGTATTTGGTGGAAATAGTATATCTTTGTTTTCAATTGACTGTTCTCTAACTATAATTTTATTTGAATAGTCGTTAAATATAAGTGTTATAGACTTATCATCTTTTATTGCTTTAGATTTTAAATAATTGAGTTGAGTGATTAAATTATTCATAAAATTATTGTTCGCATTATTTTTTTTATCATTAATAGGTATATGATTGACTTGAACAATTAATAAGATACTAATAATAACCATAACCATTAACATCTCGATATATGTAAATGCTTTACTAGTTTGCAATTACTTCACCATTGTTAATTGTGATAGTAGCACCTGATTTACAATTTTTTTGGTTTTCTTTAATATAGCCATCCGCAATCAATTCATCTATAGATTGTGGTTTTTTATTATGTTTTAAAGTATATGCTTCAACTTGACTTTCAATCATTTTTATTTGGGCATCACAACCTGTACTTTGAATATGTGAAGATTGTTTTGCAATATTGGGTATAATCAATATCAGTAATAAACTGATAATTAAAAGTACGAGGAGCATCTCAATTAAAGTAAAAGCACGTTTATTAAAAAATTGTTTTATTTTATTCATTAAAAGCCTCCAAATCTTATTATTTGATCGTTTGCATTAGATCAAACATAGGTAACATAATCACTAAATATAGCGCAATGATTAAGATGCCTAGCATTAAAAATATAGCTGGTTGTATAAAATTAATTAATCGTTGCAGATAACGTTCAATTTTTGTAAATATAATTTCACTATATAATTTTAATTCTATGTCTAGCTTTCCTATCTTTTCGCCTTCCTCAATAAAGTTAATCAAGCCTTCTTCAAAACAGGAAATCTTTTTTAATATTTCACTTAACTTATAGCCATTTTGTGTACCTGTTGCCAATTTTCTAGCAAGATAAATTAAATATGAGTCATTTTTTTGTTTAGAATAAATATCAACGATTGATTGTAAGTTCACACCATTCTTATAAAACAATGCAAATTCAGTAGAAAGTCTATAAGTTTTATAAAATTTGAAAAAAGTACGTAAAATTGGGATTTTTAATATAATTTTGTACTTTAATTTAATGGGTAGTTTTTTTGTAGATATATAAAATAAGTAAGAAAAAATTAAGCAGATAAATAAAATAATAAGAAGTGATCTAGGTAAATATATTAATAAAGATGATAAAATTAATTGTGTTTTTGAAATTTCAACATCAAAGCTATTGTAGAGAGATTGAAATTCAGGTATAATAGTATGATTTAAAATGATTAACATACCTATAAAAATTGTAATTAAGAGCAAAGGGTATTGAAGTGTTTTTAGTAGTTGTAGCTTTGCTTTGTTATTTCGAATTAAATAGTCTTGGGCATGTGGTAATGTTGATGTGAGTTCACTGAATAACTCTGAAAAATATATTAGCATGATAATAATTTTGGGATATTTTAGTAACAATAATATTTCGTAACATTGTGCGCCTTGATCTAGACGAGTATTAATCTGAGTCACTATTTTTGGTGCTTTTATTGTTAAGTGTTGTAGTAAAAATTTAAATGATGCTGATAATGTGAATCCATGCTGAAGTAAATCATGTAATCTTTGAAGTAATTCAATTTGGTTTTTTTCACTGATAATCATAAATCGTGGTAAACTAAAGATATCTATTAAGTGTTTCTTCACAAATTTCCCCTTCTTTTGCCATTTCATGCAATTTATACGACAAATTTTTGAATGTGTTTGGAAGTGTAAGTTGATTTTCAAAATAAAATGCTATATCTTCTCGAGTTAATTGTTCATAAATTAAAGAACGTTCATCTTTTGAGGTGTTTACTAATCTCTGATTGATAATACTTAATACCGTCTGTCGTAGTTCTTGAATACTTATACCCATTTCTAATAATCTACTCAATGCGCCCTTACAATTATTTGAATGTATCGTTGAAAGTACTAAGTGACCACTTAAACTTGCATGAATAACTTGTTTAGCAATCATAGCATCCCTGATTTCACCAATAAGTATAATATCTGGATCACATCTTAAAATCGCCTTGAATGAATTAGCATAATTAATCCCTGCTTTTTCATTAATAGAAACTTGTGTTATACCTTCAACCAAACGTTCTACAGGGTCTTCTACAGTAATTATATTAACATTTAATTTTTCCTTTGCGTGCACTATCAGTTGATACATTAACGTACTTTTGCCAGACCCAGTAGGTCCACTAAACAGTATTAAACCTTGTTTTTTATGGACTAGTTTAAATAATTGATTTATACTAAGTGCTTTTGCTGAACTTTGAAAATATTGAGGTATAATTCTCACTACGCAACTTTCAAATCCAAGAGATAAAGGTAAAGTTGAAACTCTTAAATAGTATAATTGTTTAAGTTTGTAAGCGTATCTTCCACTTTGTGCGGTGCTGTGTGTTGATACATCTAAACCTGCTTGATATTTCATATATGTGAGCAACTTCCTATAAATATTGACTTCTATCGTTTCTATAGTGTTTAAATATTCTTTTTTTCTAAATTTAATGTATACCTTTTTGTGGTTTGGAATAAAGTGTACATCTGATACATTTTCCTTAATCGCTTTATCAATGATATTTTTAAAGAGTAACTTCAAAAAAACACCTCCTACAATAATACACGTAGGAGGTGTTAATATTACTTTATGAAATAAAACTAACCATGCAAATATGGATTAAGTTGTTCGTCTTCTATCGTTGTATATGGCCCATGTCCTGGGAATAATGGTAAGTCATCCTCTAATTTGAACAATTTATCTAATATAGAGTCAACCAAAGTTTCATAATCGCCTTTATATAAGTCAGTTCTTCCTATACCTTGATAAAACAAAGTATCTCCAACTACAGCAAAATCATCAAATATAAAAGATAAACTACCAGGGGAATGTCCAGGTGTATGAAGTACTTTAAATTTAAAGCCCTCAATTTCCATAGAGCCTTCATCAATTTTTTGTGGTGATACATGACTAATGACAGGTGTTAATCCATATTGTTTAAACTTTTGTGAACCATTTTTTTCTGTATTAGTTAAAAAATCGAACTCACTAGGATGCATATAAACAGGCACATTAAATTTATCAACGATTTGATCTAAAGCCCCGATATGGTCAAAATGTGCATGTGTTAATAATACTGCAATGACAGGTTTATTAATTTGATTTAATTTTTTTATAATTAATTCATAATCAGCCGCTGGATCTACTAAAATCACATTCTTATCATTTTCAATAAAATAAGTATTCGTTTTAACTAAGCCCAATGCTAAACTAGATATTTGCATTGTTAGTGACCTCCACTATCTAAATGATTTTCAACAGATTTTAGTTTGTCATTCATTTTTCGAGATTTGTCTCTTCGATCGTCAATTCTTATATTAGTACAAACTCTATCAATACCTTTATCAAATGGTAATTCATGGATTGCTTGAACGACTTCAAATAAATCTTTTAAATCTCCCTCAATCAAAGTATTCATTGGTGTCAATTGATAATCAATTTTACCTTGTGCTTTAAATTCTTTTAATTTTGTTTGTATCTCAGCAATATACTTACTAACACTTGGTCCTTCCGTACCCACAGGTATAACTACTACATCTACTATAGCCATTATTTCACACCTTCCTTTTCAATTATATAAGTATAAATTAAACCAGCAGCACCAGTAATGCCCGCATCATTGCCTAGTTTAGCTTGAACGATTTCTGTACCTTGTTGTGCTGGTGTAAAAGTTAGATTATGGTACTCTGTTTTTATATTTTCTATTAATATTAAACCAGCAGTTGACATTCCTCCGCCTAAAACAATATATTTAGGATTACTTGTTACGCTGATAATACTGCACAAATATGCAATATAATTAGCCACGCGTTCGGTAATAAAGATACAGAATTGATCTCCAGCTTTTGCCGCATCAAATACTGCTTTCGCGGTAACTTCATTATCTTTTATTAATTGAAGTATCGAAGATTTAAACGTTAATTTAGGGTAATAAAAATTCACTAAATTGACAACGCCAGTCGCAGAAGCAACAGTTTCAATACAACCTGATTTTCCGCAATTACATTTAAAGCGTTGGTCATGGTCAACTCTAAAATGACCAATTTCAGCACCAGAGCCATTATGACCATGTACAATTTCTCCATTAGAAATAATACCGCCTCCAAGGCCAGTGCCTAATGTAATTGCAACCACATCGTCTGCGCCATGTCCTGCCCCTTTATGCTTTTCACCTAATGCTGCAACATTGGCATCATTATCAACATAAACTGGACAGTCTACAAATTGTTGGAAAATTTCTCTGACATTAACTGTTTCTTTCCAATATAAGTTAACGGCACCATTCACTTCACCTGTTTCAAAATTCACTGGTCCTGGTATACCTATACCAACACCTAAAACATCTGAAAAAACAAATTCTGAATTATCAACATGTTCAACGAAAGATTCATAAACATTTTTCAAAAGTGCATAACCTGTAACATCTGACGTATCAGTTTTTATAGACCATTTTTCAATTCGTTCTAATTGTTCGTCGAATATACCTAGCTTACAAGTTGTACCACCAATATCTGCTGCTAAGATAATTTTTTTCATGTATTTTATTCATCCTTCTCTTATTTTTAAGGAATGCTAAATTGAATCCTTGTTTCGTCAATAGACGATTTTAACGATTAACGTGTCAACATAGTAGTCTTTTTCCTTAAAATATATTTTTCTCTGTATAAAACATATATATCTATATTAATATTTTTCATTTCATAAATGCAATGATAATGAATATAAAGATACATTATATCAGCACTTGCATGATTGCTGTTATTTAGTTTCAATATTTTATCACTTTATTTTGGTAGATATCTATAATGTCAGTAACTACATTTTCATAAAACTTTCGTAAAATCAGTGTTCATTTTTTCTTTGACTAATCACTAATTTGGACTTAATATAATCATCTTTAGAAATTAAATTATAGGAATATAGTGAATGAAGCTCTTGTTCCATCATTTCATAAACATCATTTTTATCCTTAAAATATATAATAAAACCAAATTTTTTTAAAAGTTGTTGAACATCATAAAAAGTATTAATCTTATGAATCACTGTCATCGCTCAATTCTTTATTTAAATTTATATAATCATTATTTGTTGGATCTAATTTCAAAGCGGACTTAATGTATTTTCTTGCTTTATCTTTGTTATCAATGGATCTATTTGCAACCGCTAGTTGGTAATTTAATAATGCAGAATCTGGGAAGTTTCTTAAACCTCTTTCCCATGTTGCCATACCCTCTGATTTTGAATCAGTTGTCGCATTAATTAGTCCTTTTAGGTAGTATGTTTCATCATCAGCATAACTTTTATTCACCGTATGTTGTACCATATCTTCAGCACTTTTATAATTGCCATTTTTCATTTCTTTTTCAATGATTGTATTATAAATATTATCTTCTTGAATCGTAAAAATCCTAATTTGTGCTGCAATAAATAAAATAATCATTACAATTAGAAAAAACCAGAATTTATTTTGATTAATTCTAAAATAATATCCTATAAGTGTTATCAATAAACCACCAATAAATCCACCAACATGTGCTACAATATTTACATTTTGCATTAGTAATGAAACGCCAATTAGGACGAAAAGAACAATTAGCAATTGACCAATCAACTTTTGGTTAAATTGTTTACCAATATACATAAAAGCAAAAATGGCACCTATCAGACCAAATATAGCACCGCTTGCGCCAACGGAGACGGTGTCTGTATTAAAAGATAATGAAGCAAAATTACCAAACAAACCAGAAACAAAATAAATAATTAAAAATCTCCAATGCCCAACGATAGATTCTACTATTTTTCCAAAAATAAATAAACTTAACATATTCATTAATATATGTTCAAAGTTATAATGTAAAAATATGGATGTAATGAGTCTGTACCATTCACCGTGGACGACATTAAAATGTACAAGACCCCCAACATCTAAAAGTTTTAAATCAGAAAATCGATTTAACAATAATACCATCGAAAGCCAGATAATAATATTAATTATTATTAATAAATATGTAACTGGGGCAAATTTTAGCATATGTTTTTCAATAGGATTATTATTTAATGCTCTTTGTTTATAAAAACCTTTTGTATGGTTCGCATCGCGATTAAACACAAACTTCACAAAAAAGTTGGGCATTATTTGATCTATATGCTCTTTTTGACGTAAAATTTTTACTTTGAATTTAACTGATTTTAGCTCATCTAAATTTTCATTTGTAAATGTTTTATCGGTATATATATATAAATTATAATTATGGGGTTTAAAACCTAAAAATGTAATTATATCTTCTTCATGGTCTTGGATTCTACTTTTATCAAATCTTACTTCTTGTGTAGAATTAGCACCAAATTTAAATATTGCAACGGATTGCTTTCTTTTATTTGCAAGCCAAACTTCAGTATCATCTTGATTACGATGCACAACTTGATAATTTAAATATTTTATCCAAGTATAAATTGACTTCCAAAAATGCTTTTCTGTAATCATTTTTCCCTCCATTAATTTGTAGTCGCTATAATTAGTTTTTGCACTGGTTGATCATGTGCTTCTATTTCAAAATCATTTATTTGAAAGTCATAAATTAAACTTATTGTTGGCTGCAGATGTTGTGATAAAAATTTATCAAAATAGCCGCCACCATAGCCGATTCTATAACCTTTATTATTAAATACTACACCAGGCACGATTAATAGGTCTAAATCATTTGTTATTTCTGTGTCACTTGTAACATAATTAATTCCTTTATCGTCAGGTGCAATATTTGATAAATTATCTAACTCCTTAAATGACATTGTTTTATTTTTATAATTAGTTTCTGGTACAAATACTTTTTTATCATCATTTAATGTTTTCGAAATGATGGGATAAGTATCTACTTCATGTTGCATTGAGAGGACAACTCCAATACGATATGCCGATTTATATTCAGATGTATTCATTAATTGTTGTGTTAAGTATTGATCAGCAGATAATTTTTGATCTTGATCCGAAAATTGTTTCATTTTATTTATGGTTTCTTTTCTTAACTTATGTTTACTCATATATGACACCTTCCCATTTTATATCCTCTTTTATTATAACGATAATAATATATTATGTCATCAAACTGTCATTTCAATATTTTTAATAAAAAAATAACCAGATTCTAAAATTAGAATCTGGTTAAAAATTTAATTATTTTGTTTCACGGTGCAATGTATGTTTGTTATCACGAGCACAGTGTTTTTTCATTTCGATACGTTCAGGATTAGTACGTTTATTTTTTGTTGTGATGTAGTTTCTTTCCCCACATTCTGTGCAAGCTAGTGTTACGTTTACGCGCATGCTAATTCCTCCTTACCTTTTCAAAATACGACTTATTTATCATACCATTTAGTTATAAAATTGAAAAGTATTATTTTTCATATATACCATACCCATAGGTTTTTAACTTAAAAATGAGTTATATGAATTTTATTTTTTATCTTTTTCCTTAAAATAATAGTTAATGATGTCTCTACCTAAGTCACCACCATTAAGCCAAGGTTCTGGAACAGGTTGATTTGTATATACAATTGAAAATGCTAATTTCGGATTATTACTTGGTGCATAACCTACATAAGTTGAATTTACTTTTGGTTTACCGTCCTGGAATACTTCTGCTGTACCAGTTTTACCAGCTGAAGGCACAACAGTATCATTGAAACTTTGATAACCTGTACCTTCTTTTTCATTATATGCCATTTTGAAACCTTCTTGTACTTGCTTAACTTGATCTGATGTATTGTTAACTTTATTTAATACGTCGCCTTTTACTTTTTGTTTCACGGGTCCTAATGAATCTTTATTTGTTGCTTTTCTGATTTCTAAACCAATATGTGGTTGAATTCTATAACCACTGTTCGCAATCGTAGAAGCATATTGTGATAACTGTAACGGTGAATAAGTGTCATATTGTCCAATTGCCAAATCTAAATAATTACCTGGATTATCTGTTAGCGGTTCTATTTGTCCGCCAGTCTCATTTGGTAAATCGATACCTGTTTTAACACCTAAACCAACTTGATTTAGTCCTTTTCGTAATTTTTGACCTGCTTCTGAGATATCAGTTGGTAGTGACATGTTTGGCGCGTATGGTGAACCTGCAATTTTTAATGCTGTTTTAAACATATATACGTTTGATGAATGCATTAAAGCTTCTTTATCATCTATAGTTACTTTACCGTCTTGGTTAAAGTATGAACGTTTAGAAAGACCACCAGAAAATTTCAATGGTTCATCAACCATTTTTTCGCCCACATTAATTGCATTGTTTTGATAACCAGCAAGTAATGTTCCGCCTTTGACAGACGATCCAACAGCGTATTGTGATGTGAAAGTTCCGATATCATAATCGGTTAAATCACCATTTTTATCAATTTGTTTACCAGCCATTGCTAAAATATCGCCATTATTCGGATTTTGAACAACCACTAAAGCATTGTCCATATCTTTAGCACCTTCACTACGTAATTTGCTTATTTGTTTTTCTAAATATTCTTCAGTTTTCTTTTGCAAATCAATATCAATACTTAAAACAAGATCATCTCCGCGTGACCCCTTATGAATCACTTGTGAGTCAATAACTTCTCCCGATTTATCTGTTGTATATTTCATTTCTTTCTTTTTACCTTTGAGAATATCATCATACTGATATTCCAAATAAGATTTTCCTACACGATCATTTCTTGAATAACCTTTTGACAAATATTGTTCTGTTAATTCTTTTGGAATACCTTCTTGTGTCGTAGAGACATCACCAAAAATACCACGTAATGTATCATCATATGGATACTTTCGATCCCAGTCCATTGTTGTATTAACCCCTGGTAAATCAGAAAGTTTTTGTGACACTGCAGCATATTCTTCATCAGTAACATCTTCATTTTTAATCATTTGAGGATCTAATGCAGAACCTGACATCATCTCTCTAAATATCGCTAATACTTGTAAATCTTTGTCTGAAAATGAATCAAATTGTTGCTTTCCAATTTTTTTATGTAACGTTTCATCATATTGTTCTTGAGAAATACTCCCATCATCTAACAATGCTTGTTCTTTTTTCATTAATTTGTCAGCTTGATTAGGGTGTTTCAAAATCCAAAAATCTTGTTTATCTCGATCTGTGATTTTATCGGTATCCATTTTTATAAGTTTCGATAAATCAGTAGCTATTTTTAAAACTTCTGATTGAGAAGTTTTTCTTCCCCGAGAAAAAGTGATGGCTTTTTTTGATGCATTATCTACTAGAACTTTACCATTTCTATCGAGAATTCTTCCTCTCGGAACAGCTTCATTAACAGTTAAATTCTCACTATTTTTAATTAATTGTTTATAATGAGAGCCTTGTGCAATTTGCAAATAGCCTAATCGTAAGACAATTATTGCAAAAATAAATACAATTAGACCAAACACAAAGCTTATTCTTTTATTCATCGTATTTCTTATTTTCTCATCGTTTGATTTTTCCTTTAATCTTTTTAGCAAAACAACATACCTCTATTCAAAAGTGATCACTTTAAATGATATATGAAATTGATACAGATTTCTATTATTTTAAATAAAAAAATGACGACCTGTGTAAGGCCGTCAAAAATAGAAGCTTAATTATTTAGCAGCGTTATATAATTCATCAACTTTTTCCCAATTTACAACGTTCCAGAAAGCACTAATATATTCTGGACGTTTGTTTTGGTATTTAAGATAATAAGCATGTTCCCAAACGTCTAAGCCTAAGATAGGTGTTTTACCTTCAGTTAATGGGTTATCTTGGTTTGGAGTTGTAACAATTTCTAAATTGCCATTATTAACAACTAGCCAAGCCCAACCTGAACCAAAACGAGCTGCAGCTTTATCTGCAAATTCTTCTTTAAATGCATCTAAAGAACCCCATTGTTCTTTAATTTTATCAACTACAGTTCCTTTTTCTTCAGAGTTTGGAGTTAATAATTCCCAGAATAATGAATGGTTTAAGTGTCCACCACCATTATTTCTAACAGCTGTTTGAATATTTTCTGGTACACTGTCTAAATTTGCTACAATTTCTTCAATTGATTTAGATTCTAAATCAGTACCTTCAATTGCTGCATTTAATTTAGTAACATAAGTGTTATGATGTTTGTCATGGTGGATTTCCATTGTTTGTTGATCAATATGTGGTTCTAATGCGTCAGAACCATAAGGTAAATTTGGTAATTCAAAAGCCATAAATAATCATCCTCCTAATTAATCTGTAAATAAAGCATAACAACTAAAAATGATTACAACAATGAATATGCTTACAAACTTATTCAAAAGTCATAAAATTATATTTGTTATCTTTAGTTCCTTTACTATTATATCTCAAAATAGTGGATTTTAAACATAAAGGACAAAGTATTTTAAAAATTCAATAAAATTCAGACTAATGACCTATATTTAGAAGGGAACTTTTTAGTAATAAGCGTCGATAGGTGCTATTTTACATTAGATACACGCTAAAAATTTTAAGCATGCTGACAAGCTTCACATATGCCATATACTTCTAATTTGTGTGTGTGAATATCGACTTTTGGTAAAAAAGCCTTTATCTGTTCAATTGGACAGAAATCAATAATTTTTGTATCACCACATGATTCACAAATAAAGTGATGATGGTGGTGATCTGTACATGCTATTCTAAACTTCATTTCACCGTCGAGTTCGGTACCCTCAACGATGCCTAAATCTTTAAATAAATGTAAATTTCGATATATTGTATCAAATGAGATACCTGGATAATCTTTGTCTAACTTTTGCTGTATATGTTTTGCGTTAATGTATTTATCTTCTTCTATAAAAACATTTATCATATCTCTTCTTTTATTTGTATACTTGTGTCCTTCTGCTTTTAGAATATTAATTGCTTCATCTGTTTTCATTATTAATAGCCCCTTTCACAGTTTTAAATTTAAACTTTTGATATGACATCATCATTGCTAATAAAAGTACAAGTAATACGACAATTACGCCTCCAGGGGAAATATTCATATAAAATGCTAATACTAGCCCTGCTATAACTGAAAATTCACCAATTAACACGCTTAATATAATAAGTTGTTTGAATCCTTTTGTCATACGCATTGCTATAGCTATCGGTAATGTAATTAATGCACTTACCAATAAAATACCTACGACTCTCATAGAAGCAGATATGACCATCGCGACGATAATAATAAATAAAAATTGTATCCATTTCGGAATACCTATCACTTTACTATATTCTTCATCGAATGAAAGAATGAATAATTCCTTATAAAATAACAATATAAATGCTAATACAATAATAACGATTGCGATAATAGTTGATAAATCACTGATAGTTACAGCACTGATTGATCCAAATAATAATCCAACAATTTCTTGATTAAAACCATCTGCAAGTGAAATAAAAATGGCACTTAATGCTATTCCTGCACTCATTATAATAGGGATCGCAATTTCTTGATAATTACTATACGATGTTCTAAGTTTTTCAATCAATAACGCACCAATGACTGCGAACAATATCCCAAACCACATTGGATTAATAAAAGTTAGTGCGGGTGCAATAGTCACGAAAAACATCCCGAATGAGATACCACCAAGTGTAACGTGACTTAAAGCATCTGCAATTAATGATAGCCTTCGTACAACAATAAATGCACCAATTAATGGGGCAATAAAACCAATCAAAATACCACTTAATAGAGAGTATCTCATAAAATCAAAATTTAATAATGCCTCAATCATGATGAACAACACTCCCTATTATGTTGGTGATCTACAAATTGTATAGGATGACCGTATATTTTAGATATTTCTACCTCATCTAACGATTTAAAATCCTCTGTCGTGCCATGAAAATGCAGATGCTTGTTTAAACATGCTACTTCTGTAGCAGTATCAGCCACGACACCTATATCATGCGTAACCAAAATGATAGTTACGCCTTCATTTTTTAAAGTTTCTAGTGTTTCATAGAATTCACTAACGTGTTTTGCATCTATACCGTTAGTTGGTTCATCTAATATAAGGACTGAAGGGTTACTGATCAACGCTCGTGCAATTAATACACGTTGTTGTTGCCCACCAGATAATTCGGCAATATTTTTATTAATTAAATGGCCTATATTCAATCGATTTAATACGGCTTCCACTTTATTTTCATCCTTTTTATTAAACCACTGAAATAACTTTTTACGTTTCGTCAGCCCACTCATCACGACTTCTTTAACACTTGCAGGAAAACCTGCTTTAAAAGCTTGAGCTTTTTGTGAAACATAACTAATCTTGTATAAAGATTGTTTTCCATTATATACATTACCATCTACAAGTATTTCACCTTTTTGCAACGGTAACAATCCTAAAATAATTTTTAGCAAAGTTGATTTACCGGCACCATTAGGTCCAACTATAGCCAAAAATTGTCCTTTATTAATTTTAATATTAATATTTTCTAATACTTTTTTGTTTTCAAAATAATAATCGATGTTTTTTAATTCGAACACTGGAGTAGTCATCTTTTCACCTCGTTCTATACTATACAACTTGCAAACAATTATGTAAATAGTAATGTTTACGAATTAACAAAAAAAGGATGATCTAGAAACTCATTTTGAATTGAGTTCGCTATGTCATCCTTTAAATACATTTATCTATTTTTTCACATTTTTGATTATAATTCATTTTTTTTAGTATTATTGCATTAAAATTTTATCCTTTAAACTTGGATCAAATTGTTGTTGTTTAAGCATTTCAATTTCAAATTTATAAGGTGGTTTTTTATTCTTTTTATCTTCACCAACATAGGGTGTTTCAAGTATTTTGGGAATGTTTTTAAACGTATCATGATGAACGATATAATTTAAGGCATCAAATCCGATATAACCAAAACCTATATTTTCGTGTCTATCTTTATGAGCACCAATATCATTTTTACTATCATTTACATGAACAACTTGTATTCTATCTATGCCTATAATCTTATCAAATTCATTCAACACACCATCAAAATCTTCTTTTACATTATAGCCTGCATCATGAGTATGACATGTATCGAAACACACAGATAAACGTTCATTATGATTGACACCATCTATAATTCGAGCGATTTCTTCAAAATCCCTCCCAATTTCTGAACCTTTGCCAGCCATTGTTTCAAGTGCAATGCGTACATTATTGTCATTCGTCAGCACTTCATTTAGACCTTCTATGATTTTATTAATACCAGCGTCCGCACCTTCTCCCACATGTGAGCCAGGGTGCAATACTATGTCTTTAGCACCAATGGCTTGCGTTCTTTCAATTTCACTTTGTAGAAATTCTACGCCTAGATTAAACACATGTGGTTTGACAGTGTTTGCAATATTTATTATATAAGGTGCATGTACTACAATATTTGAAAGACCGTACGTTTGCATTAATTCTTGTCCTTGATCAATATTTAGCTCTTCTATTGGCTTTCTTCTTGTATTTTGTGGTGCACCTGTATAAATCATAAAAGTAGATTCACCGAATTTATGTGCTTCTTCAGCTGAACCTGCCAACATTTTTTTACCATTCATAGATACATGAGATCCTAATAACATAGTAGTCACCAATCCTTTATTTATTTTTTCTGGCTTGACGATTTTGTTTCTTACTGTATTTTTTACGCTCTTGACGTTTTAAATGTTCAAGATCACGTTGGAATTTTTTCTTATAGCCAGGTTTTACTTTTTTCTTATTTCTCTTCACTTTATTTTTTAATTCATTTGTTAAATGATCATCTTTATTCTTACGTGATTGACGTGTATTGTGTGCTTTAATTGGCGATAACTCATCATTTTTTATATCAACATTTTCAAATTGATAACCTCGTTGTTCTATTAACGCTATGTTTTCTTCTTCTTCAGGGCTATATAAGGTAATCGCCACGCCCTTGTATTGCCCTCTACCTGTACGGCCAACACGATGCGTGAAGAAATCGATATCATTTGGTACATCAAAGTTAATCACATGGCTTACGCCTTCAATATCTATTCCACGCGATGCTAAGTCACTTGCAATAACATATTGAAATTCTAAGTTACGAATACGCTTCATTTGTTGTTTACGCTCTCTTGGCGTTAAACCACCATGTATCATACCTAATTTTAAACCGGCAGTATTTAACTGGTCTGCAAGTTCGTTTGCATTATCACGACTATTACAAAATATAATACATAGATATGGATTTAAAATATCAATGAGTTTTATTGTTTTTTCTATCTTTGCTTCACCCTTTGTCGGAATTAAATAGAATTCAATATTTTTTTTATTTTTTTGAACATTTTCAATTTCGACGTATTCAGGATTTTCTAAATATTTATTTAAAAATGGATGTAATGATTTAGGAATAGTAGCGCTAAACACAGCTATATGGGAGTATTCATCTAAACGTGTAGCAATGTGGTCTACCTCTTCTATTAATCCTAAATCAATCATTAAATCAGCTTCGTCCACAACTAAATAAGAAGCCAAATGCACATGCAAATCTCCATGTTTAGCTAAATCGTTTATCCGAGTTGGTGTTCCTATAATAAGTTGCGGTTGATTCTTAGCGCGTTGTCTATCTTTTTCTATATCTGTGCCACCAATAAAAAGTTTAACAGATAAATCACCTTTGTAATCAGCTAAATGACTAGCGACATCAAATAGCTGTTGCGCTAATTCCCTTGTTGGAGCAACGATGATTGCCTGTGGTTCTTTAATATCGACATTTATTAAATGTATCAGTGGTAATAAAAAGGCATGGGATTTTCCAGTGCCTGTCTGAGATTGTCCAATTAAGTTTACTTGTTTTAATATTTTTGGAATAACTCTATTTTGTACTTCTGTAGGTTGATTAAAGTTCAAATTTCGTACCGCGTCAATTAAACTTGGGTCTAAATTAAACTTATCGAATGGGTGATTTGCCATGATTTGGCCTCCTTAAATCTTCATCTTTTCTATTATAAAGCATTCGCAAACGATTTTGAACTAATTATTTTATACTAAATTGGCAGTCATCAAATATAATTTAAATGTAAGTGTAGCTGGAACATAAGGATGCACAGCCTAGAAAAGATTACTAGTCATTCACTAAAATAAATTTTATTTCTTGATAGTAAACATGCATGGCAATTATAAATAATTAAATGGATCTGTGTTGAGGTTAGATGACTTAATTTCAAAAGTAATATCATCTGGGTTAAACCAATCTATTAATAAATTACACAAACCATCTTTCATTACATATTCACTATAATGGTTAATATCTAATAAGTTAATACCAGCAGTTTTTGCATCTAATGCATCATGATGTTTAATATCACCAGTGATAAAGATATCTGCACCTTGTTGAGCGGCTTGAGTCTCAAATCCAATACCGGAACCACCAATAATCGCAACCTTCTTAATAATTTGATCTAAATTACCAACATATCTTACACTTGGCATTGCCAAATTCGCTTTGACATGCTTCACAAATGTAGATATATCCATCTCGGATTCTAAATCACCAATCATACCTAAACCATAATTCGCTTCTTTTTCCATTTTTATAAAATCAAAAACTGGTGTTTCGTATGGATGATTATTTTTAATTAATTGTTCTGCTAAATCTTTTTGATATGCTTCAATCATAAATTCTAATTTAAATTCTTTTACTTCTTCAATTTTATCTATTGAGCCAATATGTGGGTTGGCACTACCAGTAGGCTTGAATTGTCCATTCCCTGAACTTTCAAAGAAACAATATTTATAATTTCCTTCTTCAGCTAAACCTGCATCACTCAATGCATCTTTAAATGTTTTAAGATTCTCTTCAGGTATAAACACTTGTACCTTATAGTATTTTAAAGTTTCTGGATTTAAAATATGTTGGTTCTTCAATTGAAGCTTTTCTGCTAACATTGCATTAACACCTTTTGGATAAACATCCAAATTTGTATGTAAAGCAATTAAATTAATATCATTTTTAATTAATTTTCGTAAGATAGCACCATAGCCTTCTTGTTGAATGATATTATTAACACCTTTAAATATGAGTGGATGATGACAAATAATTGTATTGAAACCTTGGTTTATTGCTTCATCAACAATTTCATTAGTACAATCTAGCGCGGTTAAAACACCTGAAATTTCAGCAGATTCATCTCCGATTAACAAGCCAACATTATCCCATGACTCTGCAGTTTCAAATGGTACATGCTGATTTATTACTTGGAGTAACGTTTTAATTTTCATTTACAACACCTCATTAATTAAATTGATTTCGTTGTTAATTTCATTTAGCCGTTCACGATGTTTTTCAGTGTTCAATTGATCTTTGATTTTTTGCAATGCCTGTCGTTCTCTTTCCCATTTTTTAAAAAATAATTCATGTTTCTTTTTTAATAAAATCGGTCCAAACTTTATTTCTGATTTAGTAAGTGTTTGTGTTTGTTGTTCAAAATAATCTGCCACTATTATTTCATATATATGCCCTTTTTCTTCTAAAATAACTTCTTCAATAATCTTGTAATGCATGGAATCTAACAAATTTCTAATCGCACTAGATTGTATATTACTTTGTAAAATAAGCCTCGGATGGGCAGTTAATTTCTCTTTACCTTCTTCAAGGATTTTAGCTATTAACGGTCCACCCATACCACATATAGTGATGGAATTAACTTGATCATTTGACTGTAATATCGACAATCCATCACCTAGTCTAACATCGACATGATTACTTAACTCATGTTCCACAACATTTTTTTTCGAAGCTTCAAACGGTCCTTGGATAACTTCTCCAGCAATTGCATTTTTGACTAAATTGTTTTCAATCGCATAAATCGGAAGGTATGCATGGTCTGAACCAATATCCGCTAAACAATCCCCTATTATATATGTACTTACTTTTTTTAATCTTTGATTTAATATAACCATAAAAGCGCTCCTCTATGTAAATGTAAAAAGCTCTTTTGTACGACTAGGTACAAAAGAGCTGAAAAATTAGTCCATAAAGTCTTTAAGACGTTTACTTCTACTCGGATGTCTTAATTTTCTCAATGCTTTAGCTTCAATTTGACGAATACGTTCTCTCGTAACGCCGAAGACTTTGCCTACTTCTTCTAGTGTACGTGTTCTTCCATCATCAAGTCCAAAACGTAAGCGCAGTACATTTTCTTCTCTATCTGTTAATGTATCTAATACATCTTCCAGTTGTTCTTTTAATAATTCATAAGCTGCATGATCAGATGGACTTTGGGCTTCTTGGTCTTCAATAAAATCACCTAAGTGACTGTCATCTTCTTCACCAATTGGTGTTTCTAATGAAACTGGCTCTTGAGCTATTTTTAATATTTCTCTTACTTTTTCTGGTGGTAAATCCATTTCCTCACCAATTTCTTCTGGTGCTGGATCACGACCTAAATCTTGTAATAATTGTCTTTGTACACGGATTAATTTATTAATTGTTTCTACCATATGCACTGGAATACGTATTGTACGAGCTTGGTCTGCAATAGCACGTGTTATTGCTTGACGTATCCACCATGTCGCATATGTTGAAAATTTAAATCCTTTATTAAAATCGAACTTTTCAACTGCTTTTATTAAGCCCATATTACCTTCTTG
This sequence comes from Staphylococcus sp. HMSC034G07, assembly GCF_001835975.1. NCBI lineage: Bacteria > Bacillati > Bacillota > Bacilli > Caryophanales > Staphylococcaceae > Staphylococcus > Staphylococcus sp. HMSC034G07. Next base: position 514,996 of record NZ_KV826609.1, read on the forward strand.
AATTAAATCTAAGAAAAGCATGCCACGGCCAACATATCTTTTGGCTATACTGACTACTAAACGCAAGTTTGCTTCAGCTAATCTTGACTTAGCAACTTCGTCACCTTGTTCAATTCTTTTCGCCAATTCTATTTCTTCTTGCGCATTTAATAAATCGACACGTCCGATTTCTTTAAGATACATACGAACAGGGTCATTAATTTTAACACCTGGAGGAGCACTTAAATCATTAGGATTTAATTTTGCATCTTTGTCAGAACTATCTTTTTCGTTTACCAAACTGATATCGTTATCTGTTAATTGATCAAATAGTTCATCCATTTGATCAGAATCCATCTCGAAGTTTTGCAATTTCTCTGCAATTTCTTCATGGCTAAGATGCCCTTCTTTTTTACCTTTTTCAATTAAGTGTTTTTTTACATCTTCTAAAGTTAGAGATGGGTCTATTGTTTGCTTTTTAAGTGTAACTTTATTTCCAGACATGAAAAGGCCTCCCGAATATAATATCAACTTGAAACCATGATATCATTTGATAGATAATCTTAATACTATCTACCCATAAATCATACGGTTTATTCAAGTTGTTAAACCCAATAATCTACAGATATATTCATTTTTAATTTAATTCATTCTATTTTTATTGAAGTTTACAATTTTTTCTAGGTAATATTTCTGCAACTCTAAATCACCTAATCTAGAAGCCTCCCGTAACTTTTGATTAAGCGATTCAATCGTTTCTTCATTTCTATTTGTTAAAAGTGTGTCTAAATAATCATCGATTTCATGTTCATATGGTTCTTCATTTATCAAATAGTTATCCAATGATATAAATGCTTCTTTAATGTCATTTGTATCGATATATTGTAAAACATCACTAATATTAAACGTATCATTCTCAGAATAAAACTCATGTAAAACATTAAATATACGCTTAAAATACTGATTTGTAAAGTCTTCTGTTTGAAGTAATTTATGATAATTTAAAAAAATATCCTTATCATTCATAAAATGTTTTAATAAAGCACGTTCTGCTTTTTCTTGCTTATTTAAATGAGTGAATTGTGGCACACTAGGCATTTGATATGACTGTGGTTGATAATAATCTTCACGTAGTCCTACTTCATTATTTAAACTATCCATGCTTACTTTAAACAATTCTGACACGTCTTGCAATATCTTTTTGCGTAAAATCGATGACTTCATTAATGAAATATCATTTGTGATTTCTTTTAAATACCTTTCATATGCTAAATCATTATTTTCTATTTCTTCTTGATGCATATGGACTTTATAAAGAATAAATGCTTTTTTTTCATGTTCCACAAAATAATTAAACGCATCTGCACCGTGTTTTCCAATATACTCATCCGGGTCCATGTTTTTTGGTAGTTGAACTACAAAAACATTAAATCCTTGTTGCAATAATATTTGCCCAGATTTTAAAGTGGCCTCACTACCCGCAAAATCACCATCAAACATTAATGTCACATTTGAAGTGAGTTTTTTCATAAATGCGATATGTTCTTGTGAAATCTGAGTTCCCATACTTGCCACAACTTGATGCAAACCTGCGTAATCAGCTTTTATCACATCCATAAAACCTTCAAGTAGTATAATTTCATCATTTTTACGAATTGCTTTTCTAGCTTGATCAACGTTGTATAACAATCTTCTTTTTTGAAATATCGGTGTTTCAGGACTATTGAGATATTTAGGCTCTTGATTTGTATATGTTCTTCCTGAATAACCAACTGTTCGACCTTGTGCATTTGATAATGGAAACATAATTCGATCCCTGAAACGATCATAATAGCTGAAATTCTCTTCATTCCTAGACAATAAACCCGCTTCATATGCTAATTGAATATCATAACCTTTTTTCTGTAAAAAGTCATGGCAAAAATGTGCATTTTTAGGTGAATAACCTATTTTCCGACGATCTATGAGTTCATCTGTAAACCCACGTTCTTTTAAATAGTTTAACGCTGCTTCTCCTTCAACGGTTTTTTTTAATGCATAATGATAGTAATCTTGCATTAATTCATGCATCTCAATCATTTGCAAATCTTCAGAAGCAATTTGATGATTAGTATGCTGTTCTGACGTTGCTTGAGGTGTTTCCACTTCAATATTTACACGTTCACCTAATAACTTTACAGCTTCAGTAAAAGAAACGTCTTTAATTTCTTGAGTGAATTGAAAGACGTTTCCTCCTTTTTTACAACCAAAGCAATGGCAAATTTGTTTATCTTCAGAAACAGTAAATGACGGTGTTTTTTCATCATGAAAAGGACACAACCCAATGTAATTGCGCCCTCTTTTTTCTAATTTAACGTATTCACTTACTAAATCGAGAATATCTGTTTTCTCTTTTATTTCATTAATGGTTGCTTGTTCAATTCGCAAAATTATCACCTATTAGACAGTAGTTATAATATTATAATAGAAATTCTTATTTTAAGAAACTGTTTTGCTCAATAATACTAATGATGTCATTTGCAGTTTCTTCAATCGCTTTATCAGTTACGTCTATAACAGGACATCCAATTTTTTCAACTAATTCATTGAAATAATTTAATTCTTCTTCAATACGTTGCTCGGTAGCATATCTTGCACTATCACCTAAGCCTAATTGCTTTAATCTTTCTTTTCTGATGCGATTTAATTTATCCTCACTTATCTTTAAGGCAATGCATTTTGAAGTATCAACATTAAATAAATTATCTGGGGGTGTGACTTCTGGCACAATAGGAATATTCATCACCTTATAACTTTTATGTGCAAGATACTGTGAAAGAGGCGTTTTTGAAGTTCTAGATATGCCCAATAGAACGATATCAGCTTTATCTAAACCTTTTGGGTCTTTACCGTCATCGTATTTTACTGCAAATTCTATAGCGTCAATTTTTTTAAAATATGCTTCATCTAATTGGTGCACGAGTCCGGGTTCAAAATATGGTTGCTCATCTATTTTATCTAATAATATATTCATCAATGGGCCCATAATATCTACAGATTTAATTTGAAATTCTTTAATTTTTGCTTCCATATACTTTCTTATTTCTGGTTTAACTAATGTATAAACAACTATCGCTTCAGTATCTTTAGCAACTGAGATTACCTCATCTACGTTTTCTAAAGCTTCTATATACGGATACCTACTAATTTCACTTTCACATTGATTTGGGTTAAATTGTGAAATACATGCTCTTGCTACAAGTTCAGCAGTTTCACCTACTGAGTCAGAAGCAACAATAATTTTAATATTTTCCATTTAATACATACCACCTATTCATTTAGTAAAGAGACAAAAATTTTAGTAATTGTTGTTTTAGAAATACGGCCCTTCACTTCATATTTTCCATTTTCTTTTTTATTCACAATTGGTAAAGAATCAATTTCCTTTTCAATCATTAGGTTTGCAGCAAATATGACACGTTCGTCTTCCAATACAAAGCTTAAATTAGGCATACGAGTCATTATAATATTAACAGGCATAGTATGTATATCCTTACCTATCATCGAAGCACGTAATAAATCCTTCCGAGAACAAACGCCTATAAAATCTCCTTCATTATTTATAACAAATAACGTACTAACATCCTCTAGAAATATAGTACAAATCGCATCGTAAACTGACATTTCACTTTTCACTACTACAGGGTGTGACGCATAATCTTTAACAATATATTGTTTTAATTGATCAGCAATTAATTTATTTTTGGGTTTTCCAGAATAGTAGTAGCCTACGCGTGGGCGTGCTTCTAAAATACCAGACATTGTAAGTATTGCTAAATCTGGTCTCAAGGTCGCTCTTGTAAGACTAAGATGTTCTGCTATATGTTCACCAGTAATAGGTCCATTATTTTTGACAATATCAACAATTTGTTGTTGTCTTTTATTCAGTTCTATAAGACTTCACCCCTTTACTCATTACATTTAATTATACATTGAATTATAAATTGCTACAAATACATATATTTACTTGCTAATAATCAACCAATACATTAAAATTATATTTAAAGCGAGTTAAGGGTGGTGAAAGCTTAACATAACAATTGGCTAAAAATTTAAAAAGAAGTTTCAAAGGCGAGTGTACTCACTAAATTGGGTGGAACCGCGGGTTAATAATATTTTATTAAAAACACATAATTATATGTGATTAAAAATAATTAACTCGTCCCAAGGCAATGATTAAGTTTTTTTCTTTTTCTTTGTCTTGGGGCGTTTTTATGTTAAAAGGAGTGTTTTTTTTGGCAAAAGATATGGAAACAATTGTTCAGTTAGCAAAACACAGAGGATTTGTATTCCCTGGCAGTGATATTTATGGTGGTTTATCAAATACGTGGGACTATGGCCCATTAGGTGTAGAATTAAAAAATAATATTAAAAAAGCATGGTGGCAAAAATTTATCACGCAATCTCCATATAATGTAGGGATTGATGCAGCAATTTTAATGAATCCAAAAACTTGGGAAGCATCTGGTCATTTAGGAAACTTTAACGATCCAATGATAGACAATAAAGATAGTAAAATTCGTTATCGTGCAGATAAAATAATAGAAGACTACATGGCGAATGAAAAAGGAGACGAAAATTTCGTAGCCGATGGTTTAAGTTTCGATGAAATGAAACGTATTATTGATGAAGAAGGTATTGTTTGTCCTGTAAGTGGAACTGCTAATTGGACAGATATTCGTCAATTTAACTTAATGTTCAAAACTTTCCAAGGTGTGACGGAAGATTCTACAAATGAAATTTTCCTACGTCCTGAAACTGCGCAAGGTATTTTTGTCAATTACAAAAATGTTCAACGTACAATGCGTAAAAAATTGCCATTCGGGATTGGTCAAATCGGTAAATCATTCCGTAATGAAATTACACCTGGTAACTTCATCTTTAGAACACGTGAATTTGAACAGATGGAATTAGAATTCTTCTGTAAACCTGGTGAAGAAATAGAATGGCAAAATTATTGGAAAACTTTTGCTAGCCAATGGTTAAAAGACTTAAATTTAAGTGAATCGGCAACACGTTTACGTGACCATGATGCAGATGAATTATCCCACTACTCAAATGCAACAACTGATATAGAATATCGTTTCCCATTCGGTTGGGGAGAATTATGGGGTATTGCAAGTAGAACAGATTATGATTTAAAACAACACAGTGAACATTCTGGTGAAGATTTCCAATATCATGATCAAGAAACTGGTGAAAAATACCTTCCATATTGTATTGAACCATCACTTGGTGCAGACCGTGTTACATTAGCATTCCTTTGTGATGCTTATGCTGAAGAAGGTGTTGAAGGTAGTAAGGATTCAAGAACTGTATTACACTTCCACCCTGCATTAGCACCTTATAAAGCTGCTGTTTTACCATTAAGTAAAAAATTATCTGGTGATGCAATTAAAATATTTGAACAATTAAGTGCTAACTTTGCAATTGATTTTGATGAATCACAATCAATTGGTAAACGATACCGCCGTCAAGATGAAATCGGTACACCATACTGTATAACATTTGACTTTGATTCACTAGAAGATCAACAAGTAACTGTACGTGACAGAGATACGATGGAACAAGTACGTATGCCGATTGCTGAATTAGAAAGTTTCTTAACTGAAAAAGTGAAATTTTAATTTTACTTTTTCAAGTTATACTTTGAAAATAATAGTACAAAATGAAAACGTCAATTTCTATATAATTTATAGAAATTGACGTTTTTTACTTATAAAATTTTATTTCTCATTAACTTTGACTATATTAATTTGAATGATCTAATCTTTGTAATTGATTAATAAGCTTTTGACTTTTGAAATACATACCTGCATATTCACTATATAACATTATCATTAATTGCGACATTTCATTAATAATATCTTGATGTATACTCAAGGCGTTCATTTTACTTATAGGTAAATTTTGTAGCACATCTAATAAGTAAAGTGTTTTATTGGATAGTAGTAAAGCATTTGGATCTTGAGATTTTGCATGATTTGAAATTGCACCATCAAATTTAAAACTATAGCCAATGAGTTTAGCTTGGTCATCATCACCAGTGACTACACAATGATTGAAAATTGCGCTAAACCCAAACTTTGACATTGATTTAATTAGTACAATTACCGACATCAACTGTGCGGATACACCACTTTTAATTTTATCTAATACAAAATGTAATAATTCGTAGCTAAACTGTGACAGTTCATCATTATCAATAGATCGATCTATCGTTTCAGTACATAAACTAGCATAACTACTCTCATAAATATCTAATCGAAGATGATAATTTTGATCGATGACATCTACTGAACTTAAAGTTCCCATGCCTTTCCATTTAGAATAAATAAACAAGCCATAAACAAATAATTGCGTATTAGCTTGCAAACCACTCTTGATCTTTTTGGCACGGCGAACCATAAGTGGAATTTTTGCACCGTATTCATTTAAAATTGTAATAATTTTATCGGATTCGCCATAATCAACCGTTTTAATAATGATACCTTTTTGTTTGATTAACATTTTAGCTCACCGACTCTCAACTTAATCTTGATCTTCTAAATAGCCCATTTGACGAATAAAGTTTACTTTATTTCGCCAATCTTTTTGAACTTTTACCCATAGTTCTAAGTACACTTTAGACCCCAACAAGCCTTCAATATCTTGACGTGCTCTTTTCCCTACTTCTTTAAGTTTTTTACCACCTTTACCAATCACTATTCCTTTTTGTGAATCACGTTCTACAAAAATCGTTGCTTCAATCCTCACACGTTCTTCATCTTCTTTAATCATACGATCAACATTGACGCCTATCGCATGTGGAATTTCTTCATTCGTTAGGTGTAATATTTTTTCACGAATGAGTTCGCTCACTACAAACTGTTCTGGGTGATCAGAAATTTGATTATCCGGATAGTATTTTGGCCCTTCAGGTAAATATGATTTAATAACATTGATAAAATGCTCAACATTTAATCCTTCTAAAGCAGATATAGGGACTATTTCGGTGAAATTCATATATTTTTTATATTTTTCTATTCTTGGCATGAGCTCATCCGGATGGACGAGGTCAATCTTATTTAACACTAAAAACACTGGTGTCTTGACTGATTTCAACATTTCCATTATGTATTCATCGCCTCGACCAATATCTTCATTAACATTAACCATAAACATAATGGCATCAATTTCAGATAGTGTGTTTGTTGCAACACGCATCATATAGTCGCCTAATTTATGTTTAGGTTTGTGTATACCCGGTGTATCTAAAAAAATAATTTGTGCATCTTCTTGAGTCATGACACCTTGAATTTTATTTCTTGTCGTTTGTGCTTTATCAGACATAATAGCAATTTTATGTCCGATGACGCGATTAACAAAGGTAGATTTACCTACATTAGGTCTACCAATTATTGTTACAAATCCTGATTTATGTGCTGTCATTATTTTAAATCCTTTCCAGAAAATCCTAGAGGTAATAAATCACTAACTGTAGATTGAATCATGTCACCTTTGTGATTAGTCATATATACAGGCATTTCGTCATCACAAAGTTCTTTTAAAACCTGTCTACAAGAACCACATGGCGAAGAAGGTGTTTCTGCATCAACGGTTACAGTGATTGATTCAAAATCGCCAGGTCGATATCCATCAGCAATAGCTGCAACCAGACTTGATCTTTCTGCACATATACCTAATGGATAAGCGGCATTTTCTACATTTGCGCCGTGATAAGTTTTACCATCTTTCGTAATTAAGTACGCACCTACTTTAAAATTACTGTATGGCGCATAAGCTTTGCTTTGTGCTGTTCTTACTTCCTTGAAATAATCGGGTTGGTAAGCCATAATTTAACACTCCTATTCAATTTTTAATTATTATAGTATTTTTCCAAACTAAATGTTGCTTAATATATAGATAGATTAAAAATCGTATTTTCTATTTTATAAAATATGGTAAAAAAACAATAAGTCCTATTACCAACGCAATTATCGAAGCAAGCATAACACTAGCAGCTGCAGTGTCTTTAGCTTTCTTTGCAAGTTCATGATATTCATCTGTAATCAAATCCACTACATATTCTAGTGCTGTATTCATGGCTTCAAAAGTTAACACAAATCCTATAGCGATGATGATTAAAAACCATTCAACTATATTTATTTTTAAATAAAAACTCAGTAAAATTGCAAAACATGCAAAAATAATGTGGATTAAAAACTTTTTATCTTTGTTAAAGAGGACCAGTAAACCTTGAAAAGCGTACTTAAAACGTTTCATAACTATCTCTAATCTCTTGGCAATCCATAAGCATTTAAAATTTCATCTTGTCGACCAAACATTACCTTTTCATCAGCTTCATTTATATGATCATAACCCAATAAATGTAAAAAGCCATGAAGCGCGAGAAAACCAAGTTCTCTTTCAAAAGAGTGCCCATATGCATCTGCTTGTGATTGAGCAACTTCAGTGCATATGATAATATCTCCGAGTACTCTTGGTATATCTAACCCACTGATTTCAGGTTCATCTTCCTCTAATGCAAAGGATATTACATCTGTCGCCTTATCTTTATCTCGATACATTTTATTAATTTGTTGAATTTCCACTTTATCTACAAATGTCACAGATAATTCGGCATCATTTTCTATGCCTTCTTGTTCTTTTGCAAAAGAAAGAAGGTCGTCTATTTGCTTAAACCATTTTTTATCGACTAATTCAGTATGATCATTAAAATCTATTGTGAACATTTATTCTTCTCCCTCATAGCGATCAATTATTTTACTTACAAGTGGATGACGCACAACATCGTTTTGGTCTAAATGATGGATACTTAGACCTTTTACATTGTGTAACTTTGCTATTGCTTCTTTAAGACCACTTTTAACACCTTTAGGTAAATCAATCTGTGTCTTATCACCGGTAACAACCATTTTCGATCCAAAACCTAACCTTGTTAAGAACATTTTCATTTGAGCATGTGTAGTGTTTTGTGCTTCATCTAAAATAACAAATGCATCATCAAGCGTTCTCCCTCGCATATATGCTAACGGTGCTATTTCTATAACACCACGCTCGATAAATCTAGCAGTTTGTTCTCTTCCTAAAACGGTATTTAAACCATCATATAATGGACGTAAATAAGGATCAACTTTCTCCTTCAAATCACCAGGTAAGAATCCTAATGATTCCCCAGCTTCTACTGCAGGTCTAGTCAAGACGATGCGTTTAACATTACCCTTTCGTAATTGCTTGGCAGCATAAACAACAGCTAAAAATGTTTTCCCAGTACCTGCTGGTCCAACACCAAATACCAAGTCATTATGATACATAGCATTGACGTAAAGTCTTTGCCCCATAGTTTTAGCCCTTATTGTTTTACCAAACGCATCTTTAGTAATTTCGTCCTCATATAAATCTAATAAGTAATGAATCGTACCATTTTTTGCCATTTTAACAGCAGCTTCTACATCTTTGAGCGATATTGTAACGCCTTGCTGTATGACTTTCAATAAATTAATTAGTACTGATTCTGCTTGTTCTACATGCTCAACTTTTTCACCTTTAACGGCTATTTCTTGTCCTCGAGCATGTATTATGACATCAAATCCCTCTTCTATTGATTTTAGATTTTCATCATTGTTACCAATGAGTGCTTGTGCTTCATTGATGTCATCTATTTGAATAATTCCAGGCATATAGTTGCTCCTTTACAAATATATTCGTTTCTATTATTTTATCCTATTAGATTTTAAGTTACAAAAAATAATTATGATGCATGATATGAAATAAGCATTATTATAAAAATAATAATTTGAATAAATCATACTGCAACTTCAATATTATTATATCATGAAATAATCTCATATTATTTCAAAGTGAATTAAAAATTGACATTAATTGTTATTTTTATGTAAAGCAAAGCATTGTGATAGACTGCGTGAAATTTATCAAGCAATAAGTACTTTGAAATTAAAAATAACTCAACTCACAAAGTCAAGATTCTAACTTTATAAGTTGAGTTTAAATAAATTTATAATTGTTTTGGTCGTTCTAAAACTTCAGACCAAATAATGCCATTAACAACTTCATCATCTGCAAATCTATATTGAGCATTTGTGCCAGAGCTTTGAACAGAATGCGCATTCATTAACTGTTTTAAACGATAACGCTTAGTTCTCTCTGATAAATATTTATCAGAAATAATATCTCGTGCTTTTTTCTCAGTTCTTTGTATTTTTTTCTCAGTTTCACGATCAATCTCATTACGCACGTCTTCTATTTGACCCATTAAATCAGCTTCAAGCTCTTTTTGAAGTTTATCATCTTGTTGCTTTTGCTCACGTTTTACTTTTTCAGCTTCTGTTTCATTATGTTTAGGAGCTGATGATGATTCTTGTTGAGGTGTCTCAGTTTCCATCTTTTCAGCTCGTGTCTCAGCAGGTTTATTCTGCTTTGGTGTATGTTCTTCTTGAGAAAAAGGACCATCATTAAATTGTTTTTCTAACTCAGAAAATGTTTTACCGATTTCTTCAAGGAAACCACGTTTTTGTGGTGGTGCTTCAGATTGATTTGGCTGTTTGTTAGATGGCGGTTGTTGTTTTTTTCGTTTTTTATGACTATCATCGTTAATAGCTCCAATTATTGTAAAAATGACAGATACTACAAAGATAATAATACCTATATTCATTTAATCACCCCTATTTATTATTCCGGTGATTCATCATCTTCTTTTTTTGTACGTTGGTTAATAGAATTTCTCATACCAGTATCTGCTTCAACATTTTTCAGATTATAATAATCTTTCACACCAAGATTTCCTGAACGCAATGCTTCGGCCATAGCTAGTGGAACTTCTGCTTCCGCTTCAACAACTTTAGAGCGCATTTCTTGTACTTTTGCTTTCATTTCTTGTTCTTGTGCTACTGCCATTGCACGACGTTCTTCGGCTTTTGCTTGTGCGATATTTTTATCAGCAAGCGCTTGCTCAGTTTGTAAATCTGCACCGATGTTTTTGCTAATGTCTACGTCTGCAATATCAATCGATAGGATTTCGAAAGCTGTGCCTGAATCTAAACCTTTACTTAAAACTGTTTTAGAAATATTATCAGGGTTTTCAAGCACTTGTGTGTGATGTTCACTAGAACCAATTGTAGATACAATACCTTCACCAACACGTGCAATAATTGTTTCTTCTCCAGCACCACCGACCAATCTTGCAATATTTGCGCGTACTGTAATTCTTGCTTTTGCTTTAACTTCGATACCATTCATAGCTACACCAGCGATAAATGGTGTCTCAATTACTTTAGGGTTTACAGACATTTGAACAGCTTCTAGCACATCACGGCCAGCTAAGTCTATAGCTGCACCACGCTCAAAAGGTAAATTAATATCTGCTCTTTGTGCAGCGATATTTGCATCAACAACACGATCAACATTACCACCTGCTAAATAATGTGATTCAAGTTGATTTGTTGTCAAGTTTAATCCTGCTTTATGCGCTTTAATTAAAGGTGATATTACTTTACGTGGAGAAACTCTACGTAATCTCATTCCTACTAGGGTACCAATGCCTACTTTTACACCCGCTGCGATTGCTGAAATCCACAATCCAACAGGTACAAATGAAAATAATAACAATAATGCAATTACGACTATAACTGCTATAATTAAAATTCCAATCATACTCATTCTCCTTTATGTTTCTATTTCTCTCACAACAACTCGGGTACCTTCAACTTCAAGAATAGTTACTTTTTTATTGCGTAATATAAAAGAACCGTCTGAAACTGCATCGATACGTTCATCGTTATAAATAATAATTCCTGCTGGTCTTAAATCTGTAGATGTAACTGCAACTTCTCCAACTAAATGAGAGCGATCTTCATGTGATGTATAACCTGCTTCTGCATTTGTAGAATCCTTCAATACAACTTTATCTAAAAACGGTATTTTACGTTTGAAAAATTTCACAAGTATCACCCACTCTATGATTGATAATATTAAGGCAACGACAACATTAGCAATCATGTACACTAAATTGTCACCTAAAGTAACAATACTAAAAACGATTAATGCCATACCTATAATGCCTATGATTGCACCTACTACAAATAATTCAATAATGACGAATATCACACCAATAGCAAATAAGACAACTGAATAAAAGTTAACATCGCCTTTTATAAAAAATCCTAAAAAGAAGATGAATAACGCTAATGTTGATATAATTCCGATAATATTTATCCTATTTGAATATAACTGATACAAAAAGCCTAAGAAGATAATACAAGTTAATATCAAAGCACCTATTGGACTAACAATAAAGTTAGAAACGTTGTCTATCCAGTTTCCGTTTTCAACAAGTCTAGTTGAAAAGATTGTATGTATATTGCTTATCGAAGGAATCACTATATCACCTCACTCTCAATTTAATTATACATGAAATAAATATATGATTATACCGTTTACACAATAAAATTCATAATGTTATTCATTTTTAATTAAATGCTAGAAATACAAATATAGTCTTTTTCAATCTACTGTAAAAGAAGTAAACATTAATATTTGTTCATAATGTAAATGTGGTTGTTTTCTTAAATATGTATCATGTTATTTCAATGTTTATGACATCATTGTATAGGGAGAAGGATTATAGATAGTCACTTTCTTAACATATAAAAATAATAGCCTTAGCTGAATAAACAACTAAGGCTATTATGGTTTATAATTAATGTTGGTGTTGAGGGAGTCAACGAAACAATTAATTATTTGAATTTACGTTTACGTGCAGCTTCTGATTTCTTTTTACGTTTAACGCTAGGTTTTTCGTAAAATTCACGTTTACGTACTTCTTGAATTGTACCGCTTTTAGAAACTGTACGTTTGAAACGACGTAACGCATCTTCAAGTGATTCGTTCTTTTTGACTACTGTTTTAGACATGTGTATTTCCCTCCCTCCAAATATCAACGAAACTTTATAATCATTACACGGTAATTACCATGTATTAATTAGTATAATATATCTGATTAATGTGGTCAATTAGTAAAATTTTAATTTCATGATTCATTTTACACCATCAAAAGATGTTTGCAGTTAAATCATTGTTCATTAAAATTTAAACAGTAATTGAATGTTCTGTTGTATTGGTAGCATGATCCACTACTCTTAGTAACTCCCCATGATTGATTGGGTAATCAGGTTGAGTAATTTTAATTTTTACAAGCTCGCCAATCAGTGATTCATCACCTTCAAATTGAACTTTCATATAATTATCCGCAAAACCTATTAAAGTCCCTTGCTCACTGCCAACTTCTTCTGGAATGACTTCAAGTACCTCTTGGTCAAATTTAGATGCATATGATTTAGCCAGTTGATCACTTAAATGAATTAAACGATGTACACGTTCATTTTTAATATTTTCGTCCACTTGGTCATCCATTCTTGCAGCTGGTGTACCAATTCTAGAAGAATACGGAAATACATGTAGTTCTGAAAATTGATGTTCAACAATAAAATCATATGTTTCTTGGAATTCTTCTTCTGTTTCACCTGGGAAGCCAACAATGACATCACTTGTAACTGCCAATCCAGGTAGCGCTTCATGTAAACGCGTCAATCGCTCTGAAAAATGAGCCATAGTATATTTTCTTCTCATTCTCTTCAATACTGAATCAGATCCAGATTGTAAAGGAATATGCAGATGACGCACAACTTTGTTTGACTGTTCAATTACACTAATGACTTCATCCGTTAATTGACTGGCTTCAATTGATGAAATTCTGATACGTTCTAATCCATCTATCGTTTCTAAATCACGTAGTAATTGTGCTAAATTATAATTCTTTAAATCCTGGCCATATCCACCTGTATGGATACCAGTTAAAACAATTTCTTTATATCCTGAATTTACAAGTGTTGTTGCTTGTTCTATCACTTTTTCAGGATCTCTGGAACGCATTAATCCACGTGCCCAAGGAATAATACAGAAAGTACAAAAATTATTACATCCTTCTTGTATCTTCAATGAAGCTCTTGTTCTGTCTGTAAAGTATGGAACCTCTAATTCTTCATATGTACGATTTTTCATGATGTTTCCTACACCATTGATTGGTTGTCTTTCTTTTTTAAATTCATTGATATAACCGATTAACTTCGTTCGATCTTGTGTGCCGACCACTATATCTACACCAGGTATTTCCATAATTTCAGCAGGAGATGTTTGTGCATAACAACCTGTAACACATACAACTGCGTCTGGATTTTGTCTTATAGCACGTCTGATAACTTGTCTACTTTTTTTATCACCTGTATTCGTAACCGTACATGTATTGATAACAAATACATCAGCATTTGTTTCAAAGTCAACACGCTCGTATTCTGCTTCTTTAAATAATTGCCAAATTGCTTCGGTTTCATAATGATTCACTTTACATCCTAATGTATGAAATGCAACCGTTGACATAAATATCACCCCAATAAATCTTTTTGAAAGCTTACAGCACTTAATGTGTATAAAGGTGCAGTTTCAGCTCTTAATATCCTAGGACCTAGACCGACTTGATATGCTGAACTTCCAAATAACTTAATTTCTGATTCAGACAAACCACCTTCTGGTCCAAAAATGATTAACACACGATCACCAGGTTCAAATTTTTGAACAACTGCTTTAAAAGTACTTTTTTCCCCACACTTAGCAGATTCTTCATAAGCAATCAATACATAATCATATTCATCAATAATATCATAGATTTCCTTTAAATTCGACTTATACTCTATCTCTGGAATAATTAGCCTATAACTTTGTTCAGCAGCTTCTTTTATAATCTTTTGCCAACGTTCTAATTTTTTAGTTACTTTATTTTCATTAAGTTTTACAACTGACCTTTGCATACCAACAGCAATAAATTGGCTTGCGCCTAACTCTGTTGATTTTTGTATCATCCATTCATACTTATCTGCTTTAATTAAACCACTGCAAATTGTTACATGTTGTGGTAACTCTGTATTGATATCCATTTTTTCTATTAATACAATTTCGATTTGATCCATAGTTATATTTTCAATTTTACATTTATAGACTTTTTGATCTGAAAAAGTAATAATAATTTGATCGTCATTTTGATATCGCATTACATTTGTAATGTGATGTATATCACTTTGATCAGTAATAAAAAAACGCTGATTTACATCAGCGTTTTGGTCAATAAAATATCTCTGCATTGCTTAATCGCTCACTTTCTGTCCAACGATACATACCCAACCGTTTTCATGATTAATAGAAATGATTTTAAACCCAACACGCTTCATCTGTGCTAAAATTGTTTCATGCTTTTCTGTTATAATACCAGAAGTTATAAAATAACCATCTTTATTTAAAGTATTATAAGCATCTTCAATCATTTCTTCAATAATATGAGCTAAAATATTCGCAATAACGACATCAAATTTTTCAGTTTCTTCTGTTAGTAAATTACCTGGCACAGCTTCAATTGCTTTAACACAATTATTTTTTTCGAAGTTTTCCTTCGCAACTTTAATAGCCATTTCATCTACATCAATCGCTTTTATGCGTTCTACTCCTAATAAATATGATGCAATGCTAAGTATACCTGAACCTGTACCAACATCAATCACTGAATCATCTGGCTTTACAAAGTGTTCAATCGCTTTCAAACACATGCTAGTGGTTGGGTGGTCTCCTGTACCAAAAGCCATTCCCGGATCCAATTCAATACACATTTCTGCTTCGTCTTCTTTTTGATAGGTTTCCCAACTTGGAACAATCGTAAATTTTTCAGAAGCTCTAAAAGGATGAAAATAATTTTTCCATTCATTTTCCCAGTCATGTTCTTGAATCGTTTGTTGTTGATATTCAAATATGTTTGCATCCAAAGATTCAATGCTTTTAATTTCATGAATCAGATCTTTTTTAAAGTCTTGAGTATATTTCATTTCATTAAAATAAGCTTTAACCCTTACGCCGTTAACTGGGTAATCATCAGGGTTTAACTCATAAATTTCACCAAACTTATCAGCAAAACCATTTTGAAGATCTAATGAATCTTCGATAACAACCCCGTTTGACCCGAATTCTTCTAAAATATTAGAAATAATAGGTATCGTATCATGATTTGCAGTGATTGATATTTCAGTCCAGTTCATTTTTTTATTCTCCTTTAAAGAATCTTTTTGCTTTGTCCTTAAAATTTGATGGTTGTTCAGTTAATGATTCACCATCAATATCAGCAAATTCTCTTAACAATTCTTTTTGACGTTCATTTATCTTAGTAGGTGTAACAACTTTTACATTGATAAACAAGTCACCATAACCATATCCATGAACATTTTTGACGCCTTTTTCTTTAAGACGGAATTGTTTACCTGATTGTGTTCCGCCAGGAATTGTTAACATTACATGACCTTTTAAGGTTGGAACCTTGACTTCATCACCAAGCGTTGCTTGCGCAATACTAATATCTTGTGAAAAGTAAATATCGTCGCCGTCTCTTTCAAAAGTTTCAGATGGTTTAACTCTAAATACAACGTATAAATCACCTTGTGGTCCACCGTTTTCTCCTGGTGCACCTTCACCTGCTAATCTTATTTGTTGTTCATTATCTACACCTTCAGGTACTGTCACATCAATTTTAACTGTTTTATTTTCAGTACCTTTACCATGACATGTTGGACAAGGTTCTTCAAATTCTTGACCAGAACCACTACATACTGGACAAACTTTTTCAGTTCTAACTCTACCTAAAATCGTATTTTGTTCTACTGCAACATGTCCTGAACCATTACAGTAATGACACGTTTTTTTCTTAGTACCCGGTTTAGCACCTTCGCCATCACAGGTATGACAAGTTACATCTTTGCGAATTGAAATTTCTTTGTTTGTACCGAATACGGCTTCTTCAAAGTTAACAGTCATTGTATATTGTAGGTCATCACCTTTTCTAGGTGCATTTGGGTCTCTTTGACGTCCACCACCAAAGAATGAACTGAATATATCTTCGAAGCCACCACCGAAACCGCTAAAGTCTTGACCACCAAATCCTTGGCCGCCAAAACCACCTTGTGGTCCATCATGACCAAATTGATCATAATTTGCACGTTTGTTTTCATCACTCAATGTTTCATATGCTTCTGAGATTTCTTTAAATTTTTCGTCTGCGCCTTCTTCTTTATTGATGTCAGGATGATATTTTTTTGATAATTTACGGTAAGCCTTTTTTATTTCATCTTTAGAAGCGTCTTTACTGACACCTAAGATATCATAATAATCTCTTTTGGCCACTTTTATCTCTCCTTTTACGATGGATTAAATTACTTATTAAAAAGGAAAAAGTCAAAGCCAATGTTCAATTGACTTTGACTTAATTTGGCTAAGCAATTGTGTCATATTTTGCTTTTAATAGCAATTAATAACTAAACTTATTTTTTATCGTCTTTGTTATCGTCTTCGTTCACTTCTGTGAAATCAGCATCTTCAACATTGCTATCATCTGAACCATTTGCTTGTTCACCTTGTGCTTGTTGTTGTGCTTGAGCAGCTTGTTCGTAAACTTTAGCAGATAAGTCTTGAACTACTTTTTCTAATTCTTCTTTTTTAGCTTTAATATCATCAATATCTTCGCCTTCAAGCGCAGATTTTAAAGCTTCTTTTTTCTCTTCTGCATTATTTTTATCATCTTCACTGATGTTTTCACCTAAATCAGTAATTGTTTTTTCAACTTGGAATACTAAGCTATCTGCTTCGTTTCTTAAATCACTTTCTTCACGACGTTGTTTATCTGCTTCAGCATTTTCCTCAGCATCTTTAACCATACGATCGATTTCTTCGTCAGAAAGTGAAGAGCTTGATTGAATAGTGATATTTTGCTCTTTATTAGTACCTAAATCTTTTGCAGTAACATTAACGATACCATTTTTATCGATATCAAAAGTTACTTCGATTTGTGGTACGCCACGTGGAGCTGGTGGAATATCAGTCAATTGGAATCTGCCAAGTGTTTTGTTGTCAGAAGCCATTGGGCGTTCACCTTGTAATACGTGAATATCAACTGCTGGTTGATTATCTGCTGCTGTTGAATACACTTGTGATTTAGATGTCGGAATAGTAGTATTTCTTTCAATCAATGTATTCATACGTCCACCCATAATCTCAATACCTAATGATAGAGGTGTTACGTCTAATAATACTACATCCTTAACGTCACCAGTGATAACGCCACCTTGGATAGCAGCACCCATTGCTACTACTTCGTCTGGGTTAACACCTTTGTGAGGATCTTTACCCACTTCTTTTTTCACAGCTTCTTGAACAGCAGGGATTCTTGTTGAACCACCAACTAAAATAACTTCATCGATATCAGAACTACTAATACCAGCATCTTTCATAGCTTGACGCGTTGGTTCCATTGTTCTTCTGATTAATGAATCAGCTAATTCTTCAAATTTTGAACGTGTTAAACTTAATTCTAAGTGCAATGGACCATTTTCACCTGCAGAAATAAATGGTAATGAGATTTGTGTTTGAGAAACACCTGATAAATCTTTTTTAGCTTTTTCAGCTGCATCTTTTAGACGTTGTAATGCCATTTTGTCTTGTGATAAATCTACGCCATTTTCTTTTTTAAATTCTGCTACTAAATAATCGATAATAACTTGGTCAAAGTCATCTCCACCTAGTTTATTATCACCTGCAGTAGAAAGTACTTCAAATACACCGTCACCTAATTCAAGAATAGATACGTCGAATGTACCGCCACCTAAGTCAAATACTAGGACTTTTTGGTCTTGTTCAGTTTTATCTAAACCATAAGCTAATGCTGCTGCTGTTGGTTCGTTAATGATACGTTCAACTTCTAAGCCAGCTATTTTACCAGCATCTTTTGTAGCTTGACGTTCACTGTCATTAAAGTATGCAGGAACAGTGATAACTGCTTTTTCTACTTTTTCACCTAAATAATCTTCTGCTGTACTTTTAAGGTTTTGTAATACCATCGCAGATATTTCTTGTGGTGTATATGATTTACCTTCTACATCTACTTTATGTTCAGTACCCATATGACGTTTGATAGATTGAATCGTATTAGGGTTAGTAATTGCTTGACGCTTAGCAACTTCACCTACTTGAGTTTCACCATTTTTAAATGCAACAACAGATGGTGTTGTTCTAGCACCTTCTGGATTTTGAACAACTTTTGGTTCGTCACCTTCTAAAATTGCTACACATGAATTTGTTGTACCTAAGTCAATACCTATTACTTTACTCATAACTAAATTCCTCCTGTTTGTTTTGAAAATTTGGTATTTTCATCAATATAACTATTGATTTACTTTAACCATTGAAGGTCTTAAAACACGTTCCTTCAATTTATAACCAGTTTGTAGTTCTTGAGTGACCTGACCTGATTCATAATCAGGATTGTCGTCTTGTACTACAGCTTGATGTATATTTGGATCAAACTGTTGACCTTCAGCCTCAATTTTTTCTAAACCGTTATTTTTCAATGCGTTCAATAAGCTTTCATAAACCATTTCCACACCTTTTTGTAATGATTTAAATTGCTCATCTTCGCCTTCGATTTGTAAAGCTCGTTCTATATTGTCTATAGTCGGTAAAATGTCATTTAAAACATCCTGAGCTTTATATGCTTTCATCGTTTGATTTTCTTTTTGGATTCTACGCTTATAATTTTCAAATTCTGCGTATAATCTTAAATATTTTTCTTCTTCTTCTTGAACATTATTTTTTAATTGTTGAATTTCTTCATCTTTAGGATCGATATCTGCCTCAGTATCTTCAGAATTTTCTTCTTGCAGATTATCTTGTGATTCATTATTCATTTCATCAGCATCTTCAACTGAAGTAGTTTGGTCGTTCTGTGATTCTTGATTAATATCTTCAGTTTTTTCGTTTTCATCGAATACTGATTCATTTTTTTCTGTCATTTTCTGCCCTCCAATACAATTCTTAATTACCAAATCGTATTTAGTAATTGTATTACATTCTGATAGTTCATTGCCGTTGGTCCGATAACCGCAATTTGACCTTTAAGTCTATCATCAATATGATATTCTGTAGTGACGATAGAAATATCGCTCAAGCTTGATTCGATTTCCTGTCCAATCTTAACATTAATTGATGAATTTGACATTTCATCAAGTAGCTGAGTAATTTTGTTTGATTCAATATACTGCAAGATAGGTTGAATAGAAGAAACATTTGATTCATTAAGTGCATCAATTAGTTTAACCTTTCCACCCATGTAAATGCCATTACTTTGATTATCAAAATGAACATCTATCGTATCTAACATTTCTTTTATAAAGTCTTTTTCAAAATCCGACTTCGCAAAAGCATTAAGTTCATTTTCTAAGCGTTGTTGATTTAATGCATTGTATCTTGCAGTCACAAAGTTAGCTATTTTAGTCAATTCATCACTCGATAAACGTGCTTTGGATACTAAATGTAAATGCTCAACATGGCCAGAAGTAAAAACAACAACCATGATTACTAAATATGCATTCGCTCGAATCAAGTGAATGTTATTAATAATATCTTTTTTGTGATTTGGACGCATTACCAACGTTGTATACTGAGAAGCGATTGAAAGTTCATTTGCGAACTCACTCAAAGCTGAGGAGATATCATAATGATTTTCAACCAGTAAGTCTCTTAAACGTTGTATTTTTTTGTGTTGTTGATGAGATGTTTGTTGCAATAATTGATTCACATAATATCTGATGCCTGACTCTGACGGCGAACGTCCTGATGAAGTATGTGTCTTCTCTATTAACTGTAGTTCTTCTAGTTGTTTCATTTCATTTCTAATAGTAGCAGGACTAACATTTAAATTATGTCTTTCAATCAGTGTTTTGGAACCAATCGGTTGACCTAAATCAACATAATCTTCAACAATTGCATTTAAAATGCTCAATTGTCTATCACTAATCATGTTTTCACCTCATTAGCACTCTTTTGTTTCAAGTGCTAATTATAATTTATCAAATTGGTCAAAGTAAGTCAATGTTAAAGCCCTAGTTTTTGAAAAAAATTAAACATTTAGTAAAAACGACTCAAATACTAGATTTCCAATTACTTTACCTCTCTCTGTTAAAGAAATATATCCGCCAGTATCATTAATTAATTCTCGTTGCTTTAAATCTTTGATTGTGTCGTTATAAACATCATCAATTGTTTTATTAAATTTTTGTTCGAACCGTTTTCTACTAACGCCTTGATTCATTCTTAAACCTAGAAACATTTCCTCTTCCATTTGTTCACTTTCTGTTGGATAAACTGAGTCAAGAACGGGCCTTTCCTTATTTTGTATCTTATTTATATAATGATTCACAGGGTTTACATTATTATATCGCTCGCCATTTACATAACCACTTGCCCCTGCGCCAAATCCATAATAGCCTTCGTTTTTCCAATATACTTTATTATGCTCTGATTCATGGCCTTTTTTACCAAAATTTGAAATCTCATATTGGTGTAATTCAGTCTCGTGCATTCGCTTTAATAAATATTCGTACATTTCTTCACCAACATCTTCGTTTGGAATTTTCAATTGACCTTTACGGTACATATTATAGAATTGAGTTTTTGGCTCTAAAATCAATCCATAACTTGAAATATGATCAATATCCATCGCTAACGCTTTTTCTAAACTTTCTTGAAAATCTTCTAGGCTTTGCTGGGGTAGATGATACATTAAATCTAAGCTTATAGAAGGTATACCAACTTTCCTTGCATTGTTCACTGCTCTATAAATGTCCTCTGTCTTATGAGAACGTCCTAATATCGCTAGTAATTCGGGTTTGAATGTTTGAACGCCCATCGATAATCTATTCACACCATAATCTCTTAAAAGTTGTACTTTGGCTAAAGTTAGTTCGTCCGGATTGGCTTCAAAACTAAATTCACCTTTAATTTCAAAAATATCGGTAATTGCAGTTAATAGTTTTTCCAGTTGCTCATATGATAACGCGGTAGGTGTCCCACCACCCACAAAAACGGTTTCTAAAGATCTAACTTCGCTCTGTTTCATTTCGTTAATTAAGCAATCTAAATATTGATCCACTGGTTGATTTTGTATAAAGTATTTATTGAAATCGCAATAAGTACAAATTTTGACACAGAAAGGGATATGGATATAAGCACTTTTCACTTCCATTTTTGAAATGACCTTCTTTCGTTAAATAAAATAGATTCATATAACAAAAACTGGGCCATAAATCGAATGGATTTAAGGCCCCAATGTTTAAAAAATCATATTAATCTTCGTCCATCTTAAGCACTGCAAGGAAAGCATCTTGTGGTATTTCAACATTACCCACTGCTTTCATTTTTGCCTTACCAGCTTTTTGCTTTTCTAATAATTTTCTTTTACGACTAATATCGCCACCATAACACTTAGATAAAACGTTTTTACCCATTGATTTTATATTTGTACGAGCAACTATTTTTTGTCCAACTGCTGCTTGTACCGGTACTTCGAACTGTTGTCTAGGTATTAGCGTTTTAAGCTTTTCAACTAACGCTTTCCCTCTTTCATATGCGAAGTCTTTATGAACTATAAAACTAAGTGCATCTACTTTCTCTCCATTTAGTAATATATCCATTTTAACTAAGTCGCTTTCTTTATTATCAATAAATTCATAGTCAAAAGAAGCATAACCTTTTGTATTTGATTTTAGCTGATCAAAGAAATCAAACACTACTTCAGATAAAGGCAGTTCATAGATAATATTGACGCGTATATCATCTAAATACTCCATATTAATAAATTGGCCACGCTTACGTTGACACAATTCCATAACTGCACCCACATAATCGTTTGGTACCATCATTGTCGCTCTTACAAAAGGTTCATAAATCGTATCAATTTGATCTCTTTCAGGCATATGCGCTGGATTATCGACTGAGATTTCATCACCATTTTTAAGAATACATTCATAAATTACAGATGGGGCTGTAGCGATTAATTCTATTCCAAATTCACGTTCAATACGTTCTTGGATAATTTCCATGTGCAACATGCCTAAAAAACCTGTTCTGTATCCAAAACCTAATGCTTGAGAAGACTCAGGTTCAAATTCTAATGAAGCATCATTCAACTGTAACTTCTCTAATGCTTCACGTAAATCGTTATAGTCTTTATTGTCTATAGGGAATAAACCGCAGAAAACCATTGGGTTCATTTTCTTATATCCTTTTAACGGCTCAGCTGCTGGACGGTGTAGATGGGTAATTGTATCCCCGACACGTGAATCATCTACATTTTTGATACTAGCAATGACATAACCAACATCTCCAACAGTTAGCTCGCTAACTGGTAATTGTTTTGGTGTATTGATGCCTACTTCTGTAACTTCAAAAGATTTTCCTGTAGCCATCATTTTTATTTCATCACCCGTTTTCAAAGTACCTTCAACAATTCTAATTGATGAAATAACCCCTCTGTAGGGATCATATTCTGAATCGAAAATCAATGCTTTTAATGGTTCGTCTGGATCTCCTTGTGGTGGTGGCACGACTTCTACAATTTTTTCTAATATATCATCAATACCAATATTTGATTTTGCACTAGCTAATACAACATCATCTTTATCTAGTCCTATAACATCTTCTACTTCTTGCTTTACACGTTCAGGTTCCGCTGCTGGTAAATCTATTTTATTCACAACTGGTAATAACTCTAAATCGTTGTCTAATGCCAAATAAACATTGGCTAATGTTTGGGCCTCTATGCCTTGTGCAGCATCTACTACTAATATAGCGCCTTCACATGCAGCTAATGATCTTGAAACTTCATATGTAAAATCTACGTGTCCAGGTGTATCAATTAAATGAAACGTATAAGTCTCACCATCTTTTGCATCATATTTTAAACGTACCGCATTTAATTTTATTGTTATACCACGTTCTCTCTCTAAATCCATGGAATCCAATAACTGTGATTGCATTTCACGTGATTCAACAGATTTAGTATTTTCCAAAATTCTATCTGCTAATGTAGATTTTCCATGATCAATATGTGCAATAATAGAAAAGTTTCTTATATTTTCACGCTTGTTTAAACGATTTTCTTTATCCATGTATTATCAGTCTCACTTTCATAATTCTAGCCCGTAATATGTATGACATTCTTTGATATAATAACGTTTTTATCTACTAATTGCAAACTTGATAAAATTAATAGTAAAATTTGAATTTATGTTTATCTTTCGTCGCTTATGTTACTATTTTTACTAATATCTTTTCTTGTTATAATTATTATTGTATCATTTATCGCGAGTTTACGCGCCTTATTATAAATAAATGATTGCAGAAACTTGGTTGTTTTGATAAAATATTTCTTGTTGTAATCAAATTAATTTTTGATAGCGAAGATCACACTTTTAGGAGGTGACAGACATGCCAAACATTAAATCTGCAATTAAACGTGTTAATACTACTCGTGTAACTGAGGAACGTAATATTTCACAAAAAAATGCAATGCGTACAGCTGTGAAAAGAGCTCATACAGCAATTGACACTAACGCTGACAACAAAGCTGAATTAATTAGCTTTGCATTGAAAAAAGTAGATAAAGCTGCGCAACGCAACTTAATACATTCTAACAAAGCTGCTAGAATTAAATCTTCTTTAATGACAGCTGCTAAATAAACTAAAGTTCAAGCCTACGCTTGAACTTTTTTTATTTCAATATTTCATGCGACCTGCTACATAAGATTAGCCCAGAAATGATTTATAATAAGAGAAATCATTTCTGGGCTTTTTTACAACTTTAATATTTATTAGTTTTAGCATCATAACTATCAACATGCTTTATAATTCATCTACAGAAATCTATCCAGTGAAATGACTAGACGAAAACAAAAAGCTTCACATTTATAAGGACAAAATAAACAATTCGAGGATAAGGTGTTTATCCATATAAGATGACTTTAATTTATAATCTGTTTCTGCGCAATTATCAATAATATTTAATAAACTTTCTAATTCATAATGCCTTGCTTGGTTTAAAGCTAACTTCACCCTATAGGGATGAACGTTGATTGTTTTAGCAATTTGTTGGCCACTATAGCCTTTTTGTCCCAATATTTTACTTTGATAAAAAAGTCGATAATTACTTGTAATCAGTGCTAATAATTTTATAGGCTCCTCTTTCATTGCTATTAAGTCTTTAACTAGTTGAATGGCTTTTGATTTTTTATTTTTTTGTATATATTCAGTGAGCAAAAAAACATTTTGTTCTAGACTTCTATTTACAATTTGATGAACATCATCTTTATTAATAGTCGTTCTATCACCCAAAAATAAAATGAGTTTTTCTATCTCTTGCTTAACAACATTAAAATTAACTCCTGTTAATTCAATAACTAAATCAAGCGCATCTTGCTTAATATCTTTATAATTCTCATGCAGTTGACTTTTTATCCAATGTTTTATTTCTTCTTCTGACATTTGTTCTATCTTTTTAATTTGCGCATGTTTTTTCAATGATTTAACAACTTTTTTTCTCTCATCTAATTTAGAATGATTAACTTCAAACAATATTAAAGTGTCACCATCATATTTTTCTATAAATTCTATCAGTTGATCAATGTTATGATTTAATTCTTTAGGCGGTTTCTCACCAGTAAAAACATATGCATTTTGTACTAGAACAGCTTTTTTATTAGAGAAAAATGGCATGGTAAGCGTTTCTTCAATAATTGGAGCTAAATCATTTTCATATAAGTTATATTTAACGAAGTTGAATTCATCTTTTGGTGCATCTAAATATTGTTCAATAACTTCAGAAGCTTTTTTTTCAATTAATTCAGGTACTTCACCATATATCGTTATTATATTGCTACTCATTCTCGGCACCCTTTCAATTCTATTACACATTTTGTAATTATAACACGCCTAATAGTTTCTCACTAACTAAAAAATTTCAATGGTATTGAGATTTTATTTCTATTTGATCTTTAAATAAAATGTTCACTTCTCCATTTACATTTGTTTGAAAAACTTTAATATTATTATATCTTAATCTATCAATAATTTGACGATTAGGAAGACCATATTTATTTTTTTCTCCTACCGAAATTAGAGCTATTTTTGGTCTAATTGATTGCAATAAACTGTTACTTGTACTCGTACGACTACCATGATGACCAATTTTTAAAATATTAACATTGGATAAATGATATTTATGTATCAATTTCTCTTCGTTATGATTTGTAGCATCACCCATCAGTAATATTTTATAACTATTGTACTGTATCAATATTATAATTGATTGTTCATTTAAATTATTAGAGTTAGGAATAGTAGCATCTAACAGATTAAGTTTCGCTTTATTCATAAAAAATTGTGATTTATTTTTAAAATCTATTAACTTTATGCCTTTTTTTATACATTTCACTTTTAAAAGATTTAATTCTTTCATTTTAAAACTATTAGCATTGATAATGATACTTTTAATTTTGAGTTGTTTAATTAAATAACTTAGTTCACCCATATGATCTAGATGAGGATGAGTAATTATAACGTAATCAAGTTCTTTTACATTATGTCGTTTTAAAGTTGGTAAGATATGATATCTAGAAATATTATGATTCGCAACTTTTTGTTTCGAATTAAAGTTACCACCCGTGTCGATTAATAGTGATTCGTGGTATTGAGTTTCAAATAAAAGTGAGTCCCCTTGCCCTACATCCAACATAGTAAGTTGATATGCATGCACTTGAGGTAGCATTGTAGAGACAATATACAAAGTAATTAAAGTAATTGACATTAGTTTATAGCATTTATGAACGAATAGAACTAAGGTCAAAAATGCAACGATAGTTATTATAGCTATTTGAAGATTATTTAATGTAGGAATATACCATTTGAAAAAGTTGAGTTTATCAAAAAGTTCAACCATTTTATCATGAAAAATAATTAATAAGTTATATAAATTGGTTATAATAATAGGTTTGAATGGTAAATGTATTATAAAAGTAAGAAAAATAACAAAAGGAAATAGTATGAAAGAATAAAATGGAACAAAAAAGATATTAGATATCAAGCCAATCCATTGAATTTGGTGAAAATGGATACAACTTAAAATAAATGAACTTAATTGTGCTATCCATGTGATAGCGCATAAAGATTTAAAGATACCTAAATTCTTTAGTAATGGGCTGGCAAAAAGGATTGAAAAAGTAATTAAAAAGGAAAGTTGAAATCCGATATGATAAATTAACGAGGGGGTTAAAATTGTTAAGCAAATAAATAAAAAAGCTAAAACGTTCATTGAATGCTTTATAATGTATTTTGGAAAAATGATTATTATCAAACTCATTAATATTGCTCTGACGGCACTTGCCGACATGTTTGTATACATGCAATAGATAGGTAATAATATGATTAATATTATTTTAATTAAAAACAATGGGCATTTTAATCTGTTAAGTATATAGCATATAATTGTAATAATAATAGCAATATGTGTCCCGCTAATAGCCAGAAGATGCGCTATGCCAATTTCTTTTATTCTATCTAATTCATCTTTATTCATAAGTGATGTATCACCTGTTATAAATGCGATCGTTTTTTCAGGTGAAATTATTTTCCATTGTTGCATTCTTTCGTAAATCAATGCTTTATGTTTATTTAAAATATCAGTAAAGTTATTATTGTTAGTTTTACAACTTGAAAGATGAATATTTTGAATCATAAAAATAAGATTGGAATTTGGTTCGTTTTTTATAGTATTAAATTTCCCATTGACTTTACAGGTTTTTTGTAATAAAAAAGCAGAAACTTTTTTTAAATCTATATTTTTTGATGTTTGTAAATTATAAACGTAAGTATAATGTTTTTTATTTATTTCAATCTTACCTTTAAGTTTATGATGCTCCAAAATTGGTTTTGTAATTAACTTTGCTTCTCCTTGAAATGCTTTGTTCAAAAGTAAAGCATGGTTATTTTTTTCTAATTTTAAATCATTTTGAAACATCATATAACTACTTAAAGATATGATGGCAAACATTATAAAATGAATTACATTAAATCTTTTTCTTTTCATTATAATAAATAGGCCCAATATTAAAATAAGAGATAAAACTTTATTAAAAAGTAATAAGTTACCAGCTAAATAAGCTAAAGCATAATAAATCAATTTTATTTATTTATTAAATATTGTGCTACATGTTCTTGATTAAATGGAATTTTTTTATACACAATACCTGATTGTTTTAACAATTCTAAAGCATAATGATGATTATGGTAATCTTCAGCATAATAAATTGTTTTAATACCTGCTTGAATAATAGACTTGGTGCAATTTAAACAAGGGAAATGAGTAACATAAATCGTTGCGTCCTCTGTTGACACCCCTTGTTTTGCGCATTGTAATAAAGCATTCATTTCTGCGTGAATCGTACGAATACAATGACCATCTTCTAATAGACATCCTTCATCAATACAATGTACTTCGCCAGACACAGAACCATTATACCCTCCTGCTATAATTCTATTATCCTTTACAATCGTTGCCCCTACAGATAGTCTTTGACATGTAGAACGCAATGCTAATAAGTGACTTTGCGCCATAAAGTATTCTTCCCATTTAATACGATCCATGATACTTAGCCTCCAATTTATGTATTCTTTAATATGTTTATTATAGATTATATCGCTTTTAGAAAAATACAACAAAATTTTACATTGTTAAATGTGAACTTAATTTTTCTATCGTTTTAGCACCGAAACCATTAATTTCTTTTAACTCATCAATAGATTTAAAATTTCCATTCTGCTCACGATACTCAATGATAGATTTGGCTTTAACCTTTCCTATCCCTGGTATCGTTGTGAGTTCGCTTTCTGTTGCAGTATTTATATTTACTTTTGCTACATCAGCATCCTTATTTTCTGATAAATTTGTAACAGTTTTATTTTTATTCAATGGATTATTAGTTTGTTCCCCTTTTTCTGGAACATATATCATTTTTTGATCGATTAATCGTTCGGATAAGTTAATGTTCGTTAAATCAGCACGTTCTGTAGCAATAGCTTTGTCCAACAACTGTTTAATTCTATCATTACTGCTCATTTTATAAACATTAGGATGTTTTACTGCACCTTTAATATCAACATAAACAAATGAATCTTTACTATCATTATTGCTTTTTGCAGTAGTTTTTTTAGATGACCGTTCACTTTTCACATGTGGTAATGATTGATTATGGTCAGATGTTTCAATTAGTGCAGATTCATCATTTTGCTTGATTTGATCAACACCACGATTCATCAAAAATGATAGTGTTAGCACTGCAATCACTATTATAATTAGCATAACACAGGCCTTTATTTTTAAATTACATCGACTGAATCTTTCTTTGAATAATTCCCATAATGGTAACAAAAAATCACTCCTTTATACTTTACACGCATAAAGGAGTGATTTTACTTTTTATTTTTTTACAACGAAGAACAAGCGCTCTCCTTTTTGATTATGGTTATTGATTTCAAAATCAACGAATGTTGTTATATTTTTAAAACCACATGATTCTAACATTTTAGTGTAAACATCTTTTGAATAAGTCTTTTGATAATGTGACTCATCAAATCTCTTATAATGCTTATCATCTTGTTTTATAAAAAACGTCATATCATGCCATACACTTAATGGTTCTTCCCCGCGAACAGCTTCCCAAGCTAAAAATACATTTTCAGTTTCATCAATATAACTTTGATTATTGAATAAAGTATTCATTTTATGTTCTGTATGCACATCAAACATAAATATACCTTCATTCGGCTCTAAATGATGATATACTTGCTGAAAAGTGGACAACACATCTTCATATTCTGTTAAATAATTTAAAGAATCACAAAAAATAGTTATTACATCAAATTGTTGGTTTAGGTCGAAATCAGTCATATCGCCTTCAATCCAATTTACTTCACTAGATTTTTGCATCGCTATCGAAAGCATATCAACACTTAAATCCATACCAGTTATACAATCAAAATCATTTAATTTCGAGGTGAAACTGCCTGTTCCACAACCTATATCCAAGATGGTTGATTTATTTTTAGCATAAAATTCTACAATATCAAGCCATGATTCGTAAGGCTGATCTAAAGTTAATTGATCATAGTAATAGCTCATTTCTTCATATTGAACCATTATTAATAAACTGCCTGTCCATAAGATTCTAAAGGTGCATCACGATATAATTTCTCCAAGTTATAATAATCACGTTCATCTTTATGGAATACGTGTACGACTACATTGGCCAAGTCAATTAAAATCCATCTTGCTTCATTAAAACCTTCCATTCGTTTCACTTCAATTTCCGCTTCGTTAGCAGCATCTTTTACTGCGCGTGCGATGGATTGTACTTGTCTTTCATTATTGCCGTGGCATACGATAAAATAATCGGTCATATCGCTAATACCTTGCATATTTAAAGAAATTATATCTTCCGCTTTTTTATTCTCAGTTGCATTGACAGCTAAATTTAATAATTGATCTGATTTCATTTAATCATCCTTTACTCTTTCGTTACTATAATTGTAATAATTCAAGCAGGCAATCGTGGCATCATAAACGGTAATATCTTGCGTGATTAAATATAAAACAGTTCGCTTAGATATTTCATAAATGGTTTTATCTAAGCTACCTTGATTGTATGCTAAATCTCGAATTTCTTCAACGCCTGGGGTTTGACGACCAGGTTCAATATAATCTGCAATAAAAACTAATTTTTCTGTTTTAGTCATTTGAGCACGACCAGTAGTATGATTTTTAATGGCAAGCAAAACTTCTTCGTCGTTCACAGCGAATTTTTGTTCCATTATAACTGCACAGACTGGGCCGTGTAAGATTTCTGATCCATAGCTCAACAAGTTACTATCTAAATCATTTTGTCTAACAATCTGATACATAGATCCTAAATCATCATATTTACTATAGTCATGTAAGATACCTGCAAGTTCTGCTTTATCTTTATCCCCATCATATAATTCAGCTAATTTAACAGCCGTTTCTGCTACTCTTAGTGAATGATTAAATCTTTTCTCCGGTAATTTATCTTTTACTAACGAGACTGCTTCATCAAATTTCATATAATCCTTCCTCTCTGATATATTTTTCTACACTTTGAGGAACAAGCGTATGAATATTTCCCTGTTGTTTCACTCTATCCCTAATCAGCGTTGAACTTATATCTATGCGTGGAATATTAATTGCAATCATATTATTTGAAACTTCTTGCTTTGCTTTTCCACGATTCACAATTACAAAGGTTACCATCGATTTCAATTTATCAATCTCATACCATTTTTCCAATTGTATATATTGGTCGGTCCCTATAACAAAATATAGTTGTGCATTAGGATGCTTTTCTAAAATGTGTTTAATTGTGAGATATGTGTAACTTTGTCCCTTGCGTTCTACTTCATCTAAATAAACAAAGCCAAACCCTAGTTCGTTAATTGCACACCGAATCATATCGATTCTATATGCTGCATCTAAGTAATCATCATGCGCTTTGAGCGGCGACATATAACTTGGAATAAAATAAAACAAATCTGGTTTAATAACATGATTCACTTCACTAGCAACAACCATGTGAGCCGTATGAATCGGGTTAAACTGCCCACCATATAAGACTATCGTTTTAGACATTATGGTAATTGAATTTGTTTATTATCATGTGATTCTTTATACAAGACAATCATAGACCCGATTACTTGAACAATTTCACTATGAGTTGCATCGCTTAAAGTTTGTGCTAAGTCATTTTTATCTTCAAAGTTGTTTTGTAATACATGTATTTTAATTAATTCTCTATTTTCTAAAATATCTTTTAATTGTTCTATCATATTTTCACCAACACCTGCTTTTCCGATTTGGAAAGTTGGATCAATATTATGTGCTTTACTTCTCAAAAATCTTTTCTGTTTACCTGTTAACATAAAATGCTCCTTTTATAAATAATCTAATACTGTGCGTTTCATAACTTCTACCTCTGGTTCTGTACCTGTCCAAATCTTAAAACTTTCTGCACCTTGATAAACAAACATATCCAAACCATTATAAATTGGGTTACCTTGGGCTTCAGCTTGTTCTAAGATGGGTGTTTTAAAGGGTACATACACAATATCACTTACTAAAGTTTCCGGATCCAAATTTTTCAAACTAATTGGTATTTCTTGATTTGTATTCATCCCTGCTGGTGTCGTATTTATAATAATGTCGAATTCAGATAAAGCTAATTCAGCATCTGATAAGCGGATTTTATTTACATTCAAACGCCATTGATTAAACCTGTCTAAAGATCTGTTGGCTATAGTAAGTTTCGGTTGTACATATTTGGTTAATTCATTCGCAATACCTTTACTAGCACCGCCTGCACCTAATATTAAAATATAAGCCTGTTTTAAATCTGGGTACACGCGTTGTAATCCTTTAACGTAGCCGATGCCGTCTGTATTATAACCAGTCCATTTGCCGTCTTCTATTTTAACTGTATTCACAGCACCTACAGTTTCAGATTGTTCGTCAATTTCATCTAAAAAAGGTATAATGCGTTCCTTATGAGGAATTGTTACATTGAAACCTGAGAGTGCTTTATCTGAAATAATTTCTCTTATTTGGTTGAATTTATCTTCAGGAATATTAATCGCTTCATATGTTGCATTGCAATTTAAAGTTTCAAAATTGGCATTATGCATCACTGGAGATAAAGAATGATCGATAGGGTGGCCTATTACTGCATATTTCATACTCTTCACACCTTACATAATTGAATTTCTTAAAATAACATCAACATTTTTTGGCACGCGTACAATTACTTTTGCACCTACATCAATTGTGATAAAACCTAATCCCGAAATCATCACGTCACGTTTTTCTTTACCTGTTTCTAATCTTACGGCTTTAACATTACTCAAATCAAAATTTTCAGGGTTATGCGGTGGTGCTAATACAGATCCTAATTGATTTCGCCATAATTCATTAGCCTTTTCTGTTTTTGTTCGATGAATATTTAAATCATTAGAAAAGTAACAGACTAACGGTCTTTTACCACCACTTATATAGTCTATACGTGCGAGTCCACCGAAAAATAATGTTTGTCCTTCGTTAAGTTGGTACACACGTTGTTTAATTTCTTTTTTTGGCATAATTGTTTTAAGTTCACGTTCAGATACTAAATGTGTCATTTGGTGCGCTTGAATAATTCCTGGTGTATCATACATAAATGTTGTTTCATCAAGTGGAATATCAATCATGTCCAATGTTGTGCCAGGAAATCTTGAAGTAGTAACAACATCTTTTTCTCCTACACTGCGTTCTATTAATTTGTTAATTAGGGTTGATTTACCTACATTTGTAGTTCCTACTATATATACATCCTCATCATTTCTAATATTGTTAATAGAAGTTAATAGATTTTCAATACCTTCATTTTTGTCAGCAGAAATAAGTACTACATCTTCTGCATCAAGTCCATATTTTTTAGCTGATTTCTTCAACCACTCTTTTACACGACGTTTATTTATTTGTTTTGGCAGTAGATCTATTTTATTAGCTACGAGAATAATTTTTTTGTTGCCAACAATACGTTTGATTGCATTAATAAATGATCCTTCAAAATCAAAAACATCTACAACATTTACTATTATTCCTTTTTTATCTGCTAGACCGTTAAGTAAATTTAAAAAGTCATCACTATCTAAACCTACATCTTGTACCTCGTTGTAATTCTTTAATCTAAAACATCTTTTACATACAACATCTTCACGAAATAAATTATGTTCCGGAACATAACCAGGTGCATCAGAATCTTCAGATTGTAATGGTGCACCACACCCTATACATTTCAATACATCCACTTCACTCAATCAATTTTCCTCCCATTTTATATATCCTTTTTTTCTAAAATGTTGTAATAATCTGCGTTCAATAAGGCGA
Organism: Staphylococcus sp. HMSC034G07; assembly: GCF_001835975.1. Lineage (NCBI taxonomy): Bacteria > Bacillati > Bacillota > Bacilli > Caryophanales > Staphylococcaceae > Staphylococcus > Staphylococcus sp. HMSC034G07. The sequence goes on from NZ_KV826609.1 coordinate 548,990, forward strand.
TTAAATTTAGTAATAAAACCATCCGTTTGTTTAACAGGTACTACCATAATAGTAAATAAACCGCGTCTATTCCCACCAAATACATCCGTTAACATTTGATCACCAATCACTACAATCTCTGATGGATTTAAATTCATAGAATGCATTGCACGATCAAACGCACGTCCTCTAGGTTTTTTAGCTTTAAAAATATAATCTACTTTTAATGATTTTGAAAAACTACCGACTCTTTTTTCATTATTGTTAGACACAATTGTAATTGTAATCCCTTTTTGTCTTGCTTCTTCAAACCATGTTTTAACCGCTTCAGTAGGATCGGCTACATCCCATCCTACTAGTGTATTGTCTAAATCAGTAACGATACCTTTTACGCCAGATTCTGCAAGCTTATCTATATCAATTTGAAAAATTGACTGTACATATTCATTTGGCATAAAGTATTTCTTTATTATACCCATTATTTCTATTCACCTTTTTTATATTTTTTTAATTAAATTTTCTACCATTGTACTAGAAGATTTAGCTGCTTTTGTTAAAAATTCATCAAATGTGATACCTGCGTCGCCATCAGCTAAATCTGAAATTGCGCGCGTGATAATAAATGGTAAATTAAATTGATAGCAAGTCTGAGCAATTGCAGTTGCTTCCATTTCTGCAGCCATCGCTTGAGGGAAATTTGTTTTAATTTTCATTCGTTGATCTTTTGTTCCAATAAAACTATCGCCGCTTACAATCAAGCCTGTCTTTGCAGTTAACTGTTGATTAGTAATTACTTGTGTCGCTTTATCAATCAATGATTTATCTGCTACGAATTGCGCTGGCATTTGTGGAATTTGTCCTAATTGATAACCAAATGCTCTAGCATCAGCATCATGATAAGCAACCATATCACTTACCACGATATCTCCTACGCTTAATGATTTATCCAATGCTCCTGCAGAACCAGTATTTATAATTAAATCAGGTTTGAACTTTTCAATTAATAATGCTGTTGAAATTGCAACATTCACTTTACCAATACCACTTTGAGTTAATACGATTGCTTTATCATTTATATACCCTTTATAAAAATATACATGTGCAATATTAATCTCTTCAAAGTCAACAAGTTTATCTTTTAAGATTGCTACTTCTTCTTCCATAGCTCCTATAATACCGATCATCGTTTTTCACCTCAATTTAAAATCCTAACCTTAGTTATTCTACCACATTTAAACCAATAGCTCGACGATTGAACGATATTTATATCAATTTATTATTTCATTCTTTTCCATAAGAAACATAAGAATAATTTCTCTGCTTTCAATTGAATTAATCTGTAAATTTCTTGCTTAATATATCAAACTATTCGAGGCTATTTAGTGAAAAAATCATCATAAAAAATACCATTCCCTAAGTCCTTGTTTTGCATTAAGAACTAGAGAATGGTTTATTTGTCACTATAATTGTTTTGTTAACTACCCATTAATTCTGTCAATCCTTGTAGTGAATAAACACCTGTAACAACTGTAACGATCACAGCAATTGCTCCAAAGACTAACATCCATGTTGGATGATGATAATCTCCGACGATTGATTTTCGTTTACTAGCAATTAGTATTGTCGTTAATATAATTGGTAAGATAAGTCCATTTAAAGCACCTGCAACGATTAATAATGTAACTGGTTTTCCTAAAAATAGAAAAACAAAAGTTGAAATGACTATAAATGAAATTACAATAATGTTTGTTTTATTATAGATAGATTTATGCAATGTTTTTAAGAAAGTTGCACTTGTGTATGCTGAACCAATAACTGAAGACATTGCTGCAGCAAATAAAACGACACCAAAAATATTTCGACCGACTGGTCCTAATACATGTTCAAATACAGAAGCTGGTGGGTTAGTATCATTTAAAGTTACACCTGTAACGACCACACCGAGTACCGCTAAGAATAATAAGGCTCTAAGTACACCCGTTGTTAATATTCCTGAAATTGCCGCCTTATTGACAAATGGCAAATAGTGTTTACCTTTGATACCTGAATCTAATATTCTATGTGCACCAGCAAAAGTGATATAACCACCAACTGTTCCTCCTACTAATGTGATAATCGGTAAGACAAGCGCTAATGGTTGCTCTGGCATCACGAGATGTTTAGCTGCGTCTGCATATGGTGGGTTTGCCTTAAACATTACAAATGCAACAACTACAATCATTAAAACGCCTAAAAACATCGTGACAACATCCATAATTTTTTGACCACTTTTACTTACAAAAATAAGTATTGATAATACAGCTGTAATAGCTGCACCAATCTTTACATCTAAGCCAAAAATTGCATTTAATCCTAATCCAGCACCTGCAATATTACCGATATTAAATGCAAGTCCTCCTATTGCAATTAATATCGATATAAAAGTACCCAATCCTTTAAAGATTTCATTAGCTACTTCTTGTCCACGTTTACCTGTAACTACCAACACTCTCCAAATATTAATTTGCGCCCCTATATCAATCAATATTGATAATAAAATTGCAAAAGCAAAACTTGAAGTAAACTGAGCAGTAAATACTGCTGTCTGAGTTAGAAACGCGGGTCCAATTGCAGATGTAGCCATTAAGAATACAGAACCTAATAATAATCTTTTATGATTTTTTGTAAATTCAAAATCCTTTGATTCTGTTTTTAATTTTTCTCCCATGTGTTAGCCTCCCAGCTTAGATATAGAAACGCCTTCTTTCGATAATCTGTCTCTTATTTTTGTAACAAATTCTAGTGCGTGTTCACCATCTCCATGAACACAAATTGTATCTGCTTGAATATCAATTTCCTTGTTATTTTTCGTAACGACTTTTTGTGACTTAACCATTTTGACAACTTGTTCAATAGCTTCTTCAGTGTCAGTGATCAATGCATCACTTTCTTTACGACTAACTAATTGACCATCATCTTCATAGCGTCTATCTGCAAACACTTCGGCAGCAGTAGTTAAACCAACAGCTTGCGCCTCTGTAACAAGTAGTGTATTTGATAATCCAACATAAATTAATGATTTATCAAAATCATATACAGCTTGTGCAATCGCATGAGCAATTGCTTTATCACGCGCCCCCATTTGATAAAGTGCTCCATGTGGTTTCACGTGATTTATTTTAACTTGGTGAACATTACAGAATCCGATTAATGCACCGAGCTGGTAAATGACGATATCATAAATTTCTTTGGGTGACAAGTCCATATTTCTACGTCCAAATCCTTGTAAATCTGGGAGGCCAGGATGAGCACCTATACCAACACCATTTGCTTTAGCTAATTCCACCGTTTGATTCATGACATGTTGGTCACCAGCATGAAAACCACATGCAATATTAGCTGAAGTAATTAGCGGAATAATTTGATTGTCTCCACCGAATGAATAATTTCCAAAAGCTTCGCCTAAATCACAGTTTAAATCAACTTTCATCATGATTCCTCCTTAATTATTTGATGTCTATCTAAGAATTTAATATCTACATCTTTTGCATCACCATTAGCATATTGCGGATACGATAAAACAGCATATAAGAAATCAGCTGTCGTAGTAAAGCCATCGATTACCATTTCATCCAATGTTACTTTTAATTTTTTTATTGCTGAATCTCTATTTGGTGCTTTTACAATCACTTTAGCTACAAGTGAATCGTAATTTGGCGATACCGTATAGCCATGATAAAGTAAACTGTCGATACGGACGTTAAAGCCTTGAGGCAAATGTAATGCTTTTACTTTACCTGGTGAAGGCTGAAATCCTTTCTGAGGATTTTCTGCGTTGATTCTTGCTTCAATGACATGACCATCAAATATCACTTCGTCTTGATTGAACGGTAATGTACCGTGTTTCATTAAATAGAGCTGTGCGTGTAGTAAATCACGATTTGATCTCATTTCAGTTACTGTATGTTCTACTTGGATACGCGCATTCATCTCTATGAAGTAATAAGCATCTTCTGTCACTAAATATTCGATAGTACCTGCACTTCTATAACCAGATGCTCTTGCTACTTTCACAGCATCATTACACATAGATGTTCTCATATGTTCAGATAATGCAGCACAAGGCGATTCTTCAATTAATTTTTGATTTTTTCTCTGAACTGAGCAATCACGTTCACCTAAGTGTATGTAATTTTCTTTACCGTCTCCTAACACCTGAACTTCTACATGTTTAGCTACTGGGATAAACGCTTCCACATATACGCGATCATCATTAAAATATTTTTGCCCCTCACTTTTGGCTTCTTTAAATGACTTTTCTAAAGATTCTTCTTTTTTGACAATCCTTATCCCTTTGCCGCCACCACCACTGGCAGCTTTTAATACAAGTGGATAACCAATATCTTGCGCAATTTCCTTAACTTCTTCGATTGACTCTACAGCAGAAGTAGAACCTGGTATGATAGGCACATTAGCTTGGTCTACTGTTTGTCGTGCTGTTATTTTATCACCCATCATCTCCATAGTTTGATCAGTTGGCCCTATAAAATAAATACCGTTTTCTTCAACATTTTTAGCGAATGAAGTACTTTCTGATAAAAAACCATATCCTGGGTGAATTGCATTTGCACCACTAATTTTTGCTGCACTAATAATTCTATCTTGGTTTAAATAGCTATCTAATGCATTGGCTTCACCAATACATATCGCTTGATCAGCTAAGCTGACATGTAGGCTAGACTCATCCCCTAAAGCATAGATAGCTACAGTTTCAATATCCATTTCTCTACAAGCGCGGATGATTCTTACAGCAATTTCTCCTCTATTTGCAATTAAACAACGATACAACTCAAATACCCCCTTTATACTTATTTCACAGTTATAATCGTTTGATCATACTCAACATTTGCGCCGTGATTGACATGTATTGTGTCGACTACTCCACTCACATCACTTTTTACTTCATTCATGACTTTCATCGCTTCTATATAACCAATGGTATCTCCTTTTTTAATTTCATCACCTTCATGAATAAGAGGATTTGTTAATTCCTTCTCGTCTTGTAAATAAAATGTTCCAACCATTGGTGATTTGACAACTTGATCGGATTGTTCTTCATTTGATGCACTTTGTTCATTTAAACTTGATTCATTATTTGAAACTAATTGTTGTTGCGCAGTTGATGCAGATGTATTATCGGTAAAATCTATAGTGATTTCATTTTCATAATCTTTATAATTAAATTTTTTAACCCCGTTATCTTTTACCATCTTTATTAATTGTTCTACTTTTTCAAAATTCATTATAATTCCCCTTTCAATAAATGATTAATACGAGTAGATGTATTTCTCAATTGTGAAATATCAAAAATTGGTTGCTCTTTAATATTATTGATTGTATTTTTAAACGCTTCTTCTTGTTGCTCTAATTTTTTAACTGCTTCTTCGATTGTCGTCCATTCAAAACGAATCGTATCATTAGGTTGCATTTGAGCTAATTTATGTAAATCAGATGCGCAAACAGTTGCTATTTTTGTATAACCGCCTACTGTTTGTTTATCATTTAATAAAATGATCGGATTGCCATCATTTGGCACTTGTATACTGCCTAAGGCAACAGGCTCTGATATTATGTCAGCCGATGTGTTTGGTGAAATCGCTTCACCTTGTAACCGATATCCCATACGGTCTGACTTTTCTGATATTTTAAATTCATTAGCTACTAGTTTTTGTTGTGCCTCTTCGCTAAAGCTATCAAATTGAGGCCCTTTGATGATTTGAATAGGTTTTTCTTCAACTTCACCAACATCTTTTGGTACACTCAATCCAAGATTTTGTGCATATGGATAATCGTTTTCGCACTCAATTACATCACCAGATTTTAATGCGCGCCCTTTAAAACCACCAATTTGACTTCGTGTGTGTGTAGAATAACTATTTGCTACTTTATGAATTGTCAAAGGTTTACCAAATAATAAGTACCCTCTAGCCCCTTTAGTGACCTGTCCAACTTTCAAAACGTCACCTTTTTTTACTGCTATTACAGTAGATTCATCAATAATTGCTTCGTTAACAGTTGCTTTGAACTCAGCACCTATTAATACAAAAGCATTATCTTCTAAGAATTCAATTGTTGGGCCAATTATTGTACATTCAATTGCTGGCCCTTCATTGCCAATGAGTGCTTGTCCAGTTCGATAAGCGTACCGATCTAAAACACCTGCAGTAGAAAATCCTTGGTCTTGATAGCCGATTCTTCCTAAATCTTGAATCGTACTAAATAACCCTGGATTAATAATTTTAATACTCATATTGAATTTTCACCCATTTCTTAATATCAAATTCACCTTGCTGTTCTTCTATAATCTGTTCGAACGTTGATTCATCGATAGGATAGAATTTTATATAGTCACCAGATTCATATAAACACATAGGTGTTTTTGAAATATCAAATACAGTAATTGGTGTACGTCCGATGATTTGCCAACCACCTGGAGATTGTTTTGGATATAAACCTGTTTGATTATTCGCAATACCTACAGAACCCGCAGGAATGCTCGTTCTTGGTTCTTCGCGTCTAGGTGTAGCCAGCTCTGGATTTAAACCACCTAAAAACGGAAAGCCTGGCATAAATCCAAGCATATAAATTAAATATCGATTTTCTGTATGTAAATTAATGACGTCCTCTATTGATAATTGATGATGTGTAGCTACTTCTTGAATATCTGGACCATAATCACCACCATAAAGAACTGGTAAACTAATTATTTTTACTTCATTATTATTTTCATCAAAATCCAGTTGATTTAATTGTTCTAGATTCAGCGCTTTAACTACTTCCGCTAAACTTTGTTTTGTAATATCTATATGTAGCATAATTGCCCGATAAGAAGGTATCACTTCAATAATTGCTTTATGTTGTTGATCTTTAATATAATTTTCAACTTTTTGAACTTCCTTAAATGTCGAAGGATTGATTTGTTGTTCAAAGTAAATCATAATTGTCTCTTCATTGATCAATTTATATTCCAACACATTTCCCCCTCTGTATTTTATACATTAAACTATGATTCAAACATTAATATGTGTGCAACATTATAATTGTATCATTAACTGACAGACTATGTTTAATTAAAAATAGTTATAATTGTCGATAATAAACTACTATTGATAAATACAAATTAATCCAAAATTATCTCAATATTTCAATTATTGTATCAATGATATAAATTTATCAAATAGTTGAAGATAAGTATATGTTTTTATTTATAAAGTGTAAAATCCCCCTAACATTAAGTGTTAAGGGGATTTTGATATTATTTAATATTTACAATTTTGACATTAATTTCTGCACCATTTGGCAGTGGAACACGAACTTCTTCGTTTAATTTTTTACCGATTAAACTTTTTGCCATTGGTGATTCATTTGAAATTTTACCATTAAATGCATCAGATTCAGCTGATCCAACAATTTGGTATTCCTCTTCGTCTTCACCAGGTAATTCTACAAAAGTTACAGTTTTACCAATTTGTACTTGGTTGTTATCACCAGTATCTTCGATTATTAGGGCATTACGTAGCATATGCTCAATTCTTTGTATATCTTGTTCGATAAATCCTTGTTCATCTTTCGCAGCATCATACTCAGAGTTCTCAGATAAGTCTCCGAATGAACGTGCTACTTTTATTTTTTCTACGACTTCTGGTCTCTTAACCGTTTTTAACTCTTCAAGTTCATTTTCTAGTTTTTCGAAACCTTCTTGCGTCATAGGATATTGTTTTTGGTTTTCCATATTGTCATCTTCCTTTACTATAATACTATTGTTTACTTACTAAAGTCTGAATTTTCGTCGTCATTATATCGATCGCAACTTTATTACTTCCACCTTCTGGAATGATAATATCTGCATATCTTTTTGTGGGTTCTATAAATTGATTATGCATTGGTCGAACTACATTTAGATATTGACTTATTACAGAATCCATTGTTCGTCCTCTTTCTTCTGTATCACGAAGTAAGCGACGTAAAATTCGTAAATCTGCATCTGTATCAACATAAATCTTGACATCCATTAAATCTCTTAACGTTTTATTTTCAAGCGCAAATATGCCTTCTACGATAATAACATCTTTTGGTTTAAATGCAATCGTTTCTTCACTTCTAGTGTGATTTGTATAATCATATGTTGGTACTTCGATTTGTTTGCCATTTCTCAAATCGTTTAAATTTTCTATTAATAAGTCATTATCAAAAGCAAAAGGATGATCATAATTGGTCTCTAAACGTTCTTCGAAACTTAAATGCGATTGGTCCTTATAATAATAGTCTTGTGCCAATAATGCAACACTATGGCCTTCTAAATTTTTCATTATTTCATTTGTCACTGAGGTTTTACCCGAACCCGAACCACCAGCGATTCCAATAATAGTCGTACGTTTCATTATCCAATTTCCTTTCTCATCATGTTGTTGGTATAAATTGGATGATCAACTTTAATTTGCACGATTTGCAATGGATGTCGTGCAGCATCAAGTTGGTTACCTTCTTCATCATAGATAGTGTCAACAACTTGTCTAAATGTATCGATTTCAGGACCAAAAAACTCTATTTCGTCTCCAGGTTCAAATTTGTTCCGCTGTTGAATCGTAGCAAGCTTAGTTGTTTCATCATAAGCCAGAACCAATCCACAAAAATCATAAGCTGAGTTCTTTTTATTTTGTTGCCCAAACATTTGTTCCTCATATCCAGGTGTGCCTTCAATAAATGCAGAAGCAGTATCTCTATTAGCACATTTTTCCAGCTCAGTTAACCATTCTGGCTTAATTTTAAAGTTATCAGGATCTTCTGCATAAGCATCGATGACTTTGCGATATACAGACACTACAGTTGCAATATAGTGTATTGATTTCATGCGTCCTTCAACTTTAAGTGAATCCACACCAATATCCATCATTTTAGGGATTGATTCAATAAGTTTCAAATCTTTTGGACTCATTGCAAATGGAGTCACTGCATTTTCGTCATAATATAAATCTAATTCACCATCTTCATCAACTTCCAACAGATCATAATCCCATCTACAACTTTGACAACAACCGCCTCTGTTAGAGTCTCGAGCAGTCATGTGATTACTTAATGTACATCTACCAGAATACGCAATACACATCGCACCATGTATAAATGATTCAATTTCAATATCTACTTTGTCTTTCATTTCCTTCATTTCCATAGCACCAGTTTCACGTGCTAATACTACACGATCTAGACCTTCATTTTTCCAAAATTCTACAGCTTTATAATTCGAAAGAGATTGTTGTGTTGATAAATGAATTTCTAAGTTCGGTGCTACACGCTTGCAGGTTTCAATAATAAGTGGATCTGCAACAATAATACCGGTGGCGCCTGCTGACTCAATATTTTTTAAATACTCGTCCAATCCTTCAATATTTTCATCATGAGCAATAATATTAGTCGTAACGTAAATTTTCGCCCCATATTGCTGAGCGAATGTCACACCTTCGTTTATTTCTTCCAACGTAAAATTATCTGCATTTGATCTTAAACCATATGCTTGTCCACCTAAAAATACAGCATCAGCACCATAATGTACTGCTATTTTGAGTTTTTCTAAATTACCTGCTGGTGCAAGTAGTTCAGGTTTTTTAATCTTATTATTAGTACGATTTTCAACTTTTTCTAATAATTCCATTACTTAAACCTCCTTTAATAGACTGTTTGTTTATACAAGAATCCTTCATCAAACGGACGGTGCTCAGGCTGAATGGCCTCAATCGGATCTACAAGCATAAATTTTTCATCATCATAGGTTTCAGGATCTTCTTTGAACAAATCAATCGCTTCTCTATATTGCTCTGTACATACATTGATATATTCTTCAGTTTGTAATACACCATCGATTTTGAATGCATCAATATTGGCTGCTAAAAGCTGATCTAACTCTTCGATCAAACAAATATCATTAGGTGACATTATATGCGTTCCATTATAATCTTCAAAAACAGGATATTTGTTATCCCGTTCTTCATCATATAAAAGCAACTCATTCGCTTCTTTATTTCGTTGAATTTTCATTTGTCTTTCTTGGAAAGTAAAATAGTTACCTAATAACATACGTTTTGATTGAAACATGCAAGTCATACCATGTACTTGTACTTCAATCTCTACATCTGCATTTTGTTTTATATTTAATATTTCATCTAAACTTAATTCTCTAGCTAATTGCGCACGTTGTGCACCTTTTTTACCCCAATAGTTACACTGGAAATAATTTGTGACCAGTGCTTCTGCATCCCAATTTAATGGAATCGGATTTGGTTGTTCATTCACATACATAACTACTGCTGGATCGCCAAATATGATGCGGTCAACGCTTACTTCGTGTAAAAAATCTATATATGATTTTAGTGCATTTAAATGATAATTGTGAAAAATACCATTTACTGCTACGTAGGCTTTTTTACCATGATTATGTATTAATTCCACTGCTTCTATCAATGCTTCTCTTTTAAATTCTCCTGCTAATCTTAAGCCGAATCTTTGCTCACCAATTACAAAAGCATCTGCACCTTTTTCAATTAGTGTCTCAATATGTTTAACAGATTTTGGTGTTACTAATAATTCTGTCATTTTGATTCTCCTTTAATCGAAATAGCTAGACCATCATCCATATTAAGGAAATTAGTTGTGAAATGAGGTTGAGCCATAAGCCATTCATTATATTCTTGTACTTTTTTTACCATTTGTCTAACATTTCTACTTCTCACTTCGGAAATATCAGAAACAAAACCATGATACAAAACGTTATCTGTAACTATTATCCCACCTTCATTCAATAAAGGGGCGTACAAAGAAAAAAACTTTTTTGATTGTGCCTTTGCAGCATCAATAAATATCATATCAAAAGATTCATGTTTGATATTTTCTAAAGCTTCTAACGCATCCTTTTCAATTAACTCAATTTGAGTTTCAAATCCAAATTTCGCAAAATTTTCTTTGGCTTTTAATTGCATATCATCATCACGCTCGATGGTAACCACTTTTATTTCATCAGAAACAGAAGCAAATTGCATACTGCTATAACCAATCGCTGTACCTATTTCTAAAATGCGCTTGGGTTTATGTATTCTGATCAGTTGTTTAATCATATCTAATGTTAGTCTATCAACGATTGGAACATGGTGTTCCAACGCATACGGTCTAAGTTGTTCAATAGCAATATCATTCTCTTTGTGCAATTCTAATAAATATGATTGATTATTTTCCATTTTAAAACTTCCTTCAATGTAGATATTTCAAAGCATTTTTGACAAATAAAATAAATCAGCCAATAATCGTGACTGATTGTATTATGGTTAATAATGACGTCTATAAGTTGTTATTTTCGAACTACTTTATATAATTCTTTGAAAATATCTCATAAATTTAAAATTTAACTTTATATATTTTACCACAAACCCATATATTTTATAAGTGTAAATTGTGATAATTAACTAGTTAATATAACTGTAGCTGATTGAGTACTTTTATTCTTAAATATAAAAATTGGGACTTAAAAGTCTCAGTTACGATAAGCTACATTTGTGTGTATTTTTGAAAAATTTCTTTTTGATTTGATATTAAAAATGTTCAAAATAAACGATGCTTTTTTTAAAACAACAGAATCTAAAAATAGTTTGACATTATTAAATCGATATTTTTCTTCGACTTATTCGAATATGAAAACTAAACTGGCATCTGTAATAAAATAAAAGCCGGTAGAGACAGAGTAAATTAGCGCCAGTAGAATTCAAACACAAAAAGACTGTCAACAAAGCTGGAAAATTTGTTGACAGTCTGAGTTGAGACTTTTAAGTCTCGGCTTGATAATTTGAAATAAGCACTTTGTATCTCATATTTTATCCCTTAACGATTGTACAAGATTTGACTAACAAGCTTTGTCACCAAAGAAAAACATAAACATTATTAAATCAATGTGTCGTCCACGTTCACGTTTTAATTAGTGGTGCAAATTATTTGAGTTGTTCAGATTAGAGGTTATTCATGGTTATGATCATGATCGTCCATTTCAGTGTTAACGACTTCTTCAATCATATCCCATTCTTCATCTGTTTCAACCGGTAAGAATTTTCCGCCTTCACCATCTTCATCAGGCTCATTAATCATTGGTACTAATTCGATTAAATCATCATCATCTGATTCTGCACCTTCTTCAGCAAGAATCACATATTCTTTTTTAAATTCAGGATGGAAAAATTCTAATACTTTACGGTAAAGTACTTCGTTTCCATCTTCATCATATAAAGTTAATAGTTCCTCTTGATTATTAATTTCTAATTCAGATTCATGGTTGTGTTCAGTCATTATAAAACGCTCCTTTTTATTGTATAGAATCTAAATAGCCTTGTAATATAAATACTGCAGCCATTTTATCTATTACTTTTTTTCGTTTTTGTCTAGAAACATCTGCTTCAAGTAAAGAACGTTCTGCAGCCATGGTACTTAAACGCTCATCCCACATGATTATCTCTACAGATGGCAATGCTTCTTGAAGTTGCTCCTTGTATTGTAACGAAGCTTCGCCTCGAAATCCAATAGAATTATTCATATTCTTTGGCAAACCAATGACAACAGTACCAACTTTTTCTTTCTCTATGATTGTTACTAGTCTGTCTATACCTAGTTCATTCTTATCTTCGTTTATATGGAGTGTATCTAATCCCTGGGCTGTCCAACCCATGAGATCGCTTATAGCAATGCCAACAGTTTTACTTCCTACATCTAAACCTAAAATTTTATGTTTTAGCATTAATTACTTTGAATTCTCTTGTAAATAATTTGAAACTAATTCTTCCATGATATCGTCACGATCAATACGACGAATTTGGTTTCTAGCTTCATTATTACGTGGAATATACGCAGGATCTCCTGATAATAAGTAACCAACGATTTGATTAACAGGATTATAGCCACGTTCTTTCAATGTGTTATAGACATTTTGAAGTACTGTTTTGACATCTTCTTTTGGAATTTCATCATAATTAAATTTCATTGTTTTATCAAAGTTTTCCATTTTGTAACACTCCTTCATATCGAGTAAAAAGTACTTATTGTTAATTCTACATGACAATAGTTAGAACTTATAGAGATTTAATGTAATCTTTAATGAAACGTAATGATTCTGTTATGTTTTCAGGTTGAGTGCCTCCACCTTGAGCCATGTCTGGACGGCCACCACCTTTACCACCTACAATAGGTGCCATATTTTTAATAATATCACCAGCTTTTACACTGTCTGTTAAAGCTTTTGGCACTGTTGCTACTAATGACACTTTACCATCTATATTACTAATTAAAATTATAATAGCATCTTGCAATTTAGATTTAAAGTCATCCATTGTCTCACGAATCGCTTTTGCATTTGCGACTTCAACCTCAGTTGCAAGAACTTTAAATCCATTAATTTGTTCCACTTGATTTGTAATATCACCCATTTTTAGTGTAGTGATTTCTTTATTTTTTTGCTCAAGTTGTTTAGTTAATTCTCTTTCATCCGCTTGCATTTGGATGACTTTATCCAAAACTTGATCATCTGATTTCACTTTAATTTGTGCTTTCACTGCATTAAATTGTTCTTGAATTGTTTCTAAATATAGGAATGCTGATTTTCCAGTAAATGCTTCTATACGTCTCACACCAGCACCAGTACCTGATTCACTTACTATTTTAAACAAACCTATTTCAGAAGTATTATTAACATGGATACCTCCACATAATTCAATAGAGAAAGGAGACATATTCACTACTCGAACAACCTCACCATACTTTTCACCAAACAATGCCATCGCGCCTAACTTTTTAGCTTCAGCAATAGGCATTTCTTGAATATCCACATCTATACTATTCCAAATTTCTTCATTAACTCTTCTTTCAACTTGATCAATTTCTGCTTGATTTAAAGGTCCAAAGTGCGTGAAATCAAATCTTAATCTCTCTGCTTCAACGAGTGAGCCTGCTTGATTGACATGGTCTCCAAGCACTTCTTTTAATGCTGCATGTAATAAGTGTGTAGCGCTGTGATTCTTTTTAATATCTCTACGTTCAATATGGTTTACACTAGCAAACACTTCGTCATTCTTTTTAACAGTGCCAAATTGAATTTCACCTTTGTGTAAGTTTTGTCCATTGGGCGCTTTGGTAACTTCAGTAACATTGATTTCGAACTGTTCATTACTTATAGTACCTTCGTCTGCAACTTGTCCGCCACTCACTGCATAAAATGGTGTTTCTTTTAAAATAAAGTAAATAGTTTCTCCTGCTTCAGCTTCATTTACTAATTCACCATTATATATGATGTCCGTAATAATCGTTTTTTGGTCCATGACATCATAACCTACAAATTGACTATCTGTTGTTATTTTTTTTAATATGTCACTTTGTACTTGCATAGATTGTGAGTTTTGACGTGCTTGTCTAGCTCTGTCACGTTGTTTTTGCATTTCTTCTTCAAAAGTATTCATATCAACGGTAAGATTTTCTTGAGTTGCAATTTCTTCAGTAAGTTCAACTGGAAAACCATATGTGTCATATAATTTAAATGCATCTTTACCACTAATTTCATTTGTCGTCGACTTTGCTTTTGTAATTAAATTATTTAATATCGCTAGGCCTTCTTCTAATGTTTCATGGAAACGTTCTTCTTCAGATTTAATCACACGCTTGATGAAATCTGATTTTTCTTTAACGTTTGGATAGTATGGTTCCATTATATCTGCAACAATATCAACTAATTTATACATAAACGGCTCATTAATGTCTAAGGATTGGCTAAATCTTACAGCACGACGTAAAAGTCTGCGTAGCACATAACCTCTTCCTTCATTTGCAGGTAACGCGCCATCAGCAATTGCAAATGAAATTGTGCGAATATGGTCAGCGATAACTTTAAATGCGACATCATAAGAATCTGTTTCAAGATATTTTTTACCCGAAACATTTTCAACTTCATTAATGATAGGCATGAACAAATCCGTTTCGTAGTTTGTACGAACATTTTGTGCGATAGATGCCATTCTTTCGAGACCCATTCCAGTATCAATATTTTTATTTGGTAATGGTGTGTACGTATGGTCTTTATTATGATTAAATTCACTAAATACTAAATTCCAAACTTCTAAAAATCTTTCATTTTCACCGCCTGGATACATTTCTTCTGCAGGATCATCTTGTCCAAATTGATCCCCTCGATCATAGAATATCTCTGTATTAGGGCCTGATGGTCCCTCACCGATATCCCAGAAATTACCTTCTATACGAATAATCCTACTCTCTTCTAAGCCTATGTCTTCATTCCATATTTTATAAGCTTCTGTATCCTCAGGATGTATGGTTACATACAATCGTTTTGGATCCATAGCCATCCATTTTTCATTCGTTAAAAATGTCCAAGCAAATTCAATGGCTTCTTTTTTGAAATAATCACCAATTGAAAAGTTACCTAACATTTCAAAAAAAGTATGATGTCTAGCTGTAAAGCCAACATTCTCAATATCATTTGTTCTTATGGCTTTTTGAGAATTGACAATACGAGGCTTTTTCGGTGTTTCTCTGCCATCAAAATATTTTTTCAATGTCGCAACACCAGAGTTAATCCATAGTAAAGAATCATCATCTATAGGTACTAAAGGTGCAGAAGGTTCAACCATATGTCCTTGTTCAACAAAGTAATCAATAAAATTCTGTCTAATTTCACTTGCTTTTAAGTTTTTCATACTTAAAATTCCTCCATCTCAACTCAAGTTATATCAGTTATTTGATAAAAATGAAAATAAAAAACGTCCATCCTATCAAAAGGGACGAACGTTTCGCGGTACCACCCTAGTTATAAGCATTAATCATAATTAATAATTCCGCTTATCACTTAAAATAAGTATATTTATTATTTAACATAAAGTAGCTTTCAACTATGCTATCTGTACTTTTCACCAGCCAGTACATCTCTTGTCGACTACCATAATTTACTCATCTTTATGCACAATCAATTATATTGTATTTACTTTAACCTACGTTGTCAATGTTCAACAAAATCATATGGCGAAATATCTCCCATATTAATCATAGGATTAATTTTATATATATTTTCTTCTGTTAAAATAGTCGTGGCATCAAACGTATCTTCAACTGCAACCTCATCTTTACGATCATCATTATTAAAATACGTTTTTAAGAATGAACAGAGCTGAGTCATTCTCACTTGACCATGTGTATTTAAACCGATTTCAAAAGCTTGTGGATCACCCAGAAATACTAGTGATTGCTTAGCTCTTGTTAATCCTGTATATAATATAGGTTTTTGTAACATTCTAAAATATTGCTTAACCATAGGCATAATTACAATTGGAAATTCAGAACCTTGCGATTTGTGAATAGACGTACAATATGCATGTGTTAATTCTAACAAATCTTGTCTTACAAAAGTAATTTCATTTCCGTCAAAATCAACGACCAATACATCTTTATTTAAGGCATTTTCTTTTGCCCAAAATATGCCAACAATCACACCAATATCGCCATTAAATATATTATCACTCGGCCTATTTACTAGCTGTAGCACCTTATCCCCTTTTCTAAAGACAACATCACCGAATTCAATTTCACGCGTATCCTTTTCTTTAGGGTTTAAGATTGTTTGCAATACAGCATTTAATTTTTTTATACCTGCAGAACCTTTATACATAGGGGCTAATACTTGTATATCACTCATATCATAACCTTTTTTAACAGCACTTGAAACAACCTTTTCAACAACTGAAGGTATTTGTTCAGTTGAACAATTAATAAAGTTACGATCATGAAATCTTTGTGTGATATCAATCGGTTCTCCCAATTTCATTCTATGCGCCAATTCTATGATACTAGACCCATCTTGTTGTCGGTAAACTTCAGTCAGATTCACTCTAGGTATAACTTTAGAATCAATGAGATCTTTAAACACTTGTCCTGGGCCTACGGAAGGCAACTGATCTTCATCACCTACTAATATCACTTGAGCATCAATAGGTACCGCGCTAAGAAATTGATGAAACAGCCAGGTGTCGACCATTGACATTTCATCAATAATGATTAGTTTAGCTGAAATCTCATTATCTAAAATATCTTCTGGCTGTGTGTCTTGATTCCAACCTATCAATCGATGTATAGTCATAGCTTCCAACCCTGTAGATTCAGCCAATCGTTTTGAAGCTCTACCTGTAGGTGCTGCTAATACAACTTGGTAATCATCGTTTTGATAATCATCATAATCTAAAGATAAACCATGTATTTCTGCATATAATTCGACAATACCTTTAATCACAGTAGTTTTTCCTGTTCCTGGCCCGCCAGTTAGCAGCATAACTTTACTATTGATTGCAGTCTGTAGCGCATCTCTTTGGGAATTAGCATAAGTGACTTGATTGCGTTGTTCGATTTCACCAATTTCTAATAATAATTCAGACTGCTCAATTTCTTTTAATTTATTCGTATAGGTGTAATTACGATATAAGTTTTGAACACTTTTAAGTTCCGAATAGTATAAACTAGGAATTGCTAATTCGTGTTCCTGTTTTACTAATTTGGTATCTTCAACTAAGATTTGAATCATATTTTCTAATTGTTGAAGTTCAATCACTTCATTTGGTGATTGTGATAACATATCTTGTGTCATTTCTAATACATTTTGTGTTGGTAAGTATGTATGCCCTTGCTTAATACATTCTTCTTCTAATACATATAATAAACCCGCTTTTAAACGCTCATCATCATTAAATTGAATACCCACATTACGTGCTAAAGTATCCGCTTTGTTAAAACCGATTCCTTTCACGTCGTAAACTAATTGATAGGGTTTATTTTCTACAATATTAAGTGTATCACCTAAATAAACCTGATAGATTGCCATAGCGAGTTTAGGCCCAAATCCTAAATCATGTAATCGAATAATAATTTGTTCTGTTTCTTGATTACTCGCAATTTGTTCAGCAATTTGCTTTTGTTTTTTCCCAGGTAAACTAGGTACTTTTTCTAAAACAGATGGGTCATTTAAAATGTCTGAAATAGCATTTTCTCCAAGTGTATTCACAATATTTTGAGCTGTTTTTTTACCTATTCCTTTAAATAAATCACTAGATAAATAGCTAATAATAGCCTCTTTGGTTTGAGGCAGCTCTTTTTCAAACGTTTCAGCTTTTAACTGTTTACCATATTTAGGATGTGAAACGACTTGACCTTTAAAAGTATAAACATCGCCTTCAGCAATTTCTGGAAAGAACCCTACAACTGTAGGCATAGAATCAAAATCTTCATTAGATTCTATCGTATCTACTTTTAAAACAGTATAAAAATTGTCTTTGTTTTGAAACAAGATAGCATCTACAGTACCTTTAATCATTGAATTATTGAATAATGTAGGGTTGTCCATTTAATTACTCCTCCTCTGCGATGGATTTAAACGTTTTGATGGCATGTTGACTCATCAAATGTTCTGGGTTGATAGCAACTGCACGTTCAAAATATTCGATAGCACATTCAGTATCCTCTGTTAACATATAAGTTGCTAGACCTAAGTTATATAAAGCGTCTGTATGTTTGTCATCTAATGAGACTACATACTGTAATTGTGAAACAGCCTGTTCGTACATTTCTAAGTGACATAATACCAATCCATATTGAAATTGTACCTCTACATCCTTACGATTATCTTTTTCAGCAGCAGTCATTAAAAAGGGAAGTGCTTCTGTAAATGCTTCTAACTGGTTAAACGACATACCTATCATATAATTGGTGTCGATTTCGTCAACGTTATATTGTAATGCTTGTTGGTATAATTTAACCGCTTCTTTATATCGCCCTTCATTATAATAAACATTAGCTAAATTGTAATAAACAGCCCCATTTTTTGGGTCAATGGTTAGTGCTTTTTGGAAAAACTTTTCCGCTTTATCTATTTCACCCGCTTCAGCGATTAATATACCTGCATTGATATAATTTTCGACTTCATTCGGGTTTGCTTCTATATTTTCGAATAATGCTGTTAAAGCTTGCTCAAAATTACCTTGTTTAATCAATGTATAAATTTGTTCTTGATTCATGCTATCCCTCTCTCTCAACATCTTATTATAACATTTAAGAATGAAAAAACAGTAAAAAGGAGTAAGTCACAAATCAAAAATTTAAAATTTGATATTGTATGCTTACTCCTCAAAATACGATTAAACTATGAAACTTTATATTTAATTAACAATATAGCAATGTCATTTTGCTATTTTAATCATTACGAAGCATTTAATTAATTTGTTTAAACAACATAACTTAATTGACCTGATGTTTTATATACATCATCTATAGTAGCGCCACCTAGACAAACATCGCCATCATATAAAACGACTGATTGACCTGGCGTAATTGCGCGAACAGGTTCGTCAAATGTTACTCGAATTGCATTATCATGCTCTTTTTGAACAAAAACTTTAGTATCTTTTTGACGATATCTAAATTTCGCTGTACATTCAAATCCATTTTCTAAATCAACAGGGTTAACAAATGAAATATCTGAAGCAATCAAATAGTCACTGTAAAGCGCTTCATGATGAAAACCTTGTTCTACATATAAGACATTATCATTTAAATTTTTGCCTACTACAAACCAAGGGTCTCCATCTCCACCTATACCTAGACCGTGACGTTGACCGATAGTATAGTACATTAATCCTGCATGTGTACCTATTTTCTTACCCGTTAAAGTTTTCATTTCACCTGACTGTGCGGGTAGATATTGAGATAAAAATGTTTTGAAGTTACGTTCACCGATAAAACAAATACCAGTTGAATCTTTTTTCTTAGCTGTAGCTAAATCTTGTGCTTCTGCAATTCTACGCACTTCTTTTTTATCAATATCGCCAATTGGGAACATCACTCTAGATAATTGTGATTGTGATAATTGATTTAAGAAATAAGTTTGATCTTTATTATTGTCAACGCCCCTCAACATTTCAACATGTCCATCTTCATGACGTCGTACACGAGCATAATGTCCAGTTGCTACATAATCTGCACCTAACTTAAGCGCATGCTCTAAAAATGCTTTGAATTTAATCTCTTTATTACACATCACATCAGGATTTGGTGTACGGCCTTTTTTATATTCATCTAAGAAATAAGTAAACACTTTATCCCAATATTCTTTTTCAAAATTAACTGCATAATATGGTATACCTATTTGATTACATACAGCTATAACATCATTATAATCTTCTGTAGCTGTACAAACGCCATTTTCATCCGTATCATCCCAATTTTTCATAAAAATACCAATGACATCATAACCTTGCTCTTTTAATATATGTGCTGTTACGGAACTGTCTACGCCACCTGACATGCCTACTACAACACGTGTATCTTTATTTGACAACTAAACTTCCTCCTTGAATTTATGATAAATTTTGTGAATTTCGGTAACTAAATATTTAATTTCTTGTTCGGTCGTTTGTTCATTAAAACTAAATCGCACAGAATGATTCGCTCTTGTATCGTCATCATACATTGCTACTAAAACATGTGAAGGTGATGTAGAACCTGCAGTACATGCTGAACCAGAAGCTACATATATATTAGCTAAATCTAACAATGTTAACATAGTTTCCACATCAATAAATGGAAAATACAAATTAACAATATGACCAGTAGTATCAGTCATTGAACCATTTAATTCAAAAGGCACTGAACGTTCTTGTAAAGATACAAGAAATTGGTTTTTTAAATTCATCAAATGGACATTGTTTTCATCTCTATATTGGTTTGCTAGTTTTAAAGCTTCAGCCAATCCGACAATTTGAGGTACGTTTTCTGTACCTGCTCTTCTTTTCACTTCTTGTTCTCCACCTAATTGTGGAAACTTAATGTTTGTACCTGATTTTATTAGTAATACACCGACACCCTTTGGTCCACCAAATTTATGTGCCGTAATACTCATTGCATCGATATCAAATTCATGAAAATCTATGTCTAAGTGCCCTATAGCTTGTACAGCATCTACGTGAAATAAAGCATTTGAATGACTAACAATTTCATCAATATCGTACATTGGTTGCACTGTGCCAATTTCGTTATTAACAAACATGATTGAAACAAGGATTGTCTCATCAGTCATTGCACTTTTCAATTGTTCTAACGATATCAGACCTTCTTCATCTACATCAAGGTATGTTACATCAAAACCTTCTTTTGCTAATTGTTCAAAAACATGGAGTACAGAATGATGTTCTATTTTAGTTGTTATAATATGCTTACCCTTATCTTGGTTTGCATACGCAATACCTTTAATCGCTGTATTATTAGATTCTGTTGCGCCACTAGTAAAAATTACTTCACTAGGCTTCGCATTGAGTTGTTTAGCTACAAAACGACGAGACTCATCTAAATATTTACGTGCATCTCTACCTATACTATGTATAGAAGACGGATTACCGTAATGTGTTGTATAGATTTCCATCATTTTATCTATTACTTGTTGTTTAACAGGCGTTGTAGCAGCATAATCTGCATATACTTCCATGTTTGACACTCCTTACAAATTTATCAATGTTCCAATGATAGCACCATCTAATTAATTTTTCTAGTTGTCTGTTTCAAAATGACCATTTTCATCTATCATTTCATATTCATCTAACAATGTTAATGTTTCGTTTACATTTGATTTTGTCTTTTTATTTTGGGTTAAGTTATATAATTTTTTATTTCTAATTTCCCAGTGTGTCGCTTTAAACCTAGCTTGAAAATACTCATCATGGCTCACAACTAATACTTGACCGTTAAAACTTTTTATCATATTTAAAATTAAGTCCTGTGTTGAAATATCAAAATAATTAGTTGGCTCATCTAAAATTAATAAATTGGCACCAGAGCAATATAGCAGTACAAATTGAAATCTACTTTTCTCTCCCATAGATAATTGACCAATTGGTGCATTAATTTTTTCCTCTTTAAAACCAAATGAAGCTAATATAGTTTGCGCTTCGCTTCTTGATATTTTATTCGTACTTAATAGCATCATCAGTGGAGATTCTGCTTCATTCAAATTTTTGTTCGTCTGATCGAAATATCCAATTTTTAGTGAAGGTGTGATTTTTAAATGTGCTTGATTAGCAAATATCTTTTGTCTGATCATCGCAATTAAAAGAGATTTTCCGCTTCCATTTGGTCCCGTTATTAATACGTTTTCTTTTTGTTTCATTTCGAAATGCGCATGTTCAAATACATGATGTTCACTTATAACAACATTGAAGTCTTCAAAATGAATTAAAAAACGCTTACGTAATTGGGCTTCATGATTAAAATGATAATGTTTTTGTTCGTTATCTGGCTGGTTTATGGTCTTCTCATTTAATTTTTCGGTCATTTGTTTTTCTTTTACTTTAGCCTTTTGAGCTAACTTACTAAGCTTCTTCTGCTCAATAGGGCTACGAACACTTGCTTTTTGTCGTGCTGAATGATGCCATGTTTGGATTCGTTGTATCGTGCGATTAAGTTCTGCTATTTCTTTTTGTTGCTTTTCGTACATATTTTGTTGTGTTTGTAACGTTAAATCTTTAATTTCACGGTACTTGGAATAATTACCATTATATTTATTCGTTTTTTCAGATGTTACTTCAATGACATGAGTCGCTGTTTGATCGATAAAATCACGCTGGTGTGATACATAAACAATCGTACGTTTTGATTTTTGAATTTTTCTAATCAGTTGTTCCAACATTTCTAAATCTAAATGATTCGTGGGTTCATCCAGTAAGATCAGTGGTTTGTTTGACATGAATGCTTTTAATAACGCCAGTCGTGTTTGTTGACCACCACTTAAATCTTGAATTTGTTTTTCTAAATCTTTTTCTGTTAAATTCATTTGATTCGCTTGCGTAATAATACTCTGTTCAAATTCGTAACCATTTAATGCACTATAGTCTGCAATATATTCATAATTGTCTTCAAGTTTTTGCTTTATCTGCAATATTTCGGGGTTTATTTCCATTACATAATCTAACCCTGTTAAGTGTTCATAAGCTAACATATTTTGGTACATTAAATAAGTTTCATCTTTATATTTCGATTTTATCGCTTCTAACAAAGTCGTTTTGCCTACGCCATTGTTACCTATCATTGCAATATGTTCGCCTTTATCAATTTGAATTTCTACAGAGTTAATTAAATTTTTACCAAATTTTTCAAATGGTTTTTGAACAAAATAAAAAGACATACCAAATTCCCTCTTTCTTAAGGGATACGACATGCCTTAACAATCCGAACATTATTTATGTTAGGTACTTGAGTGATGATTTTGCATTAAGACCATGTCTTATCCCATATATTACTTTTTTGATTAAATAATTGATATTGTTTGTTTTCATGAGATTTATCCATTGTCTTAATAAGGCCACCTAACTTTTTAATTTCATATAGTATAACAGTGAGCAATTTCTTACGCAAGTTTTATTTAGACTGTTATACTGCAATATATTAATATATTTAAGGAGGACATAGTGAAATGAGCGATATTAAATTATCTGCACTTAATCTAGTTCCAATTAGAGAAGGTCAATCCGACCAAGATGCAATTAGTGATATGGTTAAATTAGCACAAAATTTAGAAGAACTGGATTATGAAAGATATTGGATTGCAGAACATCATAACGCACCTAACCTTGTCAGTTCAGCCACTGCGTTATTAATACAACATACATTAGAACATACTTCTAAAATAAGGGTAGGCTCTGGTGGCATCATGTTACCTAATCATGCACCTCTCATTGTTGCAGAACAATTTGGGACAATGGAAACTGTATTTCCAAATCGCGTTGATTTAGGTTTAGGGCGTGCGCCAGGTACTGATATGATGACTGCAAGTGCGTTACGTAGAGATCAACACAATGGCGTTTATGAATTCCCTGAAGAAGTAGAACAACTTGCAACTTATTTTGGTCCAGGTAATCAACAAACGTATGTCCGTGCATATCCAGCCGTTGGTAAAAATGTACCTCTTTATATATTGGGTTCTTCAACTGATTCTGCACACTTGGCTGCACGCAAAGGATTACCTTATGTCTTTGCAGGTCATTTTGCACCACAACAAATGAAAGAAGCAATTGAAATTTATAAAGAACTATTTGAACCTTCAGAGGTATTAAGCAAGCCATATGTGATTGTTTGCTTAAATGCCATCGTTGCTGATACAGATACACAAGCAGAATATCTGGCAACAACACAGGCTCAGGTAATGGTAAGCATTACTAGAGGAAGAATGCAACCTGTACAACCACCAACTGACGATTTAAAGGGACTACTCACGCTTACTGAATATGAAATTGCCAAACAACGTATGCAAAGTTCACTCATCGGTTCTGAAGAAACGGTTAAACAAAAATTAAAATCATTTATTGATGAATATGGTGAAATAGATGAATTAATGGCAATTAGTTACATCTATGATCAAGAAGCACAACTTGAATCGTATCGTAAACTTAAAAATATTATTTCAACTTTTTAATTAAATATAGAAAAGCCCAGTTTCTAGTTAGAAACCTGGGCTTTTCTATATTTAAGCGAATAAACTTAAACTTTAAAGACAATTTTATTTTTTGTCGTCTTTTTTATCTTTGTCATCTTTTTTATCGTCACTGCCACCAGTGAAATTATCGATTTGTTCAGATGCTTGCTTTGCTTTTTCGTTATCCGTATCTTTTAATTTATCAGAAACATTTTTTGCAGTTTCTTTTGCTTTATTCAAGAAATCAGACATAATAAAACCACCTTTTTAGTATTAGTTACCGATTATTATTTTTTAAATTTATCGATAACTTCATTTGCTTTATCTTTTGCATTTTCTACTACTTCTTTGGCTTTACCAGAAGTTTTATCTTCTTTACCTTCTTTTTCTAAGTCTTTATTGTCGGCAACATTACCAACTGTTTCTTTAACGTTTCCTTTTGCTTGTTCGAATTTATTTTCATCTGCCATAAATAATACCTCCTTAGCAATGTATTTATTAAATACCACAATACTTAAGACGTAAACATTTAAAACAAATTTTTTTAAGTATTTTCAGTTAATGACAAAGAAACGTTTTAATAAATAACAATTTTACATCTTATATATAGAACATATATCCATCTAAATTATTAGTTTCATTATAATCTGCTAAATATTTTAAAGTTGTATTATCTAATACTTCTCTAACTGCATCTCTCATTCTAATCCAAAGTTGTTTTTGCGCAGGAGGTTCAGAATCAATACTTTCTACAAATGTAATTGGTCCTTCTAACAAACGAATAATGTCACCAGCAGTAATTTCTTCAGCTGATACTCTCAATTGATAACCACCTTTTGCTCCACGAACACTTCGGATTAAACCAGCATTTCTTAATGGACCTACGAGTTGTTCTAGATAAAGATCACTTAAATTATTTTCTTCAGCTATAGATTTTAACGAAACACATCCTTGCCCTTGCTTTTTGGCTAAAGATATCATTAGTGTTAAGCCATATCTGCCTTTTGTTGATATTTTCATTATATAACCTCACTTAATTCGAATACTATATATTAACATTCTATCATTTTTTACGTTAAGATAATATTAGAAAGGTGTGAAAGATTGTGACGAACGAACCACTCGCTTCAAGAATGCGACCAAATAATATTGATGAAATTATTTCACAAGATCACTTAGTTGGTGATAAAGGTATTATACGTAGAATGGTCAATACCAAACGACTATCATCCATGATTTTTTATGGTCCACCTGGAATTGGTAAAACGAGTATTGCTAAAGCAATTTCAGGTAGTACTCAATTTAAATTCCGTCAGCTAAATGCTGTTACAAATACTAAAAAAGATATGCAACTCATTGTTGAAGAAGCAAAAATGTCTGGACAAGTCATTTTATTATTAGATGAGATACACCGTTTAGATAAAGCTAAACAAGATTTTTTACTACCGCATCTCGAAAGTGGAAAAATTGTGTTGATTGGTGCTACAACATCAAATCCATATCACGCAATTAATCCTGCAATTCGATCAAGAGCGCAAATTTTCGAATTATATCCATTAGATGATAATGATATAAAAATTTCTTTAGAAAGGGCTCTCCACGATGAATCACGTGGATTAGCTTCATACAATCCAGTCATTGATGAAGATGCGATGAATTATTTCACTACACAAAGCCAAGGTGACGTTAGAAGTGCACTGAATGCTTTAGAATTAGCTGTGCTCAGTGCTGAAGTTAAAGAAAATCAAAGACATATTACATTAGAAGATGCTAAAGATTGCTTGCAAAAAGGTGCTTTTGTCAGTGATAAGGATGGTGATATGCATTACGATGTGATGAGTGCATTTCAAAAGTCAATTCGAGGAAGTGATGTAAATGCAGCATTGCATTATTTAGCACGTTTAATAGAAGCTGGAGACCTACCCACCATTGTCAGAAGATTATTAGTGATTAGTTATGAAGACATAGGTTTAGCTTCACCTGGTGCAGGCCAACGAACTTTAGCAGCAATTGAATCTGCTGAAAGACTAGGATTTCCAGAAGCAAGAATTCCTTTGAGTCAAGCGGTAATTGAATTGTGTCTGTCTCCTAAATCTAATTCTGGAATCACTGCTATCGACGCAGCACTGTCAGATATTCGAAAAGGTCATGTAGGACAAATTCCCGACCATTTAAAAGATGGTCATTACTCAGGTGCCAAAGCTTTGGGTAGAGCAATAGGTTATAAGTATCCTCATAATTATGATAATGGATTTATCGCACAACAATATTTGCCTGATAAATTAAAAAACAAAATTTACTATACACCTAAAACAACATCAAAAACAGAACAACAGCTTAAATCTATTTTTGACAATATCAACAAGGCACAACAAAATAATCATTAGTTTAAGGTTATATCAAACAACCGCGTTAACACATTTGAAATGACTTCCTGTGTTAACGCGGTTCGTTGATATCTTTATTTATCTTTGATTCTTGTTACAGGTATATCTTTGAGTATGTCATTAACCACATAGCTTGCACATATCAACCCCACAACACTGGGTACAAATGCATTTGATGAGGGTGGCATTTGCCCTTTCCTAGTTGGTGCATTTGCATCGCCAACTGTTTCTTTGACATCTTCTCTTATAACGATTGGACTTTCATCTGAAAATACTACAGGTATCCCTTTGTATATACCTAATTTTTTCAATTTACGACGTATCAATTTAGCCATTGGATCCATATAAGTTTTAGAAATATCTGCAATTTGGAAACGTGTCGGATCTGTTTTATTTGCGGCACCCATACTCGAAATTACAGAAATACCTCTTTCAAGACATTCTTTCATAAGATGAACTTTATATATCAGTGTATCACTTGCATCTATAAAATAATCGATATCATAGTTATTAAACAAGGCTTCGTATGTTTCTTCTGTATAAAACATATGGAGTGATGTAACTTCACATTCAGGATTGATTAATTTGATGCGCTCTTCCATTAATGTGACTTTACTTTGACCTATTGTAGATGTTAAAGCATGTAACTGTCGATTGACGTTCGTTATATCAACATCGTCTTTGTCTATTAATATAATATGACCTATATTCGTACGCGCTAATGCTTCAGCTGCAAATGAGCCAACGCCTCCTACCCCTAAAACAACAACGGTTTTTTGTTTTAATAATTCTAAACCCTCTTTGCCGTATGCCAATTCATTTCTTGAAAATTGATGTTTCATTTTTAAACTCCTTATTTAGCGAATACTATAATCATAACATTTTTACGATCCGATTAATTGTAAAACAATAAATTATAACGATAAAAAAAATACGCAAGACCGAAGTCTTGCGTACCGATAGAGTCCGTGCGTGCCGTAGTTATAAATTGCTTGATCATTCGGCCTGCTATTAACAGGTGGGTGCCCTGTTTCTTGTTTTGCAAGTCCTCCTTAAGAGGCGTGTGCGCTGCAAGAAAACCTATTGGGCTCCCGGATCAAAGAGTGTTAGGCCCAAATATGAAGCAAACTTACGAACACTACAGATGACTACCTTATGCAAGTATAATAACACATTATTAGAATTTAGCAAGAATAAAGACTTAATAAAAATTAATGTCTAATTCTTAATGAGAGTTCTTCCAATTGATTTTCTGATACTTCACTAGGTGCATTTGTTAATAAACAAGTTGCAGATGCAGTTTTAGGGAATGCAATTGTGTCACGTAAGTTTGTACGTCCAGTTAACAACATAACTAAGCGGTCTAAGCCTAAAGCAATACCGCCATGTGGTGGCGCACCATATTTAAATGCATCTAATAAGAAACCAAACTGTTCTCTAGCTTGTTCTTCAGTAAATCCTAATACTTCAAACATTTTTGATTGTAAATCTTCATTGTGAATTCTAATTGAACCGCCACCAAGTTCATAACCATTTAAAACAATATCATATGCATTAGCTTGAGCATTTTCAGGTTCAGTATCTAATTTGCTAATATCTTCTTGTTTCGGTGCTGTAAATGGATGGTGTGCAGCAGTATAACGTTTTAACTCTTCATCGTATTCAAGTAATGGCCAATCTGTTACCCACAAGAAATTCAACTTACTTTCGTCGATTAAATCTAGTTCTTTAGCCAATTTTAATCTAAGTGCACCTAAGCTTTGAGCTACAACATTAGGCTTGTCAGCTACAAATAAGACTAAATCTCCAGATTGCGCACCAGTCAAGGCTTTTAATTTTTCAACATGGTCTGCTTCAAAGAATTTAGCTATAGGGCCATTTAAACCTTCATCAACTACTTTAACCCATGCCAAACCTTTGGCACCATATATATTAACAAATTCAGTTAAAGCATCAATATCTTTTCTAGTATAATTATCAGACGCACCTTTAGCTACAATTGCCTTCACTTGTCCATCGTTATTTACTGCATCTTTGAAGACTTTAAATTCCATGATTTCACCAAGTTCTGAAACATTCATTAATTCCATACCAAATCGTGTATCTGGTTTATCAGAACCAAAACGCGCCATTGCTTCATCATAAGTCATTCTTGGGAATGGACGAGGCACTTCCACTTCTTTTACATCTTTTACAACTTTTTGTAACATTTCTTCACCCATGTCCATGACATCTTCTTGATCAACAAAGCTCATTTCAATATCAACTTGCGTAAATTCTGGTTGACGGTCTGCACGTAAATCTTCATCACGGAAACATTTAACAATTTGATAATATTTATCAAAACCACTAATCATTAACAATTGTTTAAATATTTGTGGTGATTGAGGTAATGCATAAAATTCACCTTCATGAACACGAGATGGTACTAAATAATCTCGCGCACCTTCTGGTGTTGACTTAGTTAACACTGGTGTTTCAATATCATAAAAACCTTCACCATCTAAATATTGTCTAATTGAACGTGTCGTTTGATGTCTCATCTTAAACGTTTGTGCTAATTCTTGACGTCTTAAATCTAAATATCTATATTTTAGTCTTATATTTTCATCCACATTTTGATTATCCTCATTTAAGGCAAAAGGTGGTGTTTCAGCTTTATTAATAATCTCAATATCTGATACTTGTACTTCAACTTGACCTGTAGCAATTTTGGGATTTACTGTTTCTGGGTCACGTTTTTTTACAATACCTTTTACTTCAACTACATACTCAGATCTAATTGTTTCAGCTATACGTAATGCTTCTTCAGAAAAATCTGGATTAAACACAATTTGTACATAACCTTCGCGGTCACGTAAATCTACAAAGATCAGTCCACCTAAATCTCTACGATTGTGTACCCAACCTTTTAATATAACTTCTTGTTCTAATAGTGATTCAGTCACTAAACCACAATATGTTGTACGCTTACTCATGATATCTTCTCCTTAATTTCTAAAATAGTTAACAAGTTCGTTCAAATCAATACGTTCTGATTCCCCGGTCTCCATATTTTTTACATTAATATTTTTTTCTGCTAACTCTTGATCGCCAATCACAACAGTATATTTGGCATTTAATCTATCAGCTTGTTTCATTTGCCCTTTCACTTTACGTTCAATATAATCTTTGTCCGCTTTCACACCATTTTGACGTAAATCATTTAATAATTTTACTGCATAACGGTCTGCTTCTTGACCCATCGTAACGATAAATAAATCAAAGTCGTGGTCTACGTCTAATTCAATGCCTTCTTCTTCTAAGGCCATTAATAATCTCTCAATACTAAGTGCAAAACCAATACCAGTTTGACTTGGACCATCTAACAATTCAAGTAAACCATTATAACGGCCACCCCCACATAATGTCGTAATTGCACCTTCATAATTCGGATTATCAATCATAAGTTCAAATGCTGTGTGTGTATAATAATCTAGACCTCTTACTAAGTTAGGATCTTCTTCATATTCAATGTCTAAATCATTTAAATGTTGTTTTACTTCCTCAAAATAAGTCTTTGAATTAGCATTTAAATATTCCGTAATTCGTGGTGCGGTTTTAACTGATTCTTTATCTTTATCAATCTTACAATCTAAAATTCTCATTGGATTCGTGTGCAGGCGTGCTTGGCAATCTTTACAAAAATCGCCAATTACTGGTTCAAAATGTTTAACCAAAGCTTCATTATATTCTTTACGAGAATCAATATCTCCAATACTATTAATGACTAATTTTAAATGTTTAAGACCAAATGACTGATAGATATGCATGACCATTGCCAAAATTTCAGCATCGATACTTGGATTTTCTGCACCTATGGCTTCTACACCAAATTGTGTAAATTGACGATAACGACCTTTTTGTTTTCGTTCATACCGGAACATTGGCCCATTGTAGTACAATTTTATTGGTTGATTAGGTAACCCTTGCATTTTATTTTCAATATATGAACGTACGACTGCAGCAGTACCTTCAGGTCTCAGAGTGATACTGCGATCACCTTTATCTTTGAATGTATACATTTCTTTTTGCACGACATCCGTTGAATCACCAACACCACGTGCAAATAATTCAGTACTTTCAAATATCGGTGTACGGATTTCTTCATAATTATATAATTCCATCAATTCATCTAATTTTGCTTCAATATATCGCCATTTTTTTGTTTCACTTGGTAAAATATCTTGTGTTCCTCTAGGAATATTTATCATAAAACCTCTCCTTTTATACAATAAAAAGTCCCTTGCATAACTATTCAGTTATACAAGGGACGAATATCCGTGTTGCCACCCTAATTGGTTAGAAAAAGTTATCAATGAATTTTTTCTAACCCACTTCATACGGATAACGTTCGTCACACGGCTTTAATTTCATAAAGCACCTCTTCTTGTGTTTTTATAACTAAACTACTAAGCATAATTTTCCAGCCACGAATTATGTCTCTACACATTTAAAAATGTTGACGTTTCATTTAGCATAGTCAAGAATAATAACGGTTTTAATATAGAATTCATATTTAATAATAACGAGTTATTGATTAATATGCAACCTTTTTATTCTGAAAAATATGCACGTAAACCATCGACAACTGCTTGTTCAACAATATGGCGATGTAATTGGTTTGTTATCATATTTTCATCGGTTGGGTTGCTAATATAACCTAACTCTAATAAAACAGCGGGTACATTCGTCTGTCTCAATACTTGGAAGTTTTCTTGTCTAGCGCCTTTATTTGTCAGTAAGGCTTTCTTTTGTATGTACATATTTAATGTTTCTGCAAGTGCCTCTTGGTTGTTTTTAAGCCAATAAACTGTCGTTCCATTAGCTTTAGAAGATTTGAGTGAATCGTTATGTATACTGATAAAAGCATCACCTTTAATATTACGATCGTCCAAGCTCACATAACTATCTGAACTTCTCGTCATATTTACAGTAGCACCTTCTTTTTCAAGCAGTTTTTTCATTTCTTTAGCTGTCTTCAGTGTGTAAACTTTTTCAGTACTTTTCTTTTTTGTATTACTTGAAGCACCCTGGTCACTTCCTCCATGACCAGGATCAAGTACAATTGTTTTATCTTTTAGTGGTTTCTCGTTTGCGTTCGCATCTGCCTGAATATTT
This sequence comes from Staphylococcus sp. HMSC034G07, assembly GCF_001835975.1. Lineage (NCBI taxonomy): Bacteria > Bacillati > Bacillota > Bacilli > Caryophanales > Staphylococcaceae > Staphylococcus > Staphylococcus sp. HMSC034G07. Next base: position 581,081 of record NZ_KV826609.1, read on the forward strand.
AGATTTGTATGCCAACCAGCCACCCATCCTTTATCTTTATGATTACTTGACTCAACTTCTATCCATTTACCAGACTTACCAATTTTATTATAACTTTGACCTTGGTTTGCCGGTTTAATAGTTGGATATACAGCATTAGGACCTGTTCTCAAATCAGTATCTTCAGTGATATATATCGTATTCGAATCTTCATCATTATGATTTAGAAAAGCGATGAGCATAAAAATAAATATGACAAATGCTAACGCAACAATTAGCGTTGGAAAATTTTTAAAATTATGTTTATCTAGCCAAGTATTGATTGTTTTCATACGATTTTGCCATCCTGACTTTCATAAATAATCGTCACTGGTCCATCGTTAGCAATATTTACAAGCATATCTGTACCAAATTCACCTGTTAATACATTTATGTGATAATCGCGTAAAGCATCATTAAATTTTTCATAAAGTTCATTAGCTTTATCTGGCGGCATTGAATTGGTAAACCCAGGTCTATTGCCTTTTCTTACATCTGCATATAGTGTGAACTGTGAGATAGAAAGAATCTCGCCTTGTACTTGTTGCAAATTCAAATTAAGTTTGCCATTATCATCTTCAAACAATCGGGCATTCACGATTTTTCTTACTAATGTATCAATATCAGCTTCTGTAGATGATTTACCTACTCCAACAAACAAACAATAGCCTTTATTAATTTTATTATCTATTGAACCATTAGAAACAGATGCTTCTTTCACTCTTTGAACTATAATCTTCATGTATGTTTCACCTCTAATTCCAAACTCTTGTTACTGTGTAAACATCACCAAGCTGTTTTATTTTATCAACAACTTGATAGACTTCATTTACATTTTTCACCATAACACCAATATTAATGATTGCATTTTTATCAATATCTGAACGACCAGAAACTTTAACTAAGTTACTTTTAGTGGAATTAACGGCTTGTAAAACTTCATTTAATAAACCATTGCGGTCATAAGCTGTAACTTCTAAGTCAACCTGATATCGTTGTGTCGCATCTTTAGAGCGTACCCATTCGACACTAATTAATCTGTCTTTTTCATTTTTGATATTAGGGCAATCCGTTCGATGCACTTTAATACCATGACCTTTAGTGATATATCCAACAATATCATCACCAGGGATTGGATTACAACATTTTGATAATTTAATCAGTACATTTTCAATTCCTTCAACGTAAACGCCACTATCTGTAGTAATGTCGTCCTTAATGGGCACAGATTTTTGTACTTCTTGTACTGAATTCAAGGCTTTTTGTTTGTCTTGAATCCGTTGTTTTTCAGTTAACTTATTTACGATTTGTAAAGCAGTCACGCCACCAAATCCTACTGCAGCAAATAAATCTTCTTCGTTAGAAAAATTATATTTATCTTTTACAACTTCTATATTATCATCCGTTAAGACTGCATCTACTCGGTAACCCTGATCTTTTATTTCTGCTTCGACCATAAACTTACCTTTTTCAATATTAGAAGATCGATCTTGTTTTTTAAAGAAACTGCGTATCTTACTTTTGGCACTAGAAGATTTAACAATTTTCAACCAATCACGACTTGGACCGTAAGAGTGCTTACTTGTTCTGATCTCAACGATATCACCGGTTTTCAGCACATAATCTATTGGTTCAATTTTCCCATTGACCTTAGCACCAATCATCTTATTTCCTACCTCGCTATGTACAGCATATGCAAAATCGATTGGCACAGCACCATAAGGTAACTCTATTACATCACTTTCTGGTGTAAAGGCATATACTTTATCGCTTTGTAAATCAAATTTTAAAGTTTCCATAAACTCTTCTGCATCGGTCGTAGTACTATCCGTTTCAGCAAGTTCTTTGATCCAATTTAATTTTTTATTGAAATTTTGTGTTTTCTCAGTAACTTTTTTACCTTCTTTATATGCCCAATGTGCTGCAACCCCATGTTCTGCAATTTCATGCATTTCATAAGTTCTTATCTGAATTTCTAAAGGATCGCCATTGGGTCCAACGACCGTAGTATGTAGAGATTGATACATATTTTGCTTCGGCATAGCAATATAATCTTTAAATCTACCAGGCATAGGTTTCCATAGTGTATGCACAAGACCCAATACAGCATAGCAATCGTTGATTGAATTAACGATGATTCTAATAGCTAATAAATCAAATATTTGATCAAATTGTTTCTTTTGTTTAACCATTTTTCTATAAATACTATATATATGTTTAGGTCTACCATTAATATCGCCGATTATATTCATTTTTCCCATTTCTGTATCTATGCGATTGATAGCATTTTGTATATATTCTTCTCGTTCACTACGTTTTTTCTTCATGAGATTAACGATTCTGAAATATTGCACACTATCAATATATCTAAGTGCTGTATCTTCTAATTCCCATTTAATCGTATTAATCCCCAATCTATGTGCTAAAGGGGCATAGATTTCTAAGGTTTCTTTTGAAATCCTTATTTGTTTCTCTCGTGGCATTGCTTTCAATGTTCTCATATTATGTAACCGATCCGCTAATTTAACAAGAATAACACGGACATCTTTAGCGATAGCAATAAATAGCTTGCGATGGTTCTCTGCTTGCTGTTCTTCTTTAGAACGATATTTTACTTTTTTTAGCTTCGTCACGCCTTCTACGATTATGGCAATTTCTTCATTAAACATGCCTTTTACATCATCAAACGTATAAGGTGTGTCCTCAATCACGTCATGTAAAAAACCTGCAACAATGGTTGGACCATCTAAATGCATTTCGGTTAAAATCCCAGCTACTTGTATAGGATGCATAATATATGGCAAGCCATTTTTACGAAATTGACCTTCGTGTGCCTCATAAGCTAGATGGTAACTTTTCAATACATATTCATAATCTTCTTTTGACAAATATGATTTTGCTTTAGATAATACTTCGTCCACACTGTATGGATATTCATTGTTCACTTAAGACACCCCTATACTAAATATTAATCATGATTAGATACCCAGTATTATTTTATATCGATTGTAACGTATTTTTACGCTATTAGGTCAAATTATGTATAATAGTTATATAATACTACATGTTATTAAATAAATAAATGCGTACCTTTGACAATTGGCAAAATGTAGTTGAATTTTAATTTTTTTAATACACATAAAAGATGTTTCAGTTAATTAATCATAAATACTATTTTAATAAATATAAAGAGCCAAATGAAATCATCTTAAATGTTTTCATTTGGCTTTAAAATTTCGTCAATTATAAATATTATTATTCATCATATGAGATTAAACTCATTACATCATACGCTTTAATTTTTTCAATACCTTTTAAATATTTTAATTCTATAATGAAAGCGATACCTACAACTATACCACCTAATTGTTCAACCAATTTAATTGCCGCTTCAATCGTACCACCTGTAGCTAGTAAATCATCCGTAATCAACACACGTTGCCCTGGTTTAATTGCATCTTTGTGCATAGTTAATACATTTGTGCCATACTCTAAATTATACTCATACCGAATGACTTCTCTAGGAAGTTTGCCTTCTTTTCGCACTGGTGCAAAGCCAATACCCATTGAATATGCGACAGGACAGCCAATGATAAAACCTCTAGCCTCTGGTCCTACAACGACATCAACATCTCGTTGTTTTGCATATTTAACAATTTGATCCGTTGCATATCCGTAAGCTTCACCGTTGTCCATTATTGTTGTGATATCTTTGAAGTTAACCCCTGGTTGTGGCCAGTCTGAAACTTCAGATACATATTGTTTTAAATCCATACAAACTTCCTCCTATTATTGTACCAATTCATCTTTTATCCATTGCTTTAAGCGATTAAAATCTTCATAAAGCAATAACTTTTCAACTTCAATTCTATCAATACGACTTTGATAATATTTACTCGAAGCAATATCACGTTTCGTTGAAACATCTTTTAATTTGATTATACCATCTTCAACTTGAATAAACTCTAAATCCAAGAAAACTTTCAAGATAAATTTAAGCATGTTTGGTTGAATATTTAAAAATTTACATAGTTGTACGCCTTCATTAGCTAAATTTGTTTCTTTTTTAGTAGCAAGTGCCTTAAAACATTGTTTAAATGTTTCCATTTTTGGCATACCTTCAAAGTATATTGATCTATCATGATTTAACACGAGATATATTTGGGATATATCAACAGTTTTTAATGTTGTTTTTAAATCATTTATAGACGTTGGCAGATCTCTAAAGACGTATTTTTCATAGTTATTACTAATTTCATCACCATAATAATGATAATTTTCACCTAACTTTTCACTTCTTTGATGAATTAAATAAGCAACATCCTTAGCATCAGCATTTAAATCATTTACTTTGTTTTTACTTCTATAGTCTAAAATCTGTAAATTATGACTCGCTAAATCTTCAATCATAAATTGAGGCGATTGAAATCCATTCCATTCATTAATTTGTAATGTGCCAATGACATTAATAGGCTGTTGTACACCCAATTCTTTTACTAAAGCACCATTTTGCCAAAAAATTGCTTGTAATTGACTTTCACCGATAACGAGTTTCAAATGTTTTTTCTCCTGACCAATGCCTTTAACTTGTTGTACAAGAACGTCTTGTAATTCAAAGCACGGGCTAGTGAAATCTGTGCCAAATGGTCGTAATCTCTGAATATCTTTGATGTTTTGTATCGTAATGTCACTTTCTGAAATCAATACATCAACTTTTTTACGTGGTTCAAGTGAAGTTGTTTTGGCTAATTGTGCCATCCACTCATTTAAACTGTTTTGTAGTTGTTGAATATTTTCTATAGGCATTGTGATCCCAGCTGCCATATGGTGACCACCGAATTTTGTAATTAACTGAGAATAATCACTTAAAATTTCAAACATCGACACTTGATCGATGCTTCGAGCTGAACCTTTTGCGTGATTTTGAGCTTCATCTATATTTAAAATTAATGTTGGTAGACTGTATGTTTCCACAATTTTTGACGCTACAATACCAAGTACACCCTCATGCCAATCTGCTTTGGCTAACAATAAAAATTTTGAGCCTTGCTGTACTTGTTCTTCTGCCATTACAAGTGCTTCTTCGGTAATTTGAGACACGATGTCTTTACGCTCTTGGTTAAAAAATTCAACTTGTTCGGCTAAAAACATCGCTTCATCTTCTGTTTCAGTCATTAGTAGCTCTGCAGCAAGTGCAGCATCTTCTAATCGACCAACAGCATTTAATCGAGGCCCTATAATAAACCCGACGGTCTCCTCGTTGATTTCATCATTATAACCTGCTTGGTTAAGTATAGCTTTTATTGATGGAGGACAATATTTATTTAATGATGCTAAACCGTTTTGAACCAATGTTCTATTTTCATCCGTTAAAGATACTAAATCAGCGATTGTTCCAATTGCAACCAAACCTAAAAAATAAACAGGTGGTTCTTCCAATAAACATTGAGCTAGCTTATAAGCAACGCCCGCACCACATAAATATTTAAAAGGATATTCAAACTCAGGATGCATTGGGTGGACAATAGCGTATGCATTAGGCATCGTTTTACCAATTTCATGGTGGTCTGTGACAATAACATCGACACCCAAGTCTTGAACCATTTGTATTTCATCATGGCCTTGAATACCATTATCTACGGTTATGATTAAAGATATCCCCTCATCATAGGCATTCTTAAAAGCCAATTCATTAGGACCATAACCTTCAGAAAAACGATTTGGTATATACCAACCTACATGGGCACCAAGTTCTTTCAATGTAGTGACCAATATAGTCGTTGAAGTAACACCATCCGCGTCATAGTCACCATATACTAAAATCTTTTGATTTTGATCTATCGCCACATTGATACGTTCAATAGCTTTTTCCATATCGCTCATCTTCCAAGGATCATGTGTCATTTGGACTCCTTCTAAAAGATTACGAATATCGGTTTCATCTGTAATACCTTTACTTTCCAAAACTTTTTTTACAATAGGAGTTAGCTTTAAATCTGCTGAAATATGATCTGATATTTCAACTTCAGGTAATTTAACGTCCCAATTATATTTTGATTTAATCATACTATTCTCCCTCATTTCCACAAGCAATTATACAAAAGAATCCAAAAAATAAAAAGTAGTAACCTTTAATTCAACCATAACTTAAAACTCCTATTCTTAATAGTTGAATAGTTTATGACATAAATAAATCATTTATCTATGAGTACATGCATAGTCAAAAATTACAATACATTCAATATAAAAAATGACTAATCCGCTTTTACCACGGATTAGTCATCTATTTTAGAAACGGGCTTTTTCTCCCATACTGATTTATGATTGATTTTTAAGTTAGTACCTATTAGATATTAATTATACTAATATTTTTTCATCATTTGATTTTTTCTCTTTATATACAATAAGTTTATTGTCGTCTGATTTTTTAAGCTGACGTTTTTTCATAATTCCCCATAAAGGAACAGCTATAAATACTGATGAGAACACACCAGATATTAAACCAATTAACAACGCTAATGAGAAATTGAAAATACTTGGTGCACCGAATGCTAATAGTGCAACTACGACAATAATCACTGTCAGCACTGTATTGATAGAACGCGTCATTGTTTGACGAATCGATCTATTGACAATATCATCGATTTGTTCAGGTTTCGTAATCACTTTTATTTTATGCAAGTTCTCACGCACCCTGTCAAACGTTACAATCGTATCATTAATTGAGTAACCAATGATAGTTAGCACGGCTGCAATAAATGTAATATCAACTTCTAATCTAAATAGACTGAAAACTGCCACAATCATAAATGCATCGTGTAATAATGCTAGTACTGAAGACAGTCCCATACGCCATTCAAATCTGAAAGTGATATAAATAATGATACCAATGGCAGCATATAATAATGCCATCATCGCATTTTTAGCCAATTCTTGACCTATAACTGGTGAAACAGTATTTACCGTTGGATCATTGCCAAATGATTTATCAATTGTGTTCTTAATTTTTGAAACTTCATCTTTAGATAAATCATTTTTAAATTGTACTGTTGCATTTTTACCATTTTCACCTAAAGAAACTTGTGTAGGTTTAAAATCTTGATCTTCAAGTGTTTTTGTCACTTTCGCTTCAGATATTTTATCTTTTGATTCAAAGTCAACTCTTGTACCACTTGTAAAATCAATACCTAAGTTTAGTTTGAAAATAAACAGTATCACTGCACCGACAATTAAAATTAGTACGCTTAGTGACAACAATGGCTTGGCTAACTTCATGAAATCCCAACGCTCATAAGGGGTTTTTAAATCATGAACTTCCTTACCTTCATTTATATCTGCAATATGATGCTTGTTCACACCAAACAACCAAGATGATTTTTTGAAGAAATTTGAAGAAACAAGCAATGATAGCAACCATCTGGATAAAAATACTGCTGTTACAAAAATCATTAATATGCCAAGTAACAACATCGTTGCGAAACCTTTAACAGAACTTTCACCAAAGAAGAACAATACAGCAGCAGCAATCACAGTTGTAAGCTGCGCATCTACTATGGTTAAGAATGAACTTTTATTCGCTTTTTTGTAAGCTTGTTTAAGTGTTCGTCCAATTTTCAGTTCATCTTTAATCCGTTCATACATGATAATATTCGCATCGACTGCCATACCGACACCCAGCACTAAAGCTGCAAGGCCTGGTAACGTTAAGACACCAGAAATGAAATTAAATGCTACTAATGTTAAGTAAATATAAACAGTAAGTGCAATAACAGCTACTAATCCTGGTAAACGATAGAAACCTAACATAAATAAATAAATAACTGCAATACCAATTGCCGCAGCAAATATGGTTTTATCTAATGCATCTTGTCCAAATTGTGCACCTACTGAATTTGAGTAAATTTCATTTAAATCTACAGGTAATGACCCGGAATTTAATAAATCAGCAATTTGTTTTGCTTCTTCAATCCCTTTTTCACCTTTAAATCCACCAGAAATTTCCACACTATCTGAATTGATAGGTTTGTCAACTGAAGCAGCAGACACGTATTTTGGATCTTTTTTATTCATTTCTTTATGGTAAGTATCACCTTTTTCGTGATCTAGCCATACAACCATGACATTTTCATCTTTTTTTGAAATTTCTTCTGTTACTTTTTTAAATTTATCACTATCTTTTAATTTAAAAGTAACCGCGGGCTGATTCGTATTTTGTTTGAATTCTTGTTTCGCTGAACCCTGTTGTATATCTTTACCCGTAAGTTTGATATTGTCATCAGCATCACGAATCGTTAAATTAGCTTGTGATGATAAAATTTCTCTAGCTTGAGATTGATTTTTTATACCTGCTAATTGTACACGGATTCTATTTTTATCTTCCACTTGAATTTTAGGTTCAGAAACCCCTAAAACGTTCACACGGTTTTCAAGTGTTTTTGCTGTGGCTTTGACAGCTTTATCATCAATTTTATCTCCTTTTTGTAAAGGATCAACTTGATATAAAACCTCAAAACCACCTTGTAAATCTAATCCGAGGCTGACATTTTTAACTACATTTTTATATGTAAGTCCTATCCCGCCTAACAATAGAACCACAAGTAATATAAATGCAACTATTCTACTACTCTTCTTCACTTGAACACCTCATTGTAAGCTTATGTTATAATTTTTTCAGAATTCAATCGCCATCTTTATCATTTACTCGACGATTAAACTTTTTCTCAATAACCTTACATATTTTAACACATTACATGTAGTGTAAAAACAAACTTAACTTATTTGTAACTTCTTTTTAAATGTAAGTGTTATCAATTGTAATGATTACTTAAGCTATATAAAATATTTGCTTTTGTCTATCTTTCATTATAACACCAACTATATCTTTAAAGTCCAATATCTTTAGGTTTTGTTAAACAAAAAACGAACTGATAGTATATATCAGTTCGTAATTATAACGTGATTTATGAAGGATCAACTTGTTTAATAGCTGGCTTTTCTAGAGTAATTTCTGTACCGTTGCCATTTAAAGTTAATACAACTGTAGTTTCGTCAACGCTACGTACAGTTCCTTTAATGCCACCTATAGTCGTAACGTGTTGTCCAGATGAAATCTGACTAATCATTTCACGATGCTCTTTAGCCTTTTTCTGTTGTGGTCTAATTAAGAAGAACCACATTAATACTAATAATAATATCGGTAATATCAATGAAGTAAATTGCATATAGTTATTGCTCCCTTTTAAAAGTTTTTTGGGTTTTCTACATTTAGTCCATACTGTTCAAAAAATTCTTCTTTAAAATCAAGTAAACGATCATCACGAATAGCTTGTCGGATGTTTTCCATTAATTTCAGCAAGAAATGTAAATTATGATAAGTAGTAAGACGGATACCAAAAGTTTCTTCTGCTTTTATTAAATGCCTTATGTATGCTCTACTATAATTTTTACAAGTATAGCAGTCACAATTATCATCAAGTGGACCTAAATCTTCAGCATATTTAGCATTTTTTATAGTAACACGGCCATGTGAAGTCATACATGTACCATTACGTGCAATACGCGTAGGTAATACACAATCAAACATATCCATACCTCGAATGCTACATTCTATTAATGCATCTGGCGAACCCACACCCATTAAATAGCGCGGTTTGTCTTTAGGCATAAATTGTTGTGTATGCGAGACCATATCATACATTACTGGCTTTGGTTCTCCAACAGATAAACCTCCAATTGCATATCCAGGAAAATCCAACGCCACTAACTCTTCAGCGCTTTGTTGACGTAAATCTTTATATTCTCCACCTTGGATAATACCAAATAAAGCTTGATCTTCGGGTCTTTGATGCGCTTGTAAACATCTAGCAGCCCATCTACTTGTTCTTTCGATTGAATCTTTTACATATTTATATTCAGCTGGCATAGGTGGACATTCATCAAATGCCATCATAATATCTGAACCAAGGTCATTTTGAATCTGCATTGATTTTTCAGGACTCAAGAATAATTTCGAACCATTAGTATGATGACGGAATTCAACACCTTCTTCAGTAATTTTTCTTAAATTACTTAAACTAAATACTTGAAAACCACCTGAATCTGTCAGTATTGGACCATTCCAGTTCATGAACTGATGTAATCCCCCACTCTTTTTGATAATATCATTTCCTGGTTGCAACCACAAATGATATGTATTTCCTAATATTATTTTTGCTTCCATCTGATGCAATTCTTCAGGGCTCATCGTTTTCACTGTGGCTTTGGTTCCAACAGGCATAAACATTGGTGTTTCAAACGATCCATGAGGTGTATGCACGATTCCTAATCTTGCTCCAGATTGTTTACATGTTTTTATATGTTCATACGTTACAGCTGGCATACAAAAACTCCTTTCGTTTCATTCCTATAAAATTAACATTGCATCGCCGAAACTAAAAAATCTATATTCCAATTTGACTGCCTGTTGATAGGCGTTCAGTATGTAATCTCTTGAACTAAATGCAGAAACTAACATAACTAATGTGGATTTCGGCAAGTGAAAGTTGGTAATTAATCCATCTATCGCTTTAAATTTAAAGCCAGGATAGATAAAAATATCAGTCCATCCACTGTCTGCTACAAAATTGTTACGTGATTGCATGATTGTTTCCAATGTTCTAGTAGAAGTCGTACCTACTGAAATAATACGATGCCCATTTGATTTTGTATGGTTTAGTAAATCTGCCGTATCTTGATCCATCTGATAATATTCACTATGCATTTCGTGATCATCTATATTTTCAACACTCACAGGTCTAAATGTACCTAATCCAACATGCAAAGTAATGAATGCGATATTAACACCTTTAGCTTGCAATTGCTCAAGTAGTTTATCGGTGAAGTGAAGTCCAGCTGTAGGAGCCGCCGCCGATCCGGATGCTTTTGCATAAACGGTTTGATAACGATCTGGGTCATCCAAACGCTCTTTAATGTAAGGAGGTAAGGGCATTTCGCCTAATTCATCCAAGCGCTCTTGTAATATACCTTCATAGTTTAAACGCATGATTCTTCCGCCTTGATCTAATGTTTCGATACATTCAGCTACTATTTTGCCTTCACCAAAAGACAATTTGTCTCCTACTTTAATTCTTTTTGCTGGTTTCAATAAGACTTCCCAGTCATTATCTTCGAGTTGCGTTAGCATCAGCATTTCCACTTTTGCACCTGTTTCTTCTTTCAAACCAAATAAGCGTGCAGGCATGACTTTTGTGTCATTAAGTACTAATGTATCTCCTGCTTCTAAATAATCAATGATATTTTTAAAGTGTTTATGCACAATATTTCCAGTTTTTCTACCAAGCACAAGCAATCTACTCTCATCTCTAGTTTTTAGAGGCGTTTGAGCGATTAATGATTCTGGCAAATGATAATCAAATGCTTCAATATCCAAAACTATTCCTTCTTTCCATTCTTACTAAAATGTTCATAAGCATAAGCTGTCGCTCTACGCCCTCTTGGTGTACGTTCAATAAAACCTTTTTGTATTAAAAATGGTTCGTAAACATCTTCTATTGTGACACGTTCTTCTCCAATAGAAACAGCAATTGTATCTAAACCTACTGGGCCACCTTTATATTGTTCTAGGATGCAGTTCATCATCTTATGATCAATATAATCTAATCCTTCATCATCTACTTGTAACAATGCTAGTGATTGTTTTGTCGTATCAATACTAATCAATTCATCTTCTTTAACTTGTTGAAAATCTCTTACGCGTTTTAACAGTCTGTTCGCAACTCTCGGTGTACCTCTACTTCTTTTCGCAAGTTCAATTGCACTTTCATCATCAATAGTCGTACCTAATACTTCTGCGGTGCGTATTATAATTTCTTTTAATTCATCTTCTCTATAATATTCTAATCTCAGATGAACACCAAATCGATCACGTAAAGGCGCAGTTAAGCTTCCTGCTCTGGTTGTAGCACCTATCAATGTAAAAGGCGGCAAGTCTATACGTATACTTCGCGCTTCTTCTCCCTTACCTATTACAATATCAAGAAAGAAATCTTCCATTGCTGGATATAAAACTTCTTCCACAACACTACTTAACCTGTGTATTTCATCGATAAACAACACGTCTCCAGGTTGTAAACTAGACAGAATGGCTGCTAAGTCACCCGGTCTTTCAATAGATGGGCCAGATATGGTTCTAATATTAACTTCCATTTCATTCGCGATGATATTGGATAAAGTTGTCTTGCCTAATCCAGGGGGGCCAAATAATAGCACATGATCTAACGGTTCTTTCCTAATTTTAGCTGCTTTGATAAAAACTTCTAAATTTGATTTAATCGTTGACTGTCCTATATATTGGCGTAATCTTTCTGGTCTTAAAGATAACTCAAATGATGATTCATCTTCATGCATAGATTGATCTACCATTCTATCATCCATTTGTAATTCCCCCTTCTTAAAATTTCAACAAACTTAAGCTATGAGCAATTGTAAACCACGCTTCACTGCATCGTCTATTGAGTCAAAAGATTCTTTATTTAAAGTTTTTTCAACTTTATTTAACTCTCTCTTAGAATAACCTAGCGCTTCTAAAGCTAGTAACGCTTCTTTAACAATAGCAGAATTTTGCTGATCATCATGTTCTACATTAAATAAGTGACTGCTATCTTCCTCAGTTATTTGTACTTTACCTTTAAGATCTAAAACAATTTGACGCGCTGTTTTTTTACCTATACCTGGGAATTTTGTTAAATAAGCATCATTTTCATTCTCAATTGCAACTTTCACTTCATTTGGTGAGCTACTAGCTAAAATTGCTAATGCTGATTTAGGACCGATGCCTGTCACTTTAATTAAACTTAAGAACATGTCTTTTTCCTCTTGATTAATAAAGCCATAAAGCAGCTGTGCATCTTCTCTTACAATCAATGAAGTATGGATCAAAATCTCTTGATCTTTATATTTTTGAAATCGATATGAGTTTGGCGTTTGAATCTCATAACCTACACCTGAAGCTTCTAACACTACATGAGTAGGATTTAAAACAGTTAAAGTTCCTTTAATATATGCGTACACAGTCACACTTCCTTATATAGTCATACTAATGAGTTCAACATTAGAAATATGTTCAATCTTTTTCAATGAATTTATAACTTCATCTATTTCTAAATCTGTGTCTTTACCATCTAATGATAGTGTAATGGTAGCTCTACCGTCCATCGGTATACTTTGATGAATCGTCAGCACTGACAAATCTAATTTAGAAAGTGTATTTAAAACTTTAGCTAACATACCTATGATGTCATTTACATACAATATCAATGTAAACTCTCTTGTTTCCTCTAATTTTTCGTCAACTGGAAATATCGTGTCTCGATATTTATAAAACGCACTGCGGGATAAATCGAATTGCTTCACTGCTTCAAATATGGACAATGATGGGTCATTTTTCAAAACTTCTTTGATTTGTAAAGTTTTAACCACTGATTCAGGTAAAACATCTTCACGAATTAAATAAAACTTTTTATTTTCATTTTTGTCCATATCAAGCACTCCTATTCAACAAATTCAAATTCTCCACCGAGTATTCTTACAATATCTCCATTTTCACAACCACGTTCACGTAGTGCATCGTCAATACCCATTGAACGCATTTGACGCGCAAAACGTCTAACGGCTGGATCACTATTAAAGTCAGTCATTTTGAACATTCTTTCTATGGCTTTACCACTCACTACGTAAGCAGCATCATCGTCTCTTGTAATCGTAAATGCATCCTGGCTAGGCGTGTGTTTATAGACAACTCTATTAACACCCAAATCTTCTTCTTCCTTATTAAAATCTACATCTTTAACTTCTTCTAGTGTATCAGCAATAGCATATAATAATTCATCAATATTGTCGTGCATTACTGTAGACAACGGAATAATACGTACACTGGTATCATTTAATTGTTCTTTAAAAATAGTTAGATTATCTTCTGCATCGGGGATATCCATTTTATTAGCAACAACTATTTGTGGTCGATCTTCTAATCTATGTTCATAAGCTTTTAATTCTTCATTAATAATTTGATAATCTTCGTAAGGATCTCGACCTTCTGAACCACTCATATCAATCATATGCACAATTACTTTGGTTCTCTCAACGTGTCTTAAAAACTGATGACCTAATCCGATACCTTCAGAAGCGCCTTGTATAAGACCAGGTAAATCCGCCATCACAAAACTTCGATGATCTTTGGTAGAGACAACACCTAAGTTAGGTTTAATAGTCGTAAAATGATAAGCTCCAATCTTTGGTTTTGCTTTAGAAACTATTGATAGTAATGTAGATTTCCCAACACTTGGGAAACCGACTAAACCAACATCTGCAAGTAGTTTTAATTCCAAAGTAACCTCAATTTCTTCACCTGGTTCACCATTTTCACTAAAATCTGGTGCAGGGTTTCGTGGAGAAGCAAAGCGTGAATTCCCACGACCACCACGACCGCCTCTAGCAACTGTAGCACGCTGTCCATTCTCTACTAAATCTGCTAATACTTCTTCAGTTTCAACACTTTTAATGATTGTACCTGGTGGCACTTTTAATACTAAATGCTCAGCGTTTTTCCCGTGCATATTACTACTTTGGCCACCTTCACCTCTTTTAGCTTTGAAATGTGTTTGATATCTGAAATCTAATAACGTTCTTAGACCTTCATCTACTTCGAACACAATTGAAGCTCCGTTACCACCATCACCACCAGCTGGTCCACCAAATGGTACGTATTTTTCTCTTCTGTATGCAGTTATGCCATTACCACCATCACCAGCTTTAAGTGATATTTTAACTTGATCAACAAACATGATTTCACCTCTTTTTTACTAAATTTAATTTACATATCTTGTATATTATAGCATTTTCTAGATAACTAGAAAATAAAGACAAAAATAAACACCAGAAGTCATCACTTCTGGTGTTAACATTAACAAAAATTACTCAGCAGCTGCGTATACAGATACTTGTTTTTTGTCTCGACCTTTACGTTCGAATTTTACAACGCCGTCGATTTTAGCGAATAATGTATCGTCGCCACCACGACCAACATTTTCACCAGGATAAATTTTAGTACCACGTTGACGGAACAAAATAGAACCGCCAGTAACGAATTGACCATCCGCACGCTTAGCACCTAAACGTTTTGATTCAGAGTCACGTCCGTTTTTTGTAGAACTTACCCCTTTTTTAGATGCGAAGAACTGTAAGTTTAATTTTAACATTTGGTTGCACCTCACTTATAATTTAATCTAATATTTTCTTTGTATTCTTCTTCAATTGTCTGCAAAGAGACTAACATTGCCTGAAGAATTAATTGCGCTTTTTCGTTATGTGTATCGACACTTCTAACATGGAAGTATCCACCGTCATCACTATAGTCAATGTCGGGTTTCTCGGTTGTTAATCCCATTATAGCATTAACACTACCGAAAATAACTGCAGATGCTCCTGCACATACAATGTCATAACCATACTCACCATGTTCGGCATGACCATCCATGACAACGTCTGTTACTTGGCCCGAATCATTTAATGTAACATCTACATTAATCATAGTTATGCGTTGATTTTGTCGATTGTTAATTTAGTGTATGGTTGACGATGACCTTTTTTACGTTTAGAGTCTTTACGACGTCTATAAGTGAATACAGTAATTTTTTTACCGCGACCTTGTTTGTTTACAGTAGCAGTAACTGTTGCACCTTCAACTGTTGGCGCACCAACTTTAACTGAATCTCCACCTACAAATAATACTTTATCAAAAGTGAAAGAATCACCTTCATTTACGTCTAATCTTTCAACGAAAATTTCTTGTCCTTCTTCAACTTTTACTTGTTTTCCACCTGTTTCAATAATAGCAAACATACTTTGCACCTCCTATAATTTAAGTCACGCCAAAATCAGGTGACATCACTGTACTTGAACCTGAATTTGAGCGGTTGTATGTAGCTAGAAACTACTCAACTACTGCATTTTAGCATTACAATCTTTTACTGTCAATCTTCAATTGGATTTTTTTGAGAAATTTTGTTATTAGCGGATACAAAATAATTAATAAAATAAAGTTTAGTATAAACGTCGGTAACATTCTAAAAATCACAAATTCAAATAAATTAAATTGAACTAATCCTAAAGCACTATATATAATTGCTACATAAATTTCTAACACGAGTGTACTCAACAATACGATTGTAAATAGCATCGAATGATCTCGATAAAATACTTTGAAGAAAAAATCCATGATGACAACTAATAAAATATAACCAAATAAATATAGTCCGTAAAAACTTCCATAATATAAATCGGTAATTAATCCTAAGACAATTGAGAAAACCATTGCTACACCAAAGCCTCTATAGACACTCATGATTAAGATGTACATTATCGTTAAATGAGGCACGAAGATGATTTCATTTCCAGAAATTTGCATAGGTATCACTAGTGCAATTGCAGTATCAATATAAAAAAGAATGATACCAATAAGAAAGTAGTAAAACGTACGCATTAATTATCACCACTTTCAGTATCAGGCACCGTATTAGGGTCTCTTTTAGCAACATAAACATGGCTTAAATCAGCTAAATCAGTACCAGTTTTCACTCTAACTTCTTTAGATAAGCCATACTCATCATTTTCAACTTTTGCTACTTCACCTATGTATAACCCTGTTGGAAGCTGATCAGCTAATCCACTTGTAACTACTTTATCTCCTTTTTTAATACTGTCTTTATTGTTTATATCAGATATTACTAGCTCTTCAGTTTTAGCATCATAATGGTCTATGAGACCAAACACATTTTTGTCATCATGTTGAATATTGACAGATAAGCGATTCGCCCTTGTATTTGTTGATATTAAATCTACTTGTGAAGAGAATTGATTCACTTTAGAGATACGTCCAACTAATCCATCAGAAGTCATTACTGCCATATTATTTTTGATGCCATCTTTTGCACCCTGATTAATCACTAATGTATTCATCCACTGATCAGGATTTCTTGAAAGAACTGTGCTTGAAATTGGATCAAATTTAGATATATCTTCAATATCTAATTCTTTTTTATACTTTTTATTTTCTGATTTTAACCTTTGATTTTCTGCTTCTAACTGTTTTATTTCACTTGATTGCTTTTTGGAGTCGCCATTAGAAAAAATACTATTGATAGATCCAGTAACAAAGTGGACTGGATAACTCACAGCTTTTTGGCCAAAAGCAACCGTATCTCCCACATATTGTTCAATATGTGATTGTGATTGTGAGCGTAATGACACACCAATCAAGGCTATAAACACAATGATTGCACATAATATAACAATCAATTTGTTGTTTCTAAAAAACTTTGACAACCTAAACACCTCTATTAACCAACTATTTTATCTTCTTCTTATCATTTTATATTACTACTAAAACGAAATAAAGCACGAACATAAAGAATATAGAACAAAATTTATTTACGGATTTAAATATGAAGATAAGTTTATTATATTTTATATTCAAACATTGTGATAACTTGTATTATAGCAGTAATTATATAGAATAGTGTATTATTTAGTATTGATTTTAACACATCAATTAATTTTTATAATAGGCAACTAAAAATAACGTCAAGGTAACCCATTATTCATTTCAATAAATATCCAACCGCATAAAAAAGAACGAGTCAAAATCAATCATATCCAAATCGACTTTAAAACTCGTCCTGCTTATTTATCCTATTTATTTTTAAAAATCTAAGAAATGCTTAGAAGCAGTGTAAACTGCTATTACATACACATTCGATTAACTTTTAGTACTTGATTAAATAAATCTAATTTTTTTCTTCATCTGATGATGTTTTAGAGTCGTTAGACTTACTAGATTCTTTTTCATCTTCTTTATAAAGCGTTTCTTCTTTACGCCAACGTGCAAATAAATTTTGTGCTTTTGCTTGTTCGTCTGCTTTTTTTTCATTAGATTTTTCACTCATTATAAACACCAACCTTTTCTTATTACTTATATAAGGCTAACTTATTTATTAAAAGAATTCAAATCCATTACTCATAATTTGATGCTGGCTTTAATTCTATATGTTCACCTAATTGATTAAGGTCTTGATTCATCTCTATTTCAGTTTTATAAACTCTCATAGATTCAGAACCAAATTTATATATAATAAATTCATCGCCACGTTGCCCAGCCAAATAAGAGTCGTTATATCCCATTCTTTCAATACCAGTTACTGACATAAACTCTCGTTTATCAATCCAATTAAACATATTCTTCGTTTGACTAAGTGGAACGTTATTTAAAATATCATTATCTTCCACTGAATATCTTTGTCCACCTGTTAGGTGCCCTTTATTTGCGCTATTATTTAAGGATGATTCATCATTGTGCATTGGATTCCAATCTTGGTCTTTTAAAAAAGGCGCGTATTTGAGTGCGAAAAATACAATTACTATAATGGCAATAATAGCTATAATATTCTTTATAATGCTAAATATGAAACGCATGAACCATCCTCCTATTTTATTCATCAAAATTATAGTATGTTTAATAAAGTTTATCATCAGACTATAGGTGTATTTATATTTTAACTATAGACCGATGTATGTTTCATGCATTAATATTAAACTATATTAAAAGGAGTGAATAGACAATGAGTATTTTATCTATAATCCTGCTTGCACTCTTAGTTATCTTATTATTTAGAGTAGGTTTATCTATTTTAAGATTTTTAATCTATGTTGGCATAATTGTATTATGTATTTACCTAGGATACCAAGGCATTCTTTGGTTAATGGAAAATTATAATCAATTTTTCAGTTTTATAAATTAAAATTTTAGCGCTTATAGACATTGATGTCCAATAAGCGCCTTTTTTTATTTCATATGACTGTTTTTCGCAATTACACGCTTACATTAATAACAAGCACACAATAATAACGCCCAAATTAATCTAACGACGACCGTACTAAAAATGAATAAGCCTAATCTTTCAAAAATTAAGACGCGTTGATGAAACTGTACCGCCAACCGTCAAAATCAAAATAGTACTATATAAATGCATTATAATCATTTTAATCATTTGCATTTAATAAATCACAGGTAATAATAGCGCAACTAAAAGTATATTGCCTACTGCTTAACCAGCTAATTTGATGTCTCGGATATAAAATAACTATCTAGTATATAATGACAGAGCTATTCAATATCATCAGCAATATTAACTCCATTTAAACTAACACAGTTTAATCAAAATATCCTTCTTCTACCATACTTAAATATTCATGGTCTCCTATAATGACATGGTCTAATAAATCAATACCTAAAAGTTGTCCACATTCTCTAAGTCTTTCGGTGGTTTTAATATCTTCATTTGAAGGTGTTGTATCACCAGATGGATGGTTATGTAAAACGATAATCGCATTACTGGCACATTTAATCGCTTCACTAAATATTTCTCTTGGATGTACGATTGAAGCATTTAACGTACCTATAAATATTGTTTTCTTTTTTATAACGATATTTTTGGAATTTAAGAAAAGTACAATAAATTTTTCTTGTTTTAAGTGTTCCATCTGACCCATCATAAAGTCCGCCACATCTTTAGGGCTAGTGATTTGAATTTTATCATCGACGCTTCCAGAATGTATGCGCTCTCCTAATTCAAATGCTGCTTTCAATATAAGTGCTTTATACAGTCCCACACCTTTTATTTTGTTTAAATCGTTAATGGATAATGCTTTTAACTCCTTTAAATTATCTACTGATTTTAGTAATTCATTAGCTATGTCTAAACTTGAACTACCTTTTCTACCTGTATTAATTAGAATAGCTAATAATTCAGCATGTGATAAATACCTAGCACCCTGACTCAACATACGTTCTCTTGGTTTTTGATGATCTGCAAGTTCATTTATTTTCAATAAATAACAACTCCTATGAAATAATCTAGATGTATTACAATATTGGTAAACTTAATCATTTGTAATGTCATTGGAATAAGATTCTTTAGAAGATTTCAAAAGTGAGATGTATTTATTCTACTACGAATGATATCTCATGTAGACTTTTTTCTCATTAATCTAATAATTGTTAATTTCTAGCTAAAAATTTTTAATTCAATATGAAACAGTTGCATCATTAAAATTTATGATTATCAAAATGATTACTATCATGCTGATATTTTCTAAAACTATCTATTAAAATGAAAATGCCTAATCCAAGTATGATTAAAGGAAGTATGATGATGAAATATATTGTGAGTTTCCCAAATATATTAGTTAAAAATGCTAAAGCAAATATTATTAAAAATACAAAATTTAATAAACTTAATAGTGTCGTTCTATTCATAACTGAATCCATCCTTAAATTAATGTCTGTTCAAAGATATCTCATAATAGTGCGTTAAAATTCGACAAATAAAATCATACATTTTATATATAATTAAAAAGCATAGTAAATTTCAACATGTAAATCTTACAAATTAAAATAACTATGCTTTTAATCAAACTACTCTTCTTTTTTAACTTCTTCTACTGTTTTTTCAACTTCTTCACGTGTCATTTTTTCACGTCCATTTTTCATTGCTTTTAATGTTTTATGTGCGAACGCTAATGGTAAACGACAAAACAACAATATCGTTCTTTTATTGATAGCCTTCATGTATTCATCAGCTTTTGCTAAATTTTCTTCAGCATATACAAATAAATCTGCGCGAGTCCAACCATCTGGAACAAAGCTTACGTCACGTTCTTCAAGATCTTCTTCCTCGTTACGAAGGATGTTGACAGCCTGCAGTCCTCTTCCGTAGCCTATTGCTAAATCTCTATCTGTTTTAACATTTGCACAAACATCCCAGAGTTTAGATAGCATTACACCTACAAGCCCAGCCACATAATATGTATAATCATCTAAATCATCGCGAGATTTAATTCTCCAATTAGCTTTTGCCCATTTTGCCATACCATACGCCATTTCACTAGAAGATTCTCTAACGATTGACCGTGTGTGTTCAGGGCAAGCATCCAACCAATCTTCCAATCTTACTGTAACCTCTGGTAATTTATCTTTGACTGGATTTATGATTTCTAAATATTTTTCTGAATCAAAAGGTGTTTTAAGTAAATCGCTAATTTGCATTAACATATGATACTTTAAATCATTACTAATTTCTTCATGATCTTCAATTTCATCAATTGCACGCATAACTAAATATGCACAAGCTACAGAATGTTTTAGTTCTTTTTCTAAAAAAGTAATTGGAATATAAAACGTACGGCTTGTCTCTTTTAAAACGCGCATTGCATCTTTTGGGAATTTCTTTTCTGCCATTTTATGAGTTCCCCTCCCTTTTCTTGATATTATCATATTTTTAAATATTAAAATAGCATATGCTATACTGTTAGCAGATTTATACTTATGTTATTTAAATATATTAAAAAGCGAGAATAAAATCGACTAAAATTAATCAATTCTATTGCCCGCTTCTAGGAGTTAGCAAACACAGATTTTTAAAATACTAAGCTTCTAAAAATTTTAGTACTTAAATGTAACTTTAAATTCTATTATACAAACTCTTCGTATTCATAAGGATTTTGTCCTTCAACACGACCATTTTCACCTTTGTCTAATGCATCAATTTTAGCAATATCTTGATCTGATAGTTCAAAGTCTAGATATTTAAAGTTATCACGTTGATGGTTAAATTGTGATGCTTTAACTACAGGAAAAACATGTTTTTGGTTTACCCAATTAATAATGACTTGTGCTGTAGAACGATGATATTTTTCAGCAATTTCTTTAATTGTATCATTCATTAGCACATCATTAATCTCACGACCCAATGGACTCCACGCTTCTGATAAAATACCACGCTTATCATTTTCTTCAATTAATTCACTATTATTAAAGTATGGGTGAATTTCTATTTGGTTAGTTACCGGAGTAACTCCTGTTGCCTCAATGATGTCATCTAAATGATCAGGCATAAAATTAGATACACCTATTGATTTTATTAATCCATATTTTTGAGCATCAACTAATGCTTGCCAAGCTTCTACATATTTACCTTGTTTAGGATTAGGCCAATGAACTAGATATTTATCAAAATAATCTAAACCTGTTCTATAAAGAGATTCTTGTATCAAGTTAATTGCCTTATCATATTCATGAGCCAAACCTGGTAATTTGGCACTAACATAAATTTCTTCTCTAGGAATACTAGAACGACGAATAGCTTCACCTACCATCCCTTCATTATTGTAGTTAGTAGAAGTATCAATGACGCTATAACCTAGATTTAATGCATTTTCTAATTCTTTAACACCTTTACCACCTTGAATATTAACTGTACCTAATGCTATATGAGGTAATGTGGTACCATCATTTAATAGAAACTTTTTATTTAAACTCAATTTATAACTTCCTTTCAATATTAGGTGAGTTTTGTTACAAATCAACCTTAAATTGATTTTAAATCATTACTTTTATATTTTACCCTTTTTTAAGCATTTATAATCGCTATAGTTGTCTGAATTAATCATAAATATCTAAATCCTACTTCGAAAATTCTTAAATGTAATAAAACTGTCTCTATACAAAAAGCAAGATATATAAATGGAATAAGTGGTATTTTAATTTTTCGCTTTTTTGTTTGAAGCACTAATATCGTTGAAATTACACTGCCTAATAAGAAAGTAAGAAAGAGTATGTTAATAAAGATGGAATAAGGTATTAAGTAAGATAAAAGTGAACAAATTAATATATCGCCATATCCAATAGCATGTTTGAACAAGAAATAAAATATGTGTAGAAAGAATGTAACAATGACAAAATAATTAAGATGACCCTCAAAAATTATTGCACTAACAAAAGCAAATATTAAAAATATATGTAATGGGATAGAAAGTGTTTGTATATCAAAGAGAGCAAAAACAAGCAGAAATAAATATAAACATATGAAAGTACTTAACGCTTGTACACTTGGATGAAATAGTGTATAAAGTGCTGGTACTACTGACAATATTTCACCTAAGATATAACATCTACTAAGCGTTTGATTACAGCACGACGCCTTTCCAAAAAGTCTAATATAACTGAATATTGGTATGATATCTCTGTACCTCAATTGCTTATTACAGAAATCACATTTAGATCTACTTACCAAATACTTTAATTTAAAAGTTTCTACATAACATAACTGGTAAAGAAAACTAAATAATACAGGACATACAACAAACAATAACAGCAATGAATCGCCTCCTCTTGCTTATTATACCTGCAAGAGCCTAGCTTTTTAACAAAAATATCATTTTTTAAAGAATAGTAAATATTTGTAGAAAAAGCTAGTTAACTATTTAACAAAAACAATAAATACCTTTGGTTAAGTTGTAAAATAGTAACTAGCTTTATGATATTCAAATAAAAATATTTAGAAATTCACTTTCGCTTTAACTTCACTAATGAAATACAAACTACCTGTAATGACTAACCCTTGTCCTTCATAGTTTTCAATAAATTGAACAAAATCATCTACAGTTTCTTTTTGCTCGAATCGTATTTCATCATAAATTTCTTCTTTTGTACATGCTTTTGGAAAATCAAAATCGGTAATATACATTGTAGAAGCAATTGTTTTTAATTGATCAACCATTGCGTGGATAGGTTTGCCATTAATAGCTGCATACAAAACGTCCACATTGTCTATTTTATAATAATCTTTTAATGTCTTTATGAGTGCTTCTATACTTTCTAAATTATGCGCACCATCTATAATCATCAATGGATCATCTTTAACCTTTTCAATTCTTCCTGTCCAATGCACTGCTTCAATCCCATTGATCATCTTGTTAAAATCTAATTCCACTAACCCTGATTCATTTAATTCGATTAATGCTGTAATTGCCAATGCTGCATTCTCTTTTTGATGTTCACCAAACATAT
The DNA here is from genome assembly GCF_001835975.1 of Staphylococcus sp. HMSC034G07. Classification (NCBI taxonomy): domain Bacteria; kingdom Bacillati; phylum Bacillota; class Bacilli; order Caryophanales; family Staphylococcaceae; genus Staphylococcus; species Staphylococcus sp. HMSC034G07. The sequence continues at coordinate 605,058 of NZ_KV826609.1, forward strand.
CCAAAATAAGCGTTTCTAGTTCATAATTCTTATAGCGATATGTAAATTCCTCACCTTGTGAAATCACACTGATATCTCTATCTAACTCGATACCTTCTGCATTTTGTTGTTCTACAAAATCACGAATGACTTTAAGTGCATCTTCATTCTTCACAGCATATATAACAGGTGTTTCAGGTTTAACAATTGCACCTTTATCTTTGGCAATATCTACATATGTGTCGCCTAAAATATCAACATGATCTAAACCAATACTCGTTAAAATGCTAAGCATTGGTTTAAATACATTGGTAGAATCATTTTTTATACCCAAGCCTGCTTCTACTATTACAAAGTCAACCGGATGAATTTCTCCAAAATATAGAAACATCATCGTTGTAATAATTTCAAATTCTGTTGCTGTTCCAAGTTCTGTTTCTGCTTCTAATGCTTCACTTACTGGTTTTACCTTTTGAACTAATTCTACAATGGCATCATCGCTAATTGGTACACCATTTAAACTTATACGTTCATTAAACGTTTCTATAAAAGGAGATGTAAAGGTCCCAATTTCATATCCATTGTCAACAAGCGCTGACCTTAAATAGGCAACTGTTGATCCTTTACCATTTGTACCACCGACATGAATACCATTGATATTAAATTGTGGATTGTTTAATTTATCTAGCATCCACTCCATGCGTTTAACACCTGGTTTAATGCCAAATTTAGTTCGTTCATGTATCCAATATAAGCTGTCTAGGTAATTCATGTTAAGGACTCCTATGCTTTTAATTGATTAATGCGTTCTTGTACACCATCATATTTTTCTTGATATGTTTGCTTTTTCTCACGTTCTTCATTAATAATTTTTTCAGGTGCTTTATTAACAAAGTTTTCATTTGCTAGTTTCTTATTAACACGGTCTAACTCTTTTTCCCATTTTTTGAGTTCATTTTCTAAGCGCGTAATTTCTTTATCCATGTCAATCAAGCCTTCTAATGGTAATACGACTTCACCAGCAGAAGTAATAGATGTCATTGCTTTTTCAGGGATATCTATTGTAGTTTTAATAATCAACTCACTTGGATGACAAAATCTATCAATATAATTTGAATTATTTAATAAAGTCTCTTTTATATTTTCATTTTTTGCTTGAATAAAAATTGGAATTGCTTTAGATAATGGCGTATCTACTTCTAAGCGTGATTGTCTTACGGATTTAATTATTTCAACAAGTTGTTGCATCGTTTCTTTACTTTCATCAAATACTAACTCATTATTGGATTTTGGCCAAGCTGCATTGACAATCGTTTCACCTTCGTGTGGTAAATTTTGCCAGATTTGTTCTGTTACAAATGGCATAAATGGGTGCAACATTCTCATCGTATTATCTAATACATATGTTAATACAGAACGTGTAACTTGTTTTTGATCTTCATCTTCTCCGTTCATAGGTATTTTACTCATTTCTATATACCAATCGCAGAATTCATCCCAAATAAAGTTATATAAAGCTCTGCCAACTTCTCCAAATTCATAACGTTCACTTAAATCAGTGACTGTATCTATTGTTTCATTTAAGCGTGTTAAAATCCATTTATCTGCTAATGATAAATTACGAGTTAAGTCAACATCTTCAACTTTGAAATTGTCACCAATATTCATCAGACTAAATCTAGCAGCATTCCAAATTTTATTAATAAAATTCCAAATTGATTCAACTTTTTCCGTAGAATAACGTAAATCATGACCAGGAGATGACCCAGTTGCTAAGAAATATCTTAAACTATCTGCGCCGTACTCATCGATTACGTCCATAGGATCAACACCATTGCCTAAAGATTTACTCATTTTACGGCCATCTTCAGCACGTACTAATCCATGTAATAACACATCATTAAATGGTCGTTGTCCTGTAAACTCAAGTCCTTGGAATATCATTCTGGCAACCCAAAAGAAAATAATATCATAACCGGTTACAAGTACATTAGTTGGATAATAACGTTGAAAATCTTCGTTTTCAGTATCAGGCCAACCTAATGTTGAAAATGGCCAAAGCGCACTTGAGAACCAAGTGTCTAATACATCCTCATCTTGCGTCCATTCTTCTGAATTTTGTGGAGGTGTTTCACCGACGTAAATTTCTCCTGTTTCATTATGATACCATGCAGGTATTTGATGCCCCCACCATAATTGTCGTGAAATCGTCCAATCTCTAATTTCTTCCATCCAACGATTAAATGTTTTTTCAAATCTTTGAGGTACAAAATCAATTCTATTATCCGTTTTTTGGTTATTTAACGCTTGTTCTGCTAATGGTTTCATTTTAACAAACCATTGTGTGGATAGATAAGGTTCAACGACCGCACCAGAACGTTCAGAATGTCCAACAGAGTGTTCATGTTCTTCAATTTTAATCACTAAATCCTGTTCTTGTAAATCTTTTACTAATGCTTCACGACATTCAAATCTATCCATACCTTGATATTTACCAGCATGTGCATTCATATGACCAGACTCATCCATAACAGTAATGCGCTCTAAATCATGACGGTTACCAATTTCAAAGTCATTTGGATCATGTGATGGCGTAACTTTCATCGCACCACTACCAAAATCGATATCCACATATTCATCTGCTAGAATTGGTAATTCTCTTCCAATTATAGGCAAGATTACAGTTTTACCTATCACATCTTTATAACGGTCATCATTCGGATTCACCACGATTGCAGTGTCACCTAACATTGTCTCAGGGCGCGTAGTTGCTATTTCTATATACCCATTGCCATCTGCGTAAGGATATTTGAAATGATAGAACTTGCCTTGAACATCTTCATGAATGACTTCTATATCAGATAAAGCAGTACGTGCAACTGGGTCCCAGTTGATAATGTATTCACCTCGATAGATGAGTCCTTTATTATACATATCGACGAATACTTTTTTTACCGCTTTACTAAGTCCTTCATCTAACGTAAAGCGTTCTCTACTATAATCTAAACCTAAACCTAATTTTGCCCATTGTTGTCTGATAAAATCAGCATACTCTTCTTTCCAGTCCCAGGCTTTTTCGAGGAATTTTTCTCTACCTAAGTCATGGCGAGATAAACCTTCTTCTTTGAGTTTCGCTTCTACTTTAGCTTGTGTCGCGATGCCAGCATGATCCATACCTGGTAAATATAGTGTGTCATACCCTTGCATACGTTTCATTCTTGTTATAATGTCTTGTAATGTTGTATCCCAGGCATGACCTAAATGTAATTTACCTGTTACGTTTGGGGGTGGAATAACAATTGTATATGTTTCTTTTGAATGATCTTCTGCTGCTTTAAAATAGCCATTACTGACCCATTGGTCATAACGCCCAGCTTCAACTTCGTTTGGATTATATTTGGGGTTCATTTCCATGTTTAAAATCCTCCTTAAATAAATAAAAACCCATCCTATAAAATAGGACGGGTTTACCGTGGTACCACCTAAATTCAAGAAATTAACATAATAATTTCAAGCACTTAAAATTATGATTAACGCTCAAACACGCTTTAACCTACTTTATTATCTTTGTTTTGACAAATTTCAGCTAAAGTTCAATGAGGGCTACCTTCAATAAGTTAAACTGTACATTTTCAGCGACCATGTACTCTCTGTTAAATTTCAGCTTATTTACTCTTCCCATTAGACAATATTTCTTTACTTGATTATAGTATAATGGATATGAAAATAAGTCAATAAAATGGAGTGAAATTTATGAATGAATGTGCGTTCGGCACTACAGATCCTGTATATATTAATTATCACAATGAAAGTTGGGGACATCCTATATATGATAGTTTGAAATTGTTTAAATTAATGGCGTTAGAATCCCAACATGCTGGTCTATCTTGGTTAACCATTTTAAAGAAAAAAGAAGCGTATGAACAAGCATTTTATAATTTCAATCCAGCTAAAATTGTAAAAATGACTTCAGAAGATATTGATAAGTTAATGGCATTTCCTAATATTGTTCATAACAGAAAAAAATTAGAGGCTATTGTCAATCAAGCTAAAGGTTATTTCAAAATTGAGCAAGATTACGGCAGTTTCAGTAAATTTTTATGGTCTTATGTCGATCATAAACCACTCGATTTAGGTTATATTCAATCAAGTGAACGGATTACAGTCGATCAACGTGCAACTGAACTTTCTAAAAAATTAAAACAATATGGATTTAGTTTTTTAGGTCCGGTAACTGTCTTCTCATTTTTAGAGGCAGCAGGACTATATAACGCTCACTTACAATCATGTCCTTATAATCCTAATATATACAACGGTGAGGGTTTTCATTAACATCAAACTAGTTTTGGTATAAAAAGTGACATGCTCCCTCATAGTTTTTATTTTTAAATGTCTACATGGAGGAGCATATTAGAGACTTTGTCGTCAGTCTGGCATGAGCTTTTGTTCATGTTTTTAGATTAAACAACTAGGAATCTTTCAAAAGTGAATCGATGTCATAAATATATAAATGATATGCATAAAATCATGAAAATTTAAATTTATAAAAACCACTCCGAAGAGTGGTCAAAAGGATGAAGTACTGGAGGTACTTCTCTTCTATAATATCAAACAGAAATGTGTTGTTCAATATATTAAATATTAAATTATTGTAAAAAAATAAAAGATTTACAAAGTTATATTTCGCTAATCATTTTTATTGCTTTCACGTTGACTTTCTCTAAATTTAAGAAAATAATTTAACATCGGTGCAATTAAAAATAATATAAAGAAAATTCTAAAGATATGATAACTAGATATCATCGCAACATCTGCGCCAGTTTCAATAGCAACTAATACGATTTGACTCATACCCCCAGGCGCAGCACCAAGGAATAGTTCATTTACTTGATGATGAGATACCGTTGCTATAAACAAGACCATCACAAATGCTAATAATATCAATAAAATATTCTGAAATGCTATTGCTATTGCAATTCTTCCTTTCATTTGGTCAAGTAATTTTGCTATTTGTATCCCTATTCGAATCATATATATGATTTGTGCTGCAGCAATGATGTAATTATCTAATGTGAAAGTCACGCCTGTAACTAAGTTCCAACATATCAGTACGAGGATAGGCGCAAGTAATTGCTTGGTTGGAAAATTTATTTTTGACATAACAAAATAAATAGCGACTATTGCGATAATGAGTAAAGCCATATTGGGAATTGTTAAAGCCCGTGTCAAAACTTCTGTAGATTGTCCAGACGTTGAATGATTTCCAGGGCTTTGAAAAAAATACGAAATAAATGGCACTAATATAACTACGAAAATGATTCTTGATGTTTGAGTTAAACTAACAACCATGATATTCGCTTTTTTATTTTCTTCTGCCATTATTAACATTTGACTTAAAGCGCCAGGAATTACACTTAAAATTGCCGTTTCAGTATTTACATTGGCAATTTTTTTGAAAAAATAAGCAATGATTAATGCTAAAATAAGTAACATAATTGTTATTAAAACAATCGTGAGCCAATCATCTTTAATGTCAAATATGACATTTTTAGTAAACGTAGAGCCAATTTGAACACCTAAAAGCACTAACCCGATTTGACTCAACCAAAACGGCCACTTTATATCTAAATGTAAATAGCGTATACAAACGATACTAGCAATAATTGGACCAAACATAAATGGTAGCAAAACATGGGCAGCATTTAGTGCCAAACTAAAAATAAGCGCTAATATTAATACGATTATATTATTTTTAAAATGCTTATTCATATGCTCACAACTTTCCTTAGTATCGTTATATATACATGTCTAACTAAAACAATGGAGCGAGTTAGAAATCAAAATGCTTAATTTGATTTCGAATCCTCGCCCCATTAAGGTAAAAAGAACTCTAAAAAGTAAGTACAATTAAATATTTGTTAATGAAGCTTTTAAAATACTGTTTAATTTGGCTAAGTAGTAAATACCAACATTAAATTTTTAAATGACTAACATTAAACAATACGACTTAAAGCAGTATCAAATGCTGCTAATGTTTTTTCTATGTCCGCTTCTGTATGGGCAGTAGAAAGGAAAGTCCCCTCGAATTGAGAAGGTGGTAAAAATACGCCTTCTTTAGCCATTTCTCTATACATTTGACTAAACATTTCTAAATCACTTTGGTTTGCTTCTTCAAAATTAGTTACCGGTCCTTCATTCAGGAAATACCCTATCATAGAACCTGCACGATTCACAGTTATGGGTACATTATGTTTTTTAAAAATATCTTTTAATCCACTTTCTAATATATCTCCCAGTCTATTGAAATAATCATATGACTCTGGTGTTAATTGTTTCAAAGTTTCATAACCGCTTGTCATAGCTAGCGGATTTCCTGATAATGTTCCTGCTTGATATATATTACCTGATGGTGCTATATGGTCCATGATTTCTTTTTTACCGCCAAATGCTGCTGCAGGTAATCCACCACCTATAACCTTACCGAGACAAGTTAAATCTGGCATCACATCAAAGTAACCTTGTGCACAATGATAACCTACTCTAAAGCCAGTCATAACTTCATCAAATATTAATAATGAGCCATATTCATTTGTGATATCTCTTAAACCTTGTAAGAATCCATCAACTGGTGGTACAACACCCATATTGCCTGCTACTGGTTCAACGATAACGCCAGCAATGTCATCACCAAACTCTTCGAAAGCTACTTTTAATGATGCCAAGTCATTATATGGCACTGATATTGTATTTTTAGCAATACCTTCGGGTACGCCAGGAGAATCTGGTAATCCTAAAGTTGCAACGCCAGATCCAGCTTTGATTAAAAGCGAATCGCTATGACCATGATAACATCCAGTGAATTTCACTATTTTATTTCTACCAGTATAACCTCTTGCTAAACGTAATGCATCTAATGTTGCTTCTGTTCCTGAAGATACCATACGTAGTTTTTCAATGGAAGGTACACGATCAATAACTAATTCTGCTAACTTGTTTTCAATTAATGTAGAAGCACCAAAACTTGTTCCATTATCAACAGCTTCATGTAATTTTTCATTAACTTGTTTATTTTTATGACCTAAGATTAATGGTCCCCAACTTAGAACATAGTCAATATATTCATTGCCATCAATATCGTATATTTTTGAACCTTCTCCATGATCCATAAAAATCGCAGGTGTATCTACAGACTTAAATGCTCTAACTGGACTATTTACGCCCCCTGGCATTAGATTTTCAGCTGTCTTCATTGCTTCTATAGAATTATTATATCCCATTTAAAATTGCCTCCTTATTGTTCATCAATATATCTACAAATATCTTTAGAGAAATATGTGATAATCATGTCTGCGCCTGCACGTTTCATTGAAATCATCTGTTCCATCACAACTTGTTTTTCATCAATCCAACCATTAAGTGCAGCAGCTTTTGTCATGCTATATTCACCACTTACATTGTATGCAATTACTGGTACATTAGTCGTATTTCGCACATCTCTAATAATGTCTAAAAAGCTTAATGCCGGTTTAACTATCATCATATCTGCACCTTCATGTAAATCACTGTCTAGCTCTCTCAATGCTTCTCTTCTATTTGCTGGATCCATTTGATACGTTTTTCTATCGCCAAATTGAGGTGCAGACTCAGCAGCATCACGGAATGGACCGAAAAAGCTAGAAGCATATTTTATACCGTAACTCATGATTGGTATATTATAATAACCAGCATCATCTAAACCTGCTCTAATTTCTGCAACAAAACCATCCATCATATTACTTGGTGCAATGATATCAGCACCTGCTTCTACTTGTGAAATAGCAGTTTTCACTAGTAATGGTAAAGATTTATCATTGTCTACATCATTTGTTTTTTCATCAATAACACCGCAATGACCATGGTCAGTATACTCACATAAACAAGTGTCTGCAACAACGAGTAAATCACTGTACATTGCTTTGGCTTTTCTTGTTGCTTCTTGAACAATACCATTATGATCAAAAGCGCCTGTACCGATGGCATCTTTTTCATTAGGTACACCAAAGAACATGATGCCTCTGATACCTAAATCATATGCTTCTTTAATTTCTTCATCAAGCAGATTTAAACTAAGTTGATACACACCTGGCATTGACTTAATTTCTTCTTTAACATTGTCTCGTTCTACAACAAAAATAGGATAAATTAAATCTTCTTTGTGTATATGTGTTTCACGAACCATTTCTCTCATAGATTTACTACTACGTAACCTTCTATGTCTATCAAATTGCATCATTTTCCCAACTTTCTTCAACTTTATTTATTAATGAATCTAACGTTTGAATATTTGATGTTGTTGCATCATAACCATATTGTTTGACCGTGTCTAAGGTTTGTTGTCCTATGACATAATAATGATTAAATCGCGGTGTTTCACTTTGCTCAAAAAAATATTTTACTGCAGATGAACTCGCAAAAGTAATGACATCTAGCTCATTATTTCGCATCATACGTTTAACATCTGCTATATTTTTAGTATGTGGTACAGGACGGTATAAATCAATTTTACAAACTTGATACCCTTGTTGATATAAACTTCTCTGCAATAAAGGACGTGCATAAGCACTTGAAGGAATCAATATTTTACTGTTTTTTGCAGTTTGAAAACATTTAAGAAAACCTTCTTGTGAATAATCTGAAGGATAAAATAATACATCTAATCCCAATGATTTACAATATTCTGCAGTTTTAGCGCCTATTGCAGCAAAATTTTTTACGTTCACTTGCGATAGAAATGGTTGAAAATACTTCACTGCGTTCTTAGACGAAAAAATAAGCCAGTCATAGTCGACATCTAATAAATTTATATCAAATGATAAAGGTTCTACATCTATAAACGGCTTGTGTAAAATATGCTTATCATCTTGTTTAAATTTAGAAGTTTGTGTCATAACTATAACTGGTCTCATTATTTTCACCTCGAACGATTATTGTTCTTCGTTTAGTGCTTTTATTATTTCGTACGCACCTTGTGTATTTAAGACTTCTGTTACTTTTTCACCTAATTCAACAGGATTCTTCCCGCGCTCGGTATGTTCGTAACGTTCTTTACCATCAGGTGACATAATTAGTCCTGTAAATTCTATTGTACCATCACTATTTTTACTAGCATAGCCCCCTATAGGCACTTGGCAACTTCCATTCATGCGTTCTAAAAATGTACGTTCGGCAGTTACACATTCTGCAACATCCTCATTGTGGACTTTAGCAAGAAGCTCTAGCAGCTCCTTGTCATCAGAACGACATTCTATACCCAATGCACCTTGACCGATTGCAGGGATCAAAGTATGCTCATCTAAATATGATGTTACGATATCATCTGACCAACCCATACGTTTTAGCCCTGCTGCAGCTAATAATATGGCATCATAATCTTCATTATTTAATTTACTCAATCGTGTGTCAATGTTACCGCGAATCCATTTTATTTGTAAATGTGGATATTTTGCAAGTATTTGTGCACCACGTCTTAGCGAACTGGTACCAACAATACTTTGATTTGGCAATGATTCTAGCGGAACATGATTTTTAGCAATATATGCATCGTATGGATTTTCTCTGTCAGGTATGCAGCCTAAAGCCAATCCATCTGGAATTACGCTTGGAACATCTTTTAAAGAATGAATTGCCATATCAATTTCTCCATTAAATAGAGCATTTTGAATTTCTTTAACAAATAGACCTTTTCCGCCCACTTTAGATAATTGTTTATCTAAAATTCGATCGCCTTTCGTTACGATTTCTTTTATTTCCACTTCTAAACTTGGATCTACCATTTTTAATTTATCAATAAATTGTCTACTTTGTGTTAAAGCTAACTTACTTCTTCGTGAACCTACTACTAATTTACGCATCATGCGCAACCTCCTAGAAACAAGTCTATTCATTCAACTAAATCACACTTCAATAAATACCTGTCCATTGATGAAAATCAGATATATGTGAAGCGAAAAATAAATTAATCATACTAAGACAAAACAATATGATATTAAAATAAATTAATTTGTGCTTTGTTAGCATTTTTTTAACTCTAAAAATTAAATAAATTCCATATAGTAATGTTATGATTGAAGACATAATAACTTTAGGGTCTACAATGATATTTACCCCTAATGTATTAAACCCCCATTGTGCACCTAATACAATACTTAATATGATGAATATGAAACCAATTAAACTACTGTAAAATACCACTTGTTCAAGCGTAGCTACACTACCTATTCTAAAATATTTCTGGTCAAACCGTTTTTGCTTCAAATTATTGTATTGTATTAAATATAAGATACAATTTACAAACGCAAAGGCAAATAATGCGTAACTAATTACCGCCAAACTTATATGCACAATAAGCAATTCATTGATAATATTGAGTTTTTCACCAGTGCTTTGATAATGCATAGGTTGGAACGTATTGATTGCAATAAATAAAAAACCAATCATATTAAATAAAAATATAGATAAGTTTATTTGTTTTATCACATTGATTACTATGGAAATAGAAATAATAAGCCATGCTACAGCAAAAAACACATCAAATATATTACCTAATGGAATTTGTTTCGTTACATTTACATATAAAGATAAAGAGATTGTTTGTAACATCCAAACAATCCCCAATGAAACAAAACCAATCATTTTAACTCTATGATGCTTTTTCAAAAAATCATAAAAATAACAAGCAATGCTAAATAAATAAATTAATAATATAAGTTCATTTAATCTAATGAACGAAAATTCTTGCATATCATCACCATTTGCATTTACTTATTCAAAACTAAAAATTTGACTTGTTGTTGTTACATTGCGTTTTTTCTCTTTTGGTTTATAGGCTTGTTCAGCTTCAATGTCAAAAATGTTTTGAAATAGCTCTAATTTTTCGTTACTTTTTTTGTCACTACTCAACTCTTTTGCTTGCTTAATAGGATCTTTTAACATTTGATTTATGATACTTTTAGTGTGTTTTGATATCACTTTACGTTCTCTTTCTGTTAATCCAGGGAGTTTTCGATCAATACTACTCATTGTATCTTCTTGAATATCCATCGCTTTTTCTCTAAGCGCGCGAATAACAGGAACAACACCTAACATATTAACCCATTCATTATGTGCATCAATTTCTGCTGGAATTCTTTGTAAAATTTCATCAGCAGCATTTTGACGTTGTTTTAGGTTCGCGTCTACTAAACCTTTCAAATCGTCAACATCATAATTAAAAACATCTTGAATCGTATCTATGCCTGGTTCAATATCTCTTGGAACCGCAATATCTATCAACACGAGAGAATCATTTTTCCGTTGTGATTGAATCGTAGCCATCATGCTATTTGTAATGATATATTCATCTGAACTCGTTGAACTAATCACAATATCCGCATGTGCCAAAAGTTGTGGTAGTGCCTCTATAGATTCATATTTAACATTGTGTGCAGTTGCTAATTTCTGTGCTTTACTCACAGTCCTATTAACAATGGTTACATCAGTTACGTCTGAACCTATCAAATTCAAGAGTGATAGCTCACTCATATCCCCTGCACCAATAATCAAAGCACTTTTATTATTAATTTTGCCAAATACTTTTTTACTAAGTTCAACTGCTGCATATGAAACACTAACTGCATTATCTGCAATATCCGTTTCATTATGCGCTTTTTTCGCAAAAGTAATCGCTTGTTTAAACAGATGATTAAATATAGTACCAGTTGTATCTTCTTCTTGAGCAATAAAGAATGCATCTCTAATTTGTCCAAGAATTTGAGTTTCTCCTAACACTACAGAATCTAAGCCTGAAGTAACTTGCAATAAATGTCTTACTGCTGCGTCCCCCACAGTTACTTCAGTCATTTCTTTAATCTCTTCAACATCAAACCCAAAATTTCTCGCTAAAAAACGTTGAATATAATAGCGACCTGTATGAATTTGATCAACAACAGCATATACTTCTGTGCGATTACAAGTTGATAATATTACATTTTCTAAAATAGATTTAGTTTCGAATAAATCAACATTGGCTGAACGTATGGCATCATCTTTAAAAGCAACTTGTTCTCTTAGTGCTACATCTGCTGTACGATGATTAATGCTTATCGCAATTAAATGCATTTATAACGCCCTCCATACATATTACAATAACTAAATTATAACACAATTATCATTTGAGTTAAGCATATTGCACACGTAAATTAGAAATATTCTAATCTACATTCAAATAGTTGTCATAATTTATAGGCTTTAACCGTTTTCTCAACATTCTATATATATTTTGCAATTATATCCCATACTTGTTGTTGCTTATTCGCTTGGATAGAAGAATAACTGATAATTTCATCTTCAGGTTCCATTTCAAGTTTTCGCTGGACATTGGCTAAATGTTTCTGTACTTTACCTTTAGCGATTTTATCTTCTTTTGTAGCAACTACTAATGTCGGAATATCAAAATACTTCAAATAGTTATACATTAAAATATCATCTTCTGTAGGATTATGTCTCAAATCAACAAGCTGAATGACAAGTTTTAAAGACGTTCTCTGAGAAATATATTTTTCAATCATTTTTCCAAACGCTTCACGTTGTTTTTTACTCACTTTAGCATAACCATAACCTGGCACATCTACAAATACCAGTTGATTATCAATATTATAAAAATTGAGCGTTTGTGTTTTACCTGGTTGTTGTGAAGTTCGTGCCATATTTTTACGTCCAATCATACTATTAATAAAAGATGATTTACCAACATTGGAACGACCACTGAGTCCTACCTCGCTCAAACCAGTTTCAGGATATTGTTCAGGCTTTACCGCACTGATTAATAATTCTATTTCATTAGGATTTATTTTCATTACCGACCCTCTTTTCTATTAAAGTCACTTCATTATTATATTACACAATTTCACTTATTTATATGTATTTTTATATGATTTATATTCCATTTTAAAAGAAAAAGGCTAAGACACATTTATAATGTCTCAGCCTTTTAGTCTTAATTTTCAACATTGACTAATATAAAACTTTGATAATCTAATATATACAACGTTATTCAAAACTCATAGGGCAACCAGTACTAATCAATTGATTCGCTTTGATTCAGCCCTTTATTTTCAAACTATTTTATTAAGCAGAAGTTTGTTCCTTATTAACGAGATTTCCTTCTTTATCGTATAGTTCAGGATCTTTTTCATCATTAATCGTTTCTTCAGTGATTACCACTTTTACAACACCATCGGAAGATGGAACATCATACATAATATCGATTAATGCTTCTTCAATAATTGAACGTAAGCCACGCGCACCTGTTTTACGCTCAATCGCTTTGTTACTAATTGCAGACAATGCTTCGTCTGTAAATTCTAGTTCTACATCATCTAGTTCTAACATTTTTGTATATTGTTTTACTAAAGCATTTTTTGGTTGTGTTAAAATATTTTTCAATGCATCAACATCTAGTGTTTCTAGATTTGCAACAATAGGCACACGACCAATAAACTCTGGAATTAGACCGTATGATTGTAAATCTTCAGGTCTGATTTGTTCTAAGATAGCATCCTCATCATATTTAGATGCTTCACTACTAGAAAATCCAATGACTTTTTCACCTAGTCTGCGTTTAATGACTTCATCAATACCGTCAAATGCACCACCAAGTACAAACAAGATATTTGTAGTATCTATTTGAATTAATTCTTGGTTAGGATGTTTACGTCCGCCTTGTGGTGGCACGCTTGCAGTTGTACCTTCAAGAATTTTCAATAGCGCTTGTTGTACACCTTCGCCTGAAACGTCTCTTGTGATAGAAGTATTTTCTGATTTTCTAGCGATTTTGTCGATTTCATCGACATAAATGATACCTTTTTCAGCTTTATCTATATCAAAATCAGCTGCTTGAATTAAGCGAAGTAATATATTTTCAACGTCATCGCCAACATATCCGGCTTCAGTGAGACTCGTAGCGTCTGCGATTGCAAAAGGCACATTTAATGTTTTAGCTAAAGTTTGGGCTAAAAGGGTTTTACCGCTACCTGTTGGACCAATTAAAGCAACGTTACTTTTTTGTAATTCCACGTCATCTTCATTTGGACCTAAATTTTGAACACGTTTATAATGATTATATACTGCGACAGCTAGAGATTTTTTAGCTTTTTCTTGGCCAATAACATAATCATTTAATTGATCCATAATTTCTTTAGGAGTTGGTAATTCTGTTAGTCCTTCTGATTCTGATTGAGCTAACTCTTCTTCAACTATTTCTGAACATAGCTCAATACATTCGTTACAAATATATACGCCACTTCCTGCGACCAATTTTTTAACTTGGTCTTGATCTTTACCACAGAAAGAGCATTTTAAATTTTCTTCATCTTCATTGAATTTGAACATTCTATTTACACCCCTATTCCCTAAAGACTATACTAGATAGCATTTTAATATGCAACTTGAACAAATCTCAAGTTTTTTGCACAAAACATTGTAGCAGACACATTAATTGAATGCATCTGCTACTAGTTTACAATATTAAACAACTATACTTTGTTTCTACAAACAATATGCTTGTGACATTTTTAGTTATGCTTCAGAGTCATCTTTAGATGGTTCTACTAATTTCGCTTCTTCTACTAACATATCAATAACCTTTTGAATACGTACATCATTTTTAACAATGTCAGTGTTACCAAGTGTTTGTTTAATATCTTCTACAGATATATTAAACTGTTCACTCATTTTTTCTAATTCTTTGTCGATGTCAGCATCAGATACTTCTACTTCTTCTGCATCAGCAATCGCAGTTAATGTTAAATTTGTTTTAACGCGTTCCTCAGCATCATCTTTCATTTGCTCTCTTAATTGTGACTCATCTTGTCCAGAAATTTGGAAATAAGTTTCTAAATTAAGACCTTGTTGTTGCATACGTTGTCCAAATTCTTGAACCATGCGGTCTAACTCAGTTTTAATCATCGCTTCTGGAACATCAATTGTTGTGTTATTCGTAGCTTTATTAATAGCTTCTTCTTTTTGAGTATTCTCAGCGTCTGTAGCTTTTTGTTCAGCTAAACGTTTACGTAAGTTTTCTTTATACTCATCAACTGAGTTAGCCTCTGCATCTAATTCGTTTGCAATTTCATCATTTAATTCTGGAACGTCTTTATATTTGATTTCATTAACTTTTGTTTTGAAAGTAGCTTCTTTTCCAGCTAATTCTTCAGCATGGTATTCTTCTGGGAATGTTACATTAACATCTTTTTCTTCGCCAGTTTTAACACCAACCAATTGTTCTTCAAAACCTGGAATAAATGAACCTGAGCCAATTTCAAGGTCGTAGCCTTCAGCTTGTCCACCTTCAAATTGTTCACCATCAACATAACCATCAAAATCAATGTTTACCGTATCACCATTTTCAACTGCACCATCTTCTTTAACAACCATTTCTGCTAGATGTCCAAGTTGATGATCGATTGATTCTTGTACTTCTTCTTCAGTTAATTCAGTATTTTGTTTTTCAATTTCTAAACCTTTGTAATCACCAAGTTCAACTTCAGGTTCAACTACAACATTTGCTTCAAATGTCATGTCTTTACCTTTTTCAATTGATGTTACATTGATTTCTGGTTGATCAACTGGTTTAATGCCAGTTTCGTCAATAGCTTCACCATACGCTTCTGGTAATAAGATATCAACTGCATCTTGATACAATGCTTCTACACCAAAGCGTTGTTCAAAAATTTGGCGAGGTACTTTCCCTTTACGGAAGCCCGGCACATTAATTTGTTTAACCACTTTTTTGAAAGCTTGATCAATTGCTTTGTCTACTTTTTCTGCTGGAACAGTAACAGATAAAACACCTTCGTTACCTTCCTTTTTTTCCCAAGTTGCTGTCATGTATAAAAACCTCCATGATTATCCTATTTTATTTTTTCAACTTCATTATTATAGCACACGTCAAAGCTCGACACAAATTATGAATTTTATATGAATAATTAATAAAAAGTTGAAATTTATTATAATTTTATATTACCTCTTAACTCCATTACCCATTTTTCATATGAGTTAATGATAAAACTACTTATTTTTCTTTATCTAACGACTCAATGAATGCAAGCACATGATTCGTTGAGTCGATACTTTCTAAACCTAACATTGATTTGAAATAATTTGTATAACCTTCTATCCAAGTTTCCTTTGTTGCAATGAGTTCAACATTTAATGGATAAAGTAAAATGGCATGATTATTCAGCATATGAAGCGCTTCTTCTACAAGTTGTTGTGCTGCACCATCTTCAAGTTGCTTCAGAACGTTAGGTATAACTTCAGTTTTAAATAAAGTTTGTTCTAGCCCTTCAAGATTCTGTGGAATCACATTGATTTCATATCCATATTTATGAATAGAAATCGTTTGGTCATTTTTTGCAAAACGCAAGTATTCCAACATAATAGTTACGACATTCGGTGCGAGTTTCAACTCATTCAACAAATGAATCACTGTATCTTGATAACGATATTGACTATGATCTATGAGCGTCAGCATAATGTTAACTTGTTCTTTAAGTGTTAATGTATCAAAACTTTGTAGCATTTGAGCTGCATGTTCATTATGTTTATCAATTTGGCTTAAAGCAAATTCCTTGATTGGAAATAATTCCATTCTAGTCTTATGATCATTGACTTCATCTATGATTTGATTAATAATTTCAACAACTTCAAAATATTGTCCTAAGCCATTTAAACTTTTAACATAATAAATCATTAAATCATCATAATTAGATATACCTTGTTTTAATAGAATGATTGCTTCTTCACGTAGCTCTAAATAATGTTCCATTTTAAAAAGCATCGCACATTTTAATAAAGCCATTTGTTCATCAAGTTCGAACTGAGCTTCTAATGACTCAAACAACTGATAAGCTTGTGCTAAATTATTTTCATTAAAAGCTTGTTTAATTTCTCTAATCAACTTTTCTTTTGATCTCGGAAATGGAATGATATCAGACATTAATCAACACCTCTATTGTATTGCCTGTAAAATGAGCGCACTCCATGTTTCAAAGTCATCATAATTGTCTATCTTGTTATGGTTGACCCATTTAATTTTTAAAGTGTCGGTCTCTTTTGCTTCTACATCATTACTGTTAACATTAATCTTAAATACAACACCTAAATGTACTTCACCAACTTCATTTGTATCATCATTGATAAAGCCTATGTATGCTAAATTTTGTGATTTACTTTCAGAAAGGCCTACTTCTTCATTTAATTCTCTCTGAGCGTTCACTCTAAGCACTTCATTAATAGATTCAGCACCTTTAACGTCATTCATATGGCCACCAACACCGATCGAAGACTGACCATGCAAACGCGTTTCTCCGCCACCTGAGAGTCGTTCATAAACTAATATTTCATCGTGCTCATTTTCTAAAATGCAATACGAAATAAGTTGTTTATAACTTGGATCTTCTTCCATATCACCACGTCGTTTAATTTCATAATTCGATAGTGTTTCAAAAATGTCTTGTCCCTTGTTCGAATTTTTATCTAAAAATCCATTAAACTGATTATTTTCATTATCAAATAAAATTTTTCTTGGTACTACCGTAATCATTTCGTCAAATTTAGACATTAGTTTCTCCTTCATATGTGACTTCCTTGTCATTTTATCAAAACATTCACGTATCTCAAAACAATACTAATAACAAAACGCTTACTCGCAGGTAAATTATTAATCATCTAATATTTCAACCTTTGAACCTAAATCATTAACCTTATAAAGGTATTAACACAAGCATATCTATCATAAAGTATTTACGCAGTGCCAATACCACATAAAAGCCTGAGACAATATGGTGTCCCAGGCTTTATTTGAAAATTATTTTAAAGCTTCTTTAGCTTTTGCTACTAATTCACCAAAAGCTTTGTCATCTGAAATCGCGATTTCAGAAAGCATTTTACGGTTTACGTCGATATCAGCTTTTTTCAAACCATTCATTAATCTTGAATAACTCATGTCATGTTGACGTGCTGCAGCATTAATACGTGTAATCCATAATTTACGGAAGTCACGTTTTCTTTGACGACGGTCACGGAAAGCATATTGACCTGATTTCATAACTTGTTGTTTTGCAACTTTATATAATGTGCGTTTTGCACCAAAGTAACCTTTAGCTAATTTAATCGTCTTTTTACGACGCGCTCTTGTTACTGTTCCACCTTTTACTCGTGGCATAATAAATTCCTCCTTAAAATGTGTACATTCTTAAATTTTTCGCTGTTTCTCAGGCTATCTCGTCAATTATTTTTTATAAGATAATAATTGTTTTACACGTTTCATGTCTGATTTGTGCACTAATGAAGCTTTACGTAATTTACGTTTTTGTTTAGTTGTTTTATTTGCAAACATATGTGAAGTGAAAGCTCTTGAACGTTTTAATTGACCTGAAGCAGTTCTTTTAACACGTTTAGCAGCTCCACGGTGGGTTTTCATTTTAGGCATGATTCATTTCCTCCTGTATTATCTAATATTATTTTTCGTTTATTGGGTTAAGCATAATGAACATTTGACGACCGTCCATTTTAGGTCTTTGCCCAATAGTTGCGATATCTTTACATTCTTCAGCGAATTTTTCTAAAACTCGTTGACCAATTTCTTTATGCGTAATCGCACGTCCTCTGAAACGAATAGAAACTTTACATTTATCGCCTTTTTCTAAGAACTTACGTCCATTTTTCAATTTAGTTTGGAAATCATGTTCCTCAATTGTTGGACTTAAGCGAATTTCTTTAAGGTTGATTGTTTTTTGTTTCTTCTTCATTTCTTTTTCTTTTTTCTGTTGTTCGAATTTGTATTTACCGTAATCCATAATCCTTGCAACAGGTGGTTTAGCGTTTGGAGCCATTAAGACTACATCTAAACCTACTCTTTCAGCCATTTCTAGGGCTTCGGATTTTGATTTAACACCAATTTGTTCTCCGTCTTGCCCTATCAAACGTAATTCTTTTGCGCGAATCTTTTCGTTAACTTGAGTCTGATCTTTTGCTATGGTTGACACCTCCAAGATTTTTACGAAATTATCCCAAGCAAAAAGAGCGAGTATATAATATACCCGCTCTTCTCTACACATGATATTTTCATGTATATATAGACCTGCCAACTGCATTTAGCGTCGCTACAGGTGAGAAGCGGGAGCTTCTACTTGGTTCGTTTCGTATTCAACATTACCCATCTTAGCAACTATCTTCAAATAAGTCAACAGTTTATTTTAATTATGTTTAATTTCGTCCATATCTATGTCTTGTCGTAAGTTCACTTTCTCTAATGGTACCATTTTCGTTTTATAACGTAATTTATGATAAATAAAGAATGCTAGAAATACTGGAATACCCATATATGTGATAATAAATCGGTTCAGGTTAAAGTCACCTGTTTGGATAAAATCTACGTCTTGTCCAATAATGACTAACACACATAGGACACCAGCAAAGATTGGGCCAAATGGGAATAGTTTAGCTTTGTATTTTAATTTAGATTTATCATAATTTTGCTTGTCAAATGCTTTTCTGAATCTATAATGACTGACTGCGATACCTACCCAAGCGATAAAACCAGTCATACCACTTGCAGCAACAATATATTCGTAAGCATCACCACTCAAATGTTGCAATACAAAGATGCCCACGACAATCACAGCTGTCGTAATTAACGATACATACGGTACGCCGTTTCTATTTGTTTTACCAAAAACTGGATATGCTAATTTGTCTTTACTCATGGAGTATAGCATTCTAGTCGATGCATACATTCCAGAATTACCAGCAGATAATACCGATGTTAAGATAACGGCATTCATAAATGATGCTGCAAATGCTAATCCAGCATTTTTAAATACAAGTGTAAATGGTGAGGTAGCAATATCATCGCCACCACCCATTAAAGAAGGACTATCATACGGTATTAACATACCAATTACAAAAATTGCTAATATATAGAAAATCAATATTCTCCAAAATACTTGTTTAATTGCTTTAGGTACTGCTCGTTCTGGATTTTCAGATTCACCAGCTGTAATACCGATTAATTCAGTACCTTGGAATGAGAAGCCTGCAACTAAGAATACACCAAGAATTGTCAGTAGACTACCACCTAAGCCGTCACCAAGAATTGGGCCACCGCCTTTAGAAAATGTGTCAAAACCTACGAATTCTCCACCCATAATTCCAAGTATAGTAAGTAGACCGATGGCAATAAAAATGATAACTGTAACAACTTTAATTAATGCAAACCAGTATTCACTTTCACCATAAACTCTAACAGACAAAGCGTTTAGTCCAAATATAATAATTAGGAACAAACAGCTCCAACTCCAAGCTGGTATACCTGAAAGAGGTGTCCAATATTGAATCACTTGTGCAGCAATCGTAACATCTGCAGCAACTGTAATAACCCAGTTGAACCAATAATTCCATCCCAATGCAAATCCAAGTGATGGATCAACAAAACGCGTAGCATAAGTACTAAATGAACCAGAAACAGGTAAATAAGTAGCCATTTCTCCTAAAGATGTCATAAGGAAAAATACCATTGCTCCAATAATTGCATATGCAAGTAATGCACCCAAGGCACCTGCATCATGAATTGCACCACCAGAAGTCATAAATAAACCAGTACCAATACAACCACCAATAGCTATCATGGATATATGACGATCTTTTAGCCCTCTTTTAACTCCATTATTTTGATTTACTTCTTTTGCCATAGATGCTCCCTTTCCTTTAAACTTAGAGGCCAACTTACTATGCGATTATAATTATACTTTTATAGTTATTAATAACCTTTACATCGGAATATACATGTTATTTAACCAATTTGCTATAAATTTCCCGTTTTAGTATAAATAATAATCTTAAACCTAAATAAAATGGTTACATACCTATTAGATATGCAACCATTTTAGTCATAGCATTTATATAGGTAGCACATCACATATGTGACAGTCCAGTCTCTTTCGAAAACTGACCCAACCAATAGTGAAAAATGGTCACTTTTGATTTCGGCATTTTTACCTTTCACAAATCCTACATACGCTCCAAATAGCTTACAGATTGTTACTGATTAAAAACGCAACCTCTAACTCAATTTTTTTATTTTTTTATTTCACTAAGATTCAATATACATGATTTCAACATTACTTTCAAGGTTATCTTTGTTTTTTAAGTCTGATTTCATCTACCAAATCCCAAATAAATGATTCTTTTTCAACCGTTTCTTGATCTTGCGAACCATATTTTCTAACATTCACTTCATTATTTTCCATCTCTTTATCCCCAACGACAAGTTGATAAGGGATTTTTTGCATTTGTGCTTCTCTGATTTTATAACCCATTTTTTCATTTCGATCATCTATTTCGACTCTTATACCTTGTGATTTAAGTTCGTCTTGTAAATGTCGAGCATAATCATAATGCAAGTCAACGTTTACTGGAATAATTTCAACTTGTTTTGGTGCTAACCACGTAGGGAAAGCTCCTTTAGTTTCTTCTGTTAAAAATGCAACAAAGCGCTCCATTGTCGAAACAACACCACGATGGATGACTACAGGTCTATGTTGCTCACCGTCTTTTCCTATATATGACAATTCAAATTTTTCAGGTAGTAAGAAGTCTAATTGAGCCGTAGATAACGTTTCTTCTTTACCCATAGCTGTTTGTACTTGAACATCTAACTTAGGGCCATAAAAGGCAGCTTCCCCAATAGCTTCTTCGTATGCTAAACCTAGTTCATCAACCGCTTCTTTCAACATACTTTCTGCTTTATTCCACATTTCATCATCATCAAAGTACTTTTCTTTATCCTCAGGATCTCTGTAACTCAAGCGGAATTTATAATTTTCAAATCCAAAGTCTTCATAAACATCGACAATTAAATTAACAACGCGTTTGAATTCTTCTTTTATTTGATCTGGTCTTACAAAAATATGTGCATCATTTAAAGTCATTCCTCTAACACGTTGTAATCCAGAAACAGCACCACTTGCTTCATAACGATGCATTGTACCTAATTCAGCAATGCGAATTGGTAATTCACGATATGAATGTGGTTTATTCGCATAAATCATCATATGGTGAGGGCAATTCATAGGTCTTAACACCATTTCTTCATTTTCATCTAATTTCATAGTTGGGAACATGTCTTCTTGATAATGATCCCAGTGTCCTGATGTTTTATATAAATCTACATTTGCCATCACTGGTGTATACACGTGATCATAACCCATGCTTACTTCTTTATCTACAATATATCGTTCAATTTCGCGACGAATTGTTGCACCGTTCGGTAACCACAATGGTAAACCTGCACCTACTAATTGATTGTTTGAGAATAGTTCTAATTCTTTACCAATTTTACGGTGATCGCGTTCTTTGCGTTCTTCTAGCATTTTAAGATATGCCTTTAAGTCTTTTTTATCAAAGAAAGCAGTACCATATATACGTTGAAGCATTTTATTATCACTATCTCCACGCCAATATGCGCCTGCAGTTGATAAAAGTTTAAACTCTTTAATTTTTGAAGTTGATGGTACATGAACACCACGACATAAATCAGTGAATTCACCCTGCGAATACAAAGTAACATTTTCATCTTCTGGAATAGCATCTATTAGTTCTAGTTTATACGGATCATCAGCAAAAAATGTTTTCGCTTCATCTCTCGATACTACTTTTCGTTCTATAGGATAGTTTTCATTGACGATTTGCTTCATTGTTTTTTCTATTTTTTCAAAATCATCAGATGACACGCTTTCAGACATATCAAAATCATAATAAAATCCACCATCAACGACTGGACCCACACCAAATTTCACATCTCCATATAAACGCTTTAAAGCTTGTGCCATTAAATGTGCAGTAGAGTGACGCAAAACTTCTAATGCTTCATCACTACCAGGTGTAACTATTTCAATTTCACCATCTGTTTCGATTGGTCTTGTTAAATCAATCATTTGTCCATTTAACTTTCCTGCTACAGCTTTTTTTCTTAAACCAGGACTGATTGAGTGTGCAATCTCTTCTGTAGTAGTTCCTTTTTCAAATGCTTTCGCATTACCATCTGGAAAAGTAATATTTATTTGATCCATTTAAATTCCTCCTATTTATACTTGCCTTAAATCATCACGAAATAGTCATATTACAAACGTAAAACAAAAAGACCCCATCCCTAAAAGGGACGAGGTCTTCGCGGTACCACCCTAATTAAAGTAATTTTTATAATGATAAAAATACTTTACTCTACATAAGTTAACGGTCTTGAGCCGGATGTTGATTAGAACATCTATCATGAAGTAGTAACAGATAATGATACTTACCAAATTCTCATCACACATTGGTTCTCTGTGAAGTATGAAATTATCTATCATGTCTTCATTTTATTTCGCTTGATTTAGATTTAATTATATTATACAACATTTTTTTAATAATTCAATCGTTACGATAATTTTTGCCTTCCAAAAAATATGGTGTTGCTAACGATTTAATTCTTTCCATTATTCTAGCTGCTTTTGTTTTTTCAGTACCATTGCGCGTAACAGAAAGATGATATTCTAATTCTTCAAAGCTTAGGTTAGAGCTAAAAAACGTTGGTAATTCGTGAACCATTCTATAATGAAGTAATGGGCCAATTACTTCATCTCTTGCCCAAGGTGTAATCTCTTCAGCACCAATATCATCTAACATTAACACATGTGATTCACGTACTTTCGCTAACCTTGATTCGAAACTGCCATCTTTAAATCCACCTTTTAAAGTGCGAATAAATTCTGGTAGATATACAATCGTAGAAGGTACTTTTTCAACTTTTAATTCATTGGCAATCGCACCTAATATAAATGATTTTCCAGTTCCAAAAGGACCATGTATATATAAACCTTTGACTTGGGGCGCTTTTTCTACTATTTTTTCACAAATATCGGTTGCTGCCATTGCAACATCTATACGATCTCTTTTGTCCATATAAATATCGCTTAATTTCGCATTTAATGTATCTCGTTGCATATGATGTGAAGCAATTAAATGGGCATCAAATTTTTCTTCGTCATGTTTGATTTTACATGGACAAGGTAGGTAACGAATTTTTATGTGCTGATTTTCTACATATAATTCAGGCACATGACCCTTAACAAAGTTCGGACAATCTTTAAAGGCATGGCCATCATAATGCTTTTCTTGATCTTTGTATTCTTGTAAAATATTCAAATCTTCATCAATCATTGCATTAGTTACTTCTGATTGATGTGTCTCTAAAAACATTTTGACATCTGGATCATTGATAACATCTTTTTTTATCTTTTCAATTCGCTGACTTAAATCCTTAGAGTCACCCATAATATGATTGAAAGACTTCATATATTATTCCTCCTCTCGCTTACTATTCAATCGTTTTAACAACGCTTCACGGTCTCTTTTTAACGCTTCATCTTCATCTGGATTATTAAGTTCTTCTAAACTTTGATTTTTCGTTTCTTTACTATCTCGTTCTTCTAGCCATTTAGGTGTCATTTCCCTAGAAACGAGTTGTTTAGGTTTATAACTACCATTTTTAGTTTGATTTGACTGTTTGGATGTAGGTTGGTTCACCTTTTTAGCATAATGATACGCTTCTTCTGCAGTTTTGATACCCTTTTTTTTCCAATTTGATGCAATCTCAAAGATATAAGTTTTAGGAAGTTTCATGTCTTCTTTTAACATTACAAATTGTAAAAGTATATTAATTACACCAAATGGTAGTTGTTCTCTTTCAACTAATTCTTCGACCATATACTTTTGCTGCGTCGTAGGTTCAGATTCTGACCACGAAGCAAGCATATCGATGGGGCTAGTTTCGTCTAATTGTTTTAACCAATGATTTGAATCATCTTCTGTTATATTATTTTTTTCCGTGCTGACACCATCTATATAATTTGATTTTTTAGCCTTTAATTTTGGAAGCTGTTGCTCATGTTCTATGAGGTAATACGTTCTAGCATGTTTACGCATTTCTTCAAAAGAGAGCTCTTGTGCACTAGTGATTGATTTTAAAATAATGCGTTTCATTGCTTCTGGTGTTAAACCATATAAAGTCGCAATCTGTGTGATCAATGCTTTAGCTTCACTATCAATTATTTTAGTGCTAATAAAATGATTTTGTAATAAATCATAAAGTACTTCAAAATCAAAATTTACATTAGATAAATCTGCACCACCATAAGTTTCTTCACTTTCAATCATCTGTGTATCTTCAGTCAGTACTTTGTTAGGCACTTTAAACACATCAATGAATGTGCGCGTCACATCTTTGTACTGACTTAAGTCAATGGTCATTTGATCCTCGAAATGTGATTTCAGTTGCAAGTAGCGTTGCTTACTTACTTGACTATATAAATATACAGATAACATAGGATCATTAAAAAATTGCTCTGCTGATGGTGGTTGTACAAGCTTGTATACAAAAGAAGAGTGTTGTTTAGAATGATGCGCAAAAGATTTTAATAATCCAATGCCTTCTAACAAATCCATTTCCTTTCTGAATTCAAGTAAGTTTATTTTTAATTCATTCATAATAATATAATGTGTCAAGACAACATCTTGTTCAAATTCTACGAACTGATTCAAATAATGATACAAACCAATAGCATTTGAGCCAATCATTGGCGTAAATAATCTATTAAGTATTTCTAAATGTTTATGATTTAAATAAAAATGACGCAACACGTGGAAATCATCTTGTGGTCTTAAACCATAATCATAGGACTGTAATCCCATTTAAGAATCACTCCGTTTGTTTTCTGCTAAAATTCCTTGCATTGATTGTAATAGTTGATCAACATCTTTAAATTCTTTATAAACAGATGCAAATCGCACATAAGAAACTTGATCCACATGCATCAATAAATTCATGACGTGTTCCCCTATTTCTCTTGAAGAAATTTCGGCACGTCCTTCATCTCTTAATTTCCATTCTACATTATTAGTAATATCTTCTAATTGTTGATAACGCACAGGTCTTTTTTCACATGAGCGCACCAAACCATTGAGTATTTTTTCAGGTAAAAATTGTTCACGTGTGCCATCTTTTTTGACAACGATTAACGGTCTTTTTTCAATATGTTCAAACGTAGTAAACCTTGTGCCACATTGTTCACATTCTCTTCTACGTCTGATCGCATTAACTTCATCAGCATGTCGTGAATCTACAACGCGAGAGTGCGTTGAACTACATTTCGGGCATTTCATCGAATTACCACCCTCTCAATTTGATTACCATTCATTATACTATAAATCGTTATGCCACAAAAGAATCGTATTACACAATAACGCTATTTATTTATAATAAATACATTTAATCCTTCATATTTAAAATAAAACCTCTCTTTAAAGTGAAAATGCACATTCACTTTAAAGAGAGGTAAAGATATAAGTTAACAATAAATTAATTTTCTTGGATACGCAATTACAAAGCAGTAACCACATTAAATATTTACAGTAATTAGGCTATTAATTAACAACAGTTGATACATTATTTTTTAATAATTGACCAATTTCTTCGGCAACATCTACAACTCTATTTGAATAACCCCATTCATTATCATACCAAGCTATAACTTTCACTTTATTTTCACCCATAATCATTGTACTTTGTGTATCAATAATGGCTGAATGTGGATTTGTGTTAAAGTCCATAGATACAAGCGGTGCATCTTCAGTCGCAATCACATCTTCTAATGTGTTATTTCTGAAAGCTTCATTAACTTGTTCTACTGTGACGTTAGTATCTAAATCAACCACTAAATCAACTAATGATACATTTTTAGTCGGCACTCTTAAAGCCATGCCATGTAGTTTGCCTTCTAGTTCAGGTAAAACTTCTTTAAGTGCTTTAGCCGCTCCAGTCGAAGTAGGAATAATACTTTCATTACATGAACGCGCACGTCTTAAGTCTTTATGTGGATTATCAATATTATTTTGATCATTAGTAATAGCATGCACTGTTGTCATTAAACCATTTTGAATACCGAATTGGTCATTAAGTACTTTTGCCACAGGCCCAATGCAATTCGTTGTACAAGAAGCATTACTAAAGATATCATATTTTTCAATGTCTAATTGATCATTATTCACACCTTTAACAATCATTTGTACATCTCCACCTTTAGATGGTCCTGTTAACAACACTTTTTTAGCACCAGCCGAAATATGAGCGACTGCTTTATCACCGTGATTAAATTTACCAGTAGCTTCAATTACAATATCTACATCAAGTTCGCCCCATGGTAAATTTTCTGGATTTCTGTCAGCAACAAGTTTTATTTCACGGTCATCAACTTTTATACCATTCTCAATAGGTTCTACCTTTAAATCGAAATTACCATGTGTTGTATCATAATTGATTAGGTGAGCAATTGTTTCTGGTGGATAGCTAGCATTAATCGCGACTACATTCATATTTTCATTTTTTAGCGCTATTCTTAATACCATTCTTCCTATTCTACCCATTCCATTAATTGCAATATTTGTCGTCATTCGAAGCACCCCTCGTTTTAGTGTTATACTTTATGGAATTAGTATAACATAAATCGATGAATGCGAAAGCGTTTTCTTAAAGAAAAATTTAAAAAACTTAAAATAATTAAAATTGTAGTTTTCTAAACGATTAATTTTAGAAAAATCTTTATCCTTATTATTATTGATATACAAAAAATCCCTCCAAAGTTTTCATTTATTAAATGTCCACTTTGAAGGAATCAAATAAGTATGATTTTAAAAACATTGTTATTTAAATTTCTTGCGAATGACCTGTTTCACTTTCGATATAACCTTCATCAGTTAATAATTGTTCTAAGTTTTGTTTTAAATCTAATTTAGAATCTCGATTATCGATAACATGGTCTGCCATTCTGCGTTTTTTATCTATGGATATTTGACTATAAACACGTGCCTTTGCATCCTCCATAGAAATATCATTACGTTGCATTAATCTATCAATTTGGATACTTTCAGAAGTATAGACAAGCCATACTTCATCGACTGTATCTTGTAGTTCATTTTCATAAAGTAATGGGATATCCATTATTACATTATATCCATCTTTTAGAAATGCTTCTTTTTCTTGTTCCATAATGGTTCTAACAATTGGATGTACGATTTCATTTAATTCTAATCTTTTTTCTGGATAGTTGAAAATAATATCTCCTACATATTCTCGGTTCATATTACCATCTTCATCGATTGCTTCTTCTCCGAATGTTGAACGCACCTGCTCTAGTCCTTCAGAACCTTTTTCAACAGCTTTACGTGATGCAATATCTGCATCAACAATTTTAAAACCATGTGCTGTTAACAATTCTGAAACAGTTGATTTTCCTGATGCGATACCACCAGTTAATCCAATAACTTTAGGCATAATTTCACTCTTCCTTCATTTTTGACATACAGGACAGAAATGACTATTACGTGTTGCAATGATTTGTGTCTCAATATCATTTCCGCACACTTTACATGTCTTTTGTTTATATACATTTAAATGTTGTTGCATCGTACCTGTACTTCCATCTGCATGGAGATAATCTGAAATACTGGTACCTCCATATTTAATACCCGCTTCTAACACTTCTCGAACATAATAAAATAACATTTCTTTTTCTTGATAATTTAAATCTTTAGATATACGTGCTGGATGGATACCTGCTCTATATAATGCTTCACAGGCATAGATATTACCACAACCTGAAACTACTCTATGGTCTAATATCATTTGTTTGATTGGTTTATTTTGATATAATTTTTTATCAAACCATGACATAAAATGTGGTAATGCTTCTTTCTCAAAAGGTTCCGGTGCGATTTCTAAAAATGATGGATATCCTTCAAATGAAGCAACATTTCTAATCTCACCAAATCTCCGAATATCTGAGTAAACTAAGAGTTTGTCATTATCTAATTTAAAAATAACATGCCAATGTTTACGATAATTGGGAGCACTGATATCTTCTAAATGATCTACGACAAAAAAACCACCTGCCATACCTAAATGGCTAATAATTATTCTTTGTGTCGAACTATTTTCAATATAAAAAACAATATATTTGCTACGTCTTTCAATATTATGAATCGTGTAGCCTTTAGTATAATGTTTAAATGTATCTAAAGATAACCCTTTAATAATCGTTTCTTTATTATTATTTTTTCCTTCTATCACTTTATCAGAGAACATAATATCCTCAATTTTTTGCCCTTTTACAAAAGGCCTTATCCCTCTTGTAACATGTTCAACTTCAGGTAGTTCAGGCACCATATTCCCCTCTTTCTATTTCGCGTCATACCATGTTTGTCCATAACTAGATTCTACTTTCAATGGAACATCTAATTTCAATGCATTATCCATTATCTTTTCAATAAATTTTTCAAAGTCTTCTACTTCTTCTTCTGGCAATTCAAAAATTAACTCATCGTGTACTTGTAGTAATAGTTGAGCATGAAAATCTGTATGTTTAACCTCGTTAGCAAAATGAACCATCGCAAGTTTGATGATATCTGCTGCGCTTCCTTGTATAGGTGTATTCATTGCTGTTCTTTCAGCAAAACTTCTTAAATTAAAATTTCTACTTGTAATATCTGGAATATAGCGTCTTCTATGAAGCAGTGTCTCTACATAACCTTGCGCTTTACAATCTTTAACTATGTCTTCCATATATTGTTTAACACCAGGGAAACTGTCCAGATAATCATCTATAAATTTTTTGGCTTGTTTTCTAGTTATTCCCAAGCTTTGGCTTAATCCATAGTCACTTATACCATAAACAATACCAAAATTCACAGCTTTTGCTTGTCTCCGCATTAAACTATCAACATTTTCAGGTTCTACGTCAAAAACTTTCACTGCTGTGGCTGTATGAATATCTTCATCATTGATGAACGCCTGTTTCAAACTTTCATCTTGTGTAATATGTGCCAGTACTCTTAATTCAATTTGTGAATAATCGGCTGAAAAGATAACATTATTTTTATCACTTGACTTAAATGCTTTTCTAATTTTTCGACCTTCTTCTAAACGTACTGGTATATTTTGAAGGTTTGGATCGATTGATGATAGACGTCCAGTTTGAGCCAATGTTTGATTAAATCGAGTATGGATACGATTATCTTCAGCAATCACTTTTTGTAAGCCTTCAACATACGTTGATTGTAATTTAGCTAATTGCCTATATTCTAAAATATATTCTATGATTGGATGTTCTCCTTGTAACTGTTCTAATACATCAACCGCTGTAGAGTATCCTGTCTTTGTCTTTTTAATGACAGGTAATTTTAATGTTTCAAATAATACAACACCTAATTGTTTTGGTGAGTTAATATTAAACTTTTCACCTGCAGCATCATAGATATTGTCAATTAAGACATCTAATTTACTTTGAATTTCTACTTCCATTTGTTGTAGTTCACTAAGTTCAGTATAAATACCTGTCTCTTCCATTTCACTTAAAATACGAGCCAACGGTAATTCTAAATCATGTAATAAATCAGTTTGATTATAGTCATCCAATTGTTGTTGAATTTTTGGTTTAACTTGGTTAATGGCGTTGATAATAGTTCCCACATAAGGATTTAATACGTCATCTGATGGAATTTGTTTTTTCTTGCCTTTTCCATATATTGCTACACTTGATTGAACATAATGCTGACCATAGTTTGCTACCACAGAATTCACATCATCTATTGTGCGTGAAGGATCAATAATGTAACTAGCTAGCATCACATCAAACACAATATGCTTAATATTAATACCAAGTCGATGTGCTACGATATAAGACTTTTTGGCATCGTAGACGATTTTTTCAGTCTTCTCATTTTCAAGCCAAGCAACCAGTGACTGATTTTGTGAAAGTTGTTCGGCATTGACTACGACATAATGTTGACCATCGAAGAAGCCAAATTTCAAAATATTGTCTTTTAAGTAATTGGCACCATCTAACTCGAAATGGATGATTGCTGTTTTTAATGAGTTGAAATCAATTTTTGTAAAATCATCTTCTAGTTCAATATCCATCTCTTGAACGTCAGAGTCATTAATTGAAGCATCCATCTGGTCTAAGAGTTGATTAAATTCTAATTTTTTAAATAGTTCAATTTTGTCATCAGTATCTGATTGATCAGGCAATTTAGTATCTTCTAATGATACTTCAATTGGACTATCACAATTGATAGTCGCCAACGTTTTACTCATTAAAGCATCATCTTTACTATTTTCAAGCTTTTCTTTCAATTTTTTACCCGAAACTTCATCAATATGTTCGTATACATTTTCTACTGTGGAAAATTGGTTTAATAGTTTAATAGCTGTTTTTTCTCCAACGCCTGCCACACCAGGAATATTATCAGAACTATCCCCCATTAGACCTTTCATATCAATAATTTGTTTCGGCGATAAACCATTATATTTTTCAGCTATAAATTCTGGAGTATAATGGTCGACATCTGTAACACCCTTTTTAGTGTAATAGATTGTAACATCGTCAGTAGCTAATTGTGTTAAGTCACGATCACCAGTAATGATTATTGTTTGGAAGTTTTCATGATTAGCTTGTTTGCTTAAAGTACCTATAATGTCATCTGCTTCATAGTTTTCTAATTCGTAACGTTTGATACGGTATGCATCCAATAATTGTCTAACGTATGGAAATTGCTCACTAAGTTCTGGAGGAGTGGATTGTCGTCCACCTTTATATTCACTATATTGCGCATGTCTAAATGTTGTTTTCCCAGCATCAAAAGCAACTAAAAAATGTGTGGGTTGTTCTTCTTTTATAATTTTTTCCAACAACATTGCAAAACCATAAACGGCGTTCGTATGAATACCAGCTTTATTTTGTAATAATGGTAACGCATAAAAAGCTCTAAAGCTCAAACTGTTTCCATCAATTAAAATTAATTTATTCAATATTTTAACCTCCAACACATATTTACCTTCCATTTTATCATAAATTATAGGTCAATCCGTATTCATTCGATGAGGTTGAGATAAAATAATTATTTCAATTAATCTCCATGTTATTGTCAGTCACTGTTAATCCACATATTATAGTTTAATGATTAAGCATCACTATGCACATGTTTATCGTCTCTATCACAGGAAGCTTTCCACCCTATTCAATCACAAGCACTTTTCTCTTTGTATAGGACAAAACAATGATTTCTAATAAATTTGAGTTTTTCTTACTCTATTTTTACTAACACAAAATAAAACGACCGATTAACCTTGGCCTATGATGGTTATGGTTAAATCGGTCGTAGTTATTATTTTAATCAAAAAATGTGACTCTAAAAGTTGAACCCTTTTCTGGTTCACTAAACACATTAATTCTACCTTGATGGGCTTCCATAATATGCTTTGTAATAGATAAGCCTAAACCTGTGCCTCCTGAATCTCTACTGCGGGCTTTATCTACACGATAAAAGCGTTCAAAGATATGTTTTTGATCTTGCTTACTAATACCAATACCAAAATCTTGAACTTCAAGCACACGCTTATTACCTTCTTTGAAAACACGCACAATGACTTGACCAGAAACTTTAGAATAACTTATTGCGTTCGAAAGTAAATTAAGTGCTACTTGCGAAACTTTATCTTTATTTGCCTCAATAATAATATCTGGTTCAATCTCATTAACTATTGTTATATTTTTACTTTCTGCGATATTTTGCATATGTTTCATTGTTGACTCAGCAATTTCAGATAAACTTGTTGGTTCTGTTTCTAATTGTGTTTGTTGCTCAACATGAGACAAATCTAATAAGTCATATACTAATGTTTCAATACGATTCGATTCTTTAGAAATGATATTTAAGAAGTCATTTAATGTTTGTTCATCATTTTTAGCACCATCTAAAAGTGTTTCGGCGAAGCCTTTTATAGAAGTGATAGGTGTTTTCAATTCATGTGATACATTAGCTACGAATTCACGTCTTAAATTTTCTAATTTTTTCAAATTTGTAATATCATGTAGCACAACTACCATACCGTAAAGATTCTTTTTACTTTTAGATAAAATTGGAATACATGCTGTGTCAAAGTATTTTTGGTGGACTTGGTCAATTGTCAACTCTATTTGATCATAAGTTGATTTTTCAACTTTAAATGCTTCGGCGATTAACTTTTGAATCTCTGGATCTATAAAGTCGATATAGCTTTTATGTTCTACAACATTCTCAGGATTAAACACATCATAATATGATTTGTTTGCAATTACAATCTCACCATATTTATCTATCATTAAAATTGAACTAGGAATATTTTCTATCGTTGTTTTCAATCGATTAGATTGTAACTTTTGTTTATGATTTAATCGTTGTAATCTTCTGGCTAGCTCATTAGTGGTGACGAATAATTCTCTCGTTTCTTTAACATTACTTTCTGGAACCCTAACATGATAATAACCTTCGGCTAATAGGTTTGTTGCATATGTAACTTCATTTATCGGTCTAATGTAAGTTCTATTAATGCTTCTCACGACAAAGAAAATAATAACCAATACAAATAATCCAATTAAACCTACATATTTCCATATACCTATTTGTAGTTCTAGTATTTGATTATTAACACCACTGATAATCACATCTTTATCTCTAATCGAAGTTTTAAAAGTATATCTACGGTCATCCCCTATTTTATCGTAAATTATTTTAGAAGGATTCGCTTCATTATTAATATCATTATTAAATGGGGTCCCTGCCTTTGTGGAAAATACTTCATCGTTACCTTCAGTAAGTATCAAAGTAAAATTTTCGTTTTTTGCAATATCTTTGATTTCATCTGTTTTATCATGATTGTATAAACTGACTAAATGTTGTGCTTGGTGTTCTAAGTCACCTTGCTGGCTTGATATGACTGTATTGTATATGACATGTGTAATTATTGCACCTAATGCAACAAAACTAATGATAACGATGGTACATAATAAAAATAAGAGTCTTTGGTGAAACTTCAACATTAGACTTTAGGTCTTTCCAATTTATAGCCTAAACCTCTAACTGTTTTGATCAATTTAGGCTGCTTAGGGTTCTCTTCCAATTTATCTCTTAAATGACTAATATGTACATCCACAATTCTTGAGTCACCTGCAAATTCGTAATTCCAAACAGAGTTTAGCATATGCTCACGTGTAATTACTCTGCCTTGTCTTTCAATAAGATATAGTAACAGTTCAAATTCCTTAGGTGTGAGTTCTAATAATTCATCACCACGGTAAACCTCAAAATATTCTGGTCTAATTCTGATAGAACCAATTAAAATATCATCTTCATCATTTTCAACTGGTACTGCTTCATTAATCATGGCAGATCGTCTTAAAATGGCTTTAACTCTAGCTACCACTTCTCTCGGTGAAAATGGCTTAGTCATATAATCGTCTGCACCAAGTTCTAGACCTAACACACGATCAAATTCATCATCTTTAGCAGTTAACATTAAAATTGGCACTAAATTTTTATCAGATCGGATCGTTTTACAAACTTCGATTCCATCTTTTTTAGGAAGCATAACATCTAATACAACCAATTCTGGATTTACAGCATTCACTTTTTCTAATGCTTCTTCACCATCATAGGCAACATCCACGATATATCCAGCTTGCTCTAAATTATATTTTAACAAGGTTACAATTGATTGCTCATCATCTACTACAAGTACTTTTTGTGACATAGTATACCTCCAAATTTATGATTACAAATTAATTATAACGTAAATTTTAATAAAAATAACATACTTAAAAGTATTTTTACATAAACTTAATAAATAGAAAATAATTAGTTATTTGTAAAGAAAGCACAAAGATTTTGTATCGTCTACATAAACTATTCTTCAATGAATCAATAACTGATATTGAATATACTTATTATTCCTGATTTTAATAATACCTTAACATTAATTTTATATTCTAACTATTAAATCTTTCGTTTAAATTATATTTTGCTAAGATTTGCTTGCTCGTAAAATATATTTTAATCAAAATAAAAGAGCGAGATAGAAATCATAATAATCATGATTTCATATTCTCGCTCTTAAGCTAAAGTATTTATTTTCCTTAGAAAAATACTTCTTTATTGTTATTTATTGTCATTTTATTTAATATTTTTGATTAATTCATCAGCGAATTCAGATGTAGATACTTCTTTTGCACCATCCATTAAACGTGCGAAGTCATAAGTAACGACTTTTGAAGCAATTGTTTTTTCGATAGACTCAGTAATCTTGTCAGCTGCTTCTTGCCAACCTAGGTGCTCAAGCATTAATGAAGCACTTAAAATTTCAGATGATGGGTTTACTTTATTTAAACCAGCATATTTTGGTGCAGTACCGTGTGTAGCTTCAAATATCGCATGGCCAGTTTCATAGTTAATATTTGCGCCTGGTGCAATACCAATACCGCCAACTTGTGCTGCTAACGCATCTGACACATAGTCACCGTTAAGATTCATCGTAGCTACTACATCGTGATCTGCAGGACGTGTCAATATTTGTTGTAAGAAAATATCTGCAATGGAATCTTTGATGATAATTTTACCGTCTTTTTCAGCTTGTTCTTGAACTTCATTAGCTTTTTCTTTACCATCTTTTTCAACAATTTCATCATATTGTTGCCATGTAAAGACTTTATCACCAAATTCATTATGTGCTAAATCATAGCCCCATTGTTTGAAAGCACCCTCTGTAAATTTCATAATATTACCTTTATGAACTAGAGTTACTGATTTACGATCATTATCTAGAGCATATTGAATCGCTGCACGAACTAAACGCTCTGTACCTTCTTTTGAAACTGGTTTCACACCAATGCCTGATGTTTCTGGGAATCTTATATTTTTAGCACCCATTTCATCTTGTAAGAAATCGATTAATTTTTTAACTTCTGGTGTTCCTTCTTTAAATTCAATACCAGCATAGATATCTTCTGTGTTTTCACGGAAAATAACCATATCAGTATCTTCCGGACGTTTAACTGGTGAAGGTACACCTTGGAACCAACGTACTGGTCTTAAGCAAGTAAATAGATCAAGTTCTTGACGTAGTGCAACGTTTAATGAACGAATACCTCCGCCGATTGGTGTAGTAAGTGGTCCTTTAATTGCAATTAAATATTCATTGATTGTATCTAAAGTTTCTTGTGGTAACCATTCGCCTGTTTCATCATAAGCTTTTTGACCTGCAAGTACTTCTTTCCATTCAATTTTCTTTTCACCGTTATAAGCCTGTTCTACGGCTGCGTCAATGACTCTACTAGCAGCTGACCAAATATCTGGTCCAATACCGTCACCGATAATATAAGGAATGATAGGATTATTTGGTACAGTTAACCCTTCTGCTGTTTTTACTACTTTTTCTCCTGCCATGTAAAAATACCTCCATCATTTGAATTGTTTTATTTATGTTAATTCGTGATTATCTTTCTTCAATTGGTTCATAAGTTCTATTAGTTTCACCAATATATTGTGCTCTTGGACGCATAATTCTATTATCTCTATATTGTTCAAGAATATGTGCAATCCAACCTGAAGTTCTACTAACTGCAAAAATAGGTGTGAATAAATCATGTTCAATATTCATACTGTGATATACAGTTGCACTATAGAAATCCACATTAGCAATAAGGCCTTTTTCTTCTTTCATTTTATCAGCTATTTTTACAGATATATCAAATAACTGGCTTTGGCCTGTTTCGGATGTAATCTTTCTACTCATCTCTTTTAAGAATTTCGCTCTTGGATCACCATTTTTATATACACGGTGACCGAATCCCATTATTTTCTCTTTATTTTTAATTTTATTATCAATGTATTCATCTACATCATCAATAGACTTAACTTCTGATAACATACTCATTACACGCTCATTTGCCCCACCGTGTAATGGACCTTTTAAAGAACCGACAGCTGCTACAATACCTGAATACATGTCTGATAATGAAGACACTGCACATCTTGCAGTAAAGGTAGAAGCATTCAACTCATGATCTGCATGTAATACCAATGCTTTATTAAATGCTTCAACTTCGATATCTGTTGGTAATTCACCACGTAACATATATAAGAAATTACCAGCATAATTTAAATCACTGCTAGGTTTAACAGGTTCTTTACCTTCTCTAACTCTAGCATATGCTGTAACAAGTGAAGCGATTTTAGCTTGAATACGTACTGCACGTTCCATCGTTTGATCTTCACTTTCATCCTCAGCATGTTCATCAAAGTGCGCAACGTAAGACACTGATGTTCTTAATGCTGTCATAGGATGTACATTACTAGTAGCGTACTCTTTAAAATGATTATAAACTCTAGGATTTAATGTCATATAGTTAAAGAGTTTTTCTTTAAATGATTGTAATTCTTCTTTATTAGGTAATCGGTAATGCCATAATAAAAAGACTACTTCTTCAAATTCAGCATTTTCGGCTAAATCATCAATTTCATAGCCAGCATATGTAAGTTGACTATCAATGATAGAGCTCACTTTAGTTTCTGCTGCAATTACCCCTTCTAAACCTTTTTGTAACTCTGCCATATATATTCCCCTTTTCTATTTCATAATGAAACGGCTTTCATAAACTATTATAGCCAATATTTACGTTTTTGTGAATATTTCAGTTTAAATTCCTAGTTAATCATTAAGAAATGATGATTTGTTTATATGCCCATAAACACGCCATAATTAATGAACGTTGTTATATCATCATTCTAATATGTAATTACCCTTTCTTCAATTTATCAAAGTTTTTAATTGGTTATCATGATTAATAACAAATTATTAATATAATATTACACTGACTTTTTTAAGATACAACTATAAAAAAGTGTTGTTTTATTTTAAATTGCGTATCATAATAATAAATAACTTAATAAAGGAGTTAAAACTTATGGCAAAACAACAGTTACAAAGAGAACTCAGCAATAGGCATATACAGTTAATTGCAATTGGAGGTGCAATCGGCACAGGGCTTTTCTTAGGAGCAGGTCAAACCATAGCATTAACTGGCCCTTCGATTTTACTTACATATATCATTATAGGATTTATGTTATTTATGTTTATGCGAGGCTTAGGTGAAATTCTTGTAACAAATACGAATTTTAAATCTTTTGCTGATGTAACAAATCAATACATAGGTTCATTTGCTGGATTTGTTACCGGATGGACATATTGGTTGTGTTGGATTATTACAGGTATGGCAGAGGTTACAGCTGTTGCTAAATACGTTAGTTTCTGGTTCCCACATATCCCCAATTGGATAAGTGCTCTATTTTGTGTATTAATTTTAATGTCACTCAATTTATTAAGCGCTAAACTTTTTGGAGAACTAGAGTTTTGGTTTTCCATCATCAAAGTAGTTACAATCTTAGCACTTATTGTCGTTGGCATTGTAATGATTGTCATGGCATACGATACACAATTTGGACACACCTCGTTAACTAATTTATATCAACATGGTATTTTCCCAAAAGGGATTAGTGGATTTTTAATGTCATTTCAAATGGCACTCTTTTCCTTTGTAGGGATTGAATTGATTGGCGTGACGGCTGGCGAAACAAAAGATCCAACTAAAACGATTCCAAAAGCAATCAACAGCGTTCCGATTAGAATTTTAGTATTTTATGTTGGTGCATTGACTGTAATTATGTCAATCATCCCTTGGAACAATATTAATCCAGAAGAAAGTCCCTTTGTGAGATTATTTGCTTTAATTGGTATTCCATTTGCAGCAGGCATCATCAACTTTGTAGTATTAACAGCTGCTGCTTCTTCTTGTAATAGTGGTATATTTTCAAACAGCCGTATGTTATTTGGGCTTTCAAATCAAAAGCAAGCACCCCCTATTTTTGAAAAAACAAACAAAAATGGTGTGCCTCACATAGCAATCTTAGTCTCATGTGCTCTATTGTTAATTTCAGCCTTATTGAACTATATTATTCCAAACGCAACTTTAGTATTCACATATATTACAACTGTTTCAACAGTACTATTTTTAGTCGTTTGGGCTTTAATTATTGTTGCCTACATTAGTTATCATCGCCAAAACCCAGAAATGCACAAAAATGCTACATATAAATTATTTGGTGGTAAATATATTGGGTATATCATTTTGATTTTCTTCTTTTTAGTATTTTGCTTACTTTTCGTAAATGTAGAAACAAGAAGAGCAGTCTATTTAACACCTATTTGGTTTATCATCTTGAGTCTTATGTATCTAAGATATAAAAAATTCGCTACTTCAGATATGAAGTAATCCTATCAACAACTATTGTTGAATGCTTCAACACATCAATAATCTAATACAATAGCCTAAGACATAAAATGGTCTTGGGCTATTTCTGTATAAAAAAGAGAATTGATGCTACATCGTTATGTGTAGTGTTTAACAATAGTATTTGAGTATCTCAATACACGGTGTATATATCATATCGAAATCATTTAAACAGATAACTATTGACGTGCTTAACATGTGTTATATATCAATCAAATAAGCGCAATCTGTTAATGTTTTTATGGTATGATGTATTACTTTAAGTGACGATTATAAATCGAGTAACGATGTTAAAGTTTTATATCTAGAAAAAATGCACTTCCATTTATAAATGGAAGTGCATTTTTAATTTGTATTATCACTTATGTTGCTTATATTATGAGTAAGGATTTAGCATATGATAACTATGATTAAAGTACGTTCGCATATCCTTCAAATACTTTTCCTTGATTTGCATCTACCGTAATCAAGATATCATTTTGTATCTCTTTAGTCGCATTTTCAACACCTACAATTGTTGGAATGCCTTTTTCTAGACCTATAATTGCGCTCGGAGAAGTGATGCCGCTCTCTTCAGCAATTAAGCCACTGGCTTTTTCAATGTAAGGGACAAGCGTTTCATCTACAGAAGTTGTGACAATGACCGTTTCACTTAAATCTTTGCCTTCAAGTTCACTCGCATCATTCACTACTAAAGTATTTCCAACAACTGAATTTCTACCGATACCTTGACCTTTAGCTAATTCGTCACCTACTAGATGTAATTTCATCATATTTGTTGTCCCTTTTTCTCCTGTAGGTACACCTGCTGTAATAATGATTAAATCACCATTTTGAACTTTTTCAGTTTCGACCGCTGTAGCAACTGCTGTGTTCAACATAGCATCTGTTGTTTTACGTCCTTCTTTAACGACAGGGTGAATACCCCAAACCAATGCACATTGACGCGCAGTTTCAGCATGTGGTGTAACCGCAATAATATCTGATTTAGGACGATATTTAGAAATCGTTCTAGCAGTAGAACCACTTTCAGTTGCTGCTACAATCGCTTTTACATTTAAATTTAATGCTGTATGCGCTACTGAAACACCAATTGCATTAACTAATGAAGTTTGCACTAATTTAGTTCGATCGGATAATAATCGTTTATAATCTTGTGCAGCTTCAGCTGAAATTGCAATATTACGCATTGTTTTGACTGCTTCTTCTGGGTATAATCCAGCAGCTGTTTCGCCTGATAGCATAACTGCATCTGTACCATCATAAATGGCATTCGCAACGTCACTTGCTTCAGCACGTGTCGCACGAGGATTACGTTGCATTGAGTCTAACATTTGCGTCGCTGTGATAACAGGCTTACCTAATTTATTACATTGTCTGATTAAGTCTTTTTGCACCATTGGTACGGATTCAGGTGGTATTTCAACACCCATATCACCACGAGCAACCATTAAACCGTCTGAAACTTCAAGTATTTCTTTAATATTGTCAATACCTTCTTGGTTTTCGATTTTAGGTATAATGCTAATGTTTGTGTTTTTACCATCTTCAAGTAATTTGCGAATGTCTAGTACATCACTCGGACGACGCACAAAACTTGCAGCGATAAAGTCAATATTTTCACTTATACCGAATTTAATATCTTCAGCATCTTTATCAGTGATACCTGGTAAACTTACTTTAACACCTGGTAAGTTTACGCCTTTTTTATTTTTTAATTCTCCAGTGTTTAAAACATCACATACAACTTCACCGTTTGCTTTATCTATTTGTTTTACTTGTAATTCAATAAGGCCATCATCTAATAAAATATATGAGCCTTCTTGAACATCATTTATTAGATTATCGTACGTTACTGAGAATTTTTCAGGTGTACCTTCA
This sequence comes from Staphylococcus sp. HMSC034G07, assembly GCF_001835975.1. NCBI lineage: Bacteria > Bacillati > Bacillota > Bacilli > Caryophanales > Staphylococcaceae > Staphylococcus > Staphylococcus sp. HMSC034G07. The sequence continues at coordinate 646,247 of NZ_KV826609.1, forward strand.
ACTTCAGTCATACTTACGATGACTTCCGTACCTTTTTCAAGTTCAATAGCACCATCTTTCATGTTGTGAGTACGGATTTCAGGACCTTTAGTATCCAATAATATTGCAACTGTTTTACCTAATCTTTGAGATACTTCACGAATTCTATCAATTCTAGCTTTATGTTCTGCATGATCACCATGTGAGAAATTTAATCTCGCAACATTCATTCCAGCTTTAATTAATTTCTCAAGCATTTCTTCAGACTCAGATGCAGGTCCAATTGTACAAACAATTTTAGTTTTTCTCATTATTAATGCCTCCCAGTATTTTATATCGATAATTCATTTGCTAAAGCAAATGTTTCAAAATCAAACTTGTGTTCATTTGACCTAAATATTTCTTCAAATGAAGTGTCTGTTAATTCATTGTTGCGAATACCAACGCCGATTGCTGTTTTTCCTTCTAGTAATAAGTCTACAGCATGTCCACCTAATCGTGAAGCAAGCATTCTATCTGCGCCACTTGGACTGCCGCCACGTTGGATATGACCAAGCACAGATACACGTGCATCAACATTAATATACTTTGTCAGTTCTTTTGCACAATCTTCTCCAGACATACAACCTTCTGCAACCATAACAATGGAATGTTTTTTCCCACGTCTTATTCCGTTGTCAATTTTTTCAGCTACATCTTTAATATCTGTTTCCACTTCTGGGACAATGATTGTTTCAGCTCCTACTGAAAGTCCAGCCCATAGTGCTAAATCTCCACAATCACGACCCATAACTTCTATGATGAATGTTCTTGCATGACTTGAAGCCGTATCGCGAATTTTATCAACACAATCTATAATGGTATTTAATGCAGTATCAAATCCAATTGTAAAGTCTGAACCGTTGATATCATTATCTATCGTACCTGGTACACCTATCGTTTGAATTTCTTTACATTCTTCGCTAATGCGTTGCGCACCTCTATAGCTACCATCTCCGCCTATTACTACTAGGCCTTCAATACCTCTTTTGCGCAAGTTCTCTATTGCTTTTTGTCGAACTTCTGCTTCTTTAAATTCAGGACACCTTGCTGAATACAGAAAAGTTCCGCCACGTTGGATTGTATCTCCAACAGAACCGAGCTCCAACTTCTCGATATCATCGTTTAATAATCCTTGATAGCCTTGGTAAACACCGTAAACTTCAATATTATTATAAATCGCTTTTCTAACAACAGCTCTAATAGCCGCGTTCATGCCTGGTGAATCTCCACCGCTAGTCAACACTGCAATTTTTTTCATGACGACATACCTTTCTAACATGTATTTCTTATTCTAAAAATACCATAAAATTATAGAAGGTGCCATTAAAATAGGGCATTGTAACTCATGTAAACGTTTTTAATTATTGTAAAAAAACATTTTACAATACGAAAGCGTTTCCTTATATTTTATATTTTCAAAACAATGATACTTTATCATACCTTTAACTTTACTTTATTAAACAGATATCTCAAATTCCCACTTTTGACTTACTTTACTCAATAAAAAAAGAGCACTAATATGAAATCAGGGGGCTGTATACCTGATTGCAATTTAATGCTCTTTTAAAACCTTAGACTTTAAAATCCACATGGTTAGTATGAATACTATAAAAAATGGCTTTGCAGAAGTATATTATTTCGTGTCTTTTTAATTATTCATTAAAAGAACCGATATTTCTAAATTTGTCATAGCGATCATCTATGATTTGTTGTTCATTAAACGCACTTAATTCATTCAAATGTTTTAAAAATGCACTTTTTATATTTTGAGCTTGCTTTTCAATATCATGATGAGCGCCACCAAGTGGTTCTTTTAAAACTTCATCGGCAATTTTCAATTCATATAAATCTTCTGCAGTAATCTTCATTGTTTCCGCAGCTATTTGTGCTAAATTACTATCTTTCCATAATAATGCAGATGCACCCTCTGGTGAAATTACAGAATATGTGCTGTTTTCCAGCATTAATAAACGATTCGAAATGCCAAGACCTAAAGCGCCACCGCTTCCACCTTCACCAATTACAACCGCAATGACTGGCACTTTAAGTGCTGCCATTTCGATAAGGTTTTTAGCAATAGATTCACTTTGACCACGTTCTTCTGCTGCTTTCCCTGGATAAGCTCCTTTTGTATCGATAAATGTAAAAATAGGTCTATTAAATTTTTCAGCTTGCTTCATTAAGCGTAAGGCTTTTCTATATCCTTCAGGATGCGCCATACCAAAGTTACGATAAATATTATCTTTAGTATCTTTCCCACGTTGTTGACCAACAACTGTAACTGCTTGGCCATTTAAATAGCCAATACCGCCAATCATAGCTGGATCATCTCGGAAATTACGATCACCATGTAACTCAATAAAGGAATCAAAAATATGAGGTATATAATCTAGAGATGTAGGTCTTTCTTGTAAGCGCGCTAATTGTACTCGATCCCATGGCTTTAAATGAGTATATACCTTTTGTGTTTCACGCTCTAATGAAGCCTCAAGCATATCAATTTCTTCCTGTAAGTCCACGTCATTTTTTTCTTGTGATTCTTTTAACGATTCAATTTTGTTTTTTATTTCAAAAAGTGGCTTTTCAAAGTCAAGCATTCGTTTTCACCTCTTGGTGCATTTTTAAAATATTAGATAGTGTTACTTTCATTTCTTTTCTATGTACAACTTTATCTAATTGTCCATGCTCTAATAAAAATTCAGCAGTTTGGAAGTCGTCAGGTAGCTTTTCATTAATCGTTTGTTCAATCACTCGTCTACCAGCAAAACCAATAAGTGCTTTAGGTTCACTTAAATTAATATCACCAACTGAAGCAAAGCTTGCCGATACACCACCTGTTGTTGGGTTTGTAATATACGAAATATATAGCAATCCATGATCCATATGTCTTTTTAAAGTGACACTGGTTTTACCCATTTGCATTAAAGATATGATACCTTCTTGCATTCTAGCGCCACCACTAGCAGAAAATAGGATGAACGGTAAACGATGCTCAGTACAATATTCTATAATTCTACATATCTTTTCACCAACCACTGAGCCCATGCTACCCATTCTAAATCTAGCATCCATCACAGCTACGCCAAATTCAATACCTTCTAAATGTGCTGTACCAGTAACAACAGCTTCATTTAACTCTGTTTTTTGTTGATCTTTTTGAATTTTTTCTTCATAACTTGGAAAATCCAATGGATTCGCAGAGGTCATTCCTTTATCAAATTCTGTGAATGTACCTTCATCAGAAATGGCTTCAATTCTTTTATACGCTGTTAAAGCGATGTGATAATCACAATTGAAACATACATTTAAATTTTCAGCTAATTCTTTAGTATACATGATCTTCTTACATTTCGGGCATTTTGTCATAATTCCTGCTGGAACATCACTTTGTTTTGAATCGGAAACAGTCACATACTTTTTCTTTTTACTACTTCTATTGAAAAAATCTTTAAACATTTTAAACCTCCACTTAACCATTACTGTCTTCCCAATATTATAAACACAATATTTTGAGATCAGTATTCATGAATATTATTTATCTAAATCTGTTAATTTCATTGTTTTATTATAAATTTCTTCTGGGTCCATATCTGTTCTTGCTACCCCTGTTTCCATTGCTGCTTTTGCAACTTCTCTAGCAACAGAAGGTGCCACACGTTTATCAAATGGACCAGGAATACAGTAATCTGGATTTAATTCTTCTGGTTTAATTAAATTTGCAATTGCTTCTACTGCAGCTTGTTTCATCTCTTCATTTATATGCGTAGCTTCTACATCTAATGCACCTCTAAAAATACCAGGAAATGCAAGGACATTATTGATTTGATTTGGATAATCCGAACGACCAGTTCCAATTACTTTAGCACCTGCTTCTTTTGCTACATCAGGATTGATTTCAGGATTCGGATTTGCCATAGCAAATATAATTGGATCTTTAGCCATTGATTCAACCATTTCTTTTGTTAACAAATCGGCTACAGAAACGCCAATAAATACGTCAGCATCTTTTATGACATCATTTAACGAGCCTTCTACTTTATCTCTGTTTGTCCATTTAGCTACAAATGCTTTTGTATCATTCATACCATAAGAACGACCTTCGTAAATAGCACCTTTGGAATCACACATAATCATATCTCTAACACCATATGAATAAAGCAATTGAACAATTGCCATACCTGCTGCACCTGCTCCGTTAAGTACCACTTTTATATCAGATAATTCTTTATCAATAATGCGCAGTGCATTAATCATACCTGCAACTGTTACAATTGCAGTACCATGTTGGTCATCATGAAAAACAGGTATTTTTGTTTCTTTTTTTAAACGCGCTTCAATTTCAAAACAACGTGGTGCAGAAATATCTTCAAGATTAATGCCACCATAGTTTGGTTCTAATAATTTTACCGTATTTACAATTTCATCTGTATCCGTAGTATTTAGTGCAATCGGCACACCATCAATGCCTGAAAAACTTTTAAACAAAACTGCTTTCCCTTCCATTACTGGAATACTAGCTTCTGCACCAATGTTGCCCAATCCAAGTACAGCTGTACCATCTGTAACAACCGCGACTGTATTTGCTTTCATTGTATATTCAAATACTTTTCTAGGGTCTTCATGTATTTCTTTACATGGTTCAGCTACACCGGGTGAATATGCCAAACTTAGCTCTTCTTTATTGGTCACTTGAACTTTTGGTGTAACTTCTAATTTACCTTGATTAATTCTATGCATTTCTAGTGCGTCGTCTCTTAATGTCATGTAAACCTACCCCTTACATTCAATAATTTTAATCAGTCATATATATTTTTATTACAATCTAACAAAAATTACAAATGTTATCGTTAGCATTAAATCATAAGCACATGTTGTATGATAACTTTTGTAATAAAAACATATATTTTACATGTAGTATTTAAACTATCATTTAATATAAACTGATGGTAAGTATCAACTTAACCATCAGTTTACTATATCATAGTTTATAGACTTGATAAAGTTAAATTATCCTTATATCCCATGGTGAAAACTTGGCTATTAGCGTTTCAATTTTTTCATTTTTACGTGTTATAAAACCTATAATTTTAAATTGATTTTGGTTTTCTTGAAAATATTTCACTGGGATGTCATCTGCCGTTGCTTGTAAATTTAACTGCTTTTTTATTTCTGATAAATCTTCTATATTTCTAATGATTATTTGTTTTGCATTTGCTAGTTTATTACTTTCAAACGACGCAACACTTTCTATTTGGTTAATAATAAGTTGTTTTTTATTATTTCTATATTCAAATTTACCTTTCACAATAAGTGTATCTGTCTTGTTTAAGTATATTTCGAATTTTTTATATGCGTCTGGGAACACTACCCCATCTAAATTATTAAGTCCATCATTTAACGTAATAAATGCCATATTTTGTCCGTTTTTAGTACGAATACGTTTTAACTGGTCGATTTGAATAAAGATAGGTTGATTATCTCTAGCATTATTAAGCTTATAAATACCAAGATATTGTTTTTCTTCAAATGCCTTCTCTACAGGATGTGTCGAGACATAAAACCCTAAATATTCTTTTTCATAATCACTTAGTACTTGATCTGGTAATTCTTCTTTGTCTTCATAAGATGTTTTTGGGGTCAATACATCAAAAATAAAATCATCTTGTTCCACATTGGATACGTCATCTAACACTTGATCAATCGCATGCAATAACGTCGCTCTATTTTTACCAAATGTATCAAAAGCCCCGACTAATATTAATGCTTCAAGTAATTTTCTACTCTTTATTCTTTTAGGTATACGACGTGTAAAATCAAAGAAATCTTTATATATACCATTACTTTTTCTTTCATCAACAATAAGTTTAACACTCTGATAGCCGATGCCTTTAATTGCGCCTAAAGATAGATAGATACCTTTGTTGCTTGCTTTATAAAACCAATGACTTTCATTAATATTGGGTGCCAATATATTTAATTGCTGATGTTTCGCTTCATCGATCATTTGTGCTGTCTTCTTTTCACTACCAATTGAATTACTTAGGATATTGGCATAAAAATAATTAGCATAATGTACTTTTAAATAACTCATAATATAAGCTATTTTGGAGTAACTCACCGCATGTGCACGTGCGAAGCCATAATCTGCAAATTTTAAAATCAGATCAAAAATTTGTTTGCTTAATCGTTCATCATACCCGTTACTTAAAGCACCTTCCACAAAGTGTTGTCGCTCACTCTCTAATACTGCACGATTCTTTTTACTCATCGCACGTCTTAATATATCTGCTTCACCATAACTAAAATTAGCAAACTTACTCGCAATTTGCATAATTTGTTCCTGATAGATAATAACACCATACGTTGTTTTTAATATAGGCTCTAAGTCTTTATGCAAATATTGTACTTTTTCAGGAAAGTGTCTCCTAGTAATATACGTTGGTATTTCTTCCATAGGTCCAGGTCTATACAAAGAAGTTACAGCTACAATATCTTCAAATTGTTCTGGTTGTAATTTTTTCAATACATTTCTTATACCATCAGATTCTAATTGGAATACACCTGTTGTATCACCATGTGAGAGTAACTGAAATACTTTTGAATCATTAAAAGGAATGGCTTCAATATCTATATCAATGTTCATATCTCTTTTCACTTGCTTAACGATTTGATGAATAATAGATAAATTTCGTAAACCTAGAAAATCAATTTTCAACAGACCAATACGTTCCGCTTCGGTCATAGTCCACTGTGTCAGTATGCCAGTATCACCTAAAGTTAATGGTGTATACTCATATAAAGGGTGGTCGTTTATAATGATCCCTGCTGCATGTGTTGACGTATGTCGTGGTAGACCTTCTAATTTTTTACAAATTTCAAACCAGCGTTCATGCCGATGATTTCTATGCACAAATTGTTTAAATTCCTTTTTCTCATATGCTTCATCTAATGTAATGCCTAATTTATGAGGGATTAAAGATGAAATTTCATTTAATGTTATTTCATCAAAACCCATAATCCGACCGACGTCTCTTGAAACTGCCCTTGCTAATAAATGACCAAACGTCACTATACCAGAAACATGATTATTGCCATATTTTTCCTGTACATATTTAATCACTTTTTCTCTATGTGTATCTTCAAAATCAATATCAATATCTGGCATAGTAACACGCTCAGGATTTAAAAAACGCTCAAATAACAAGTTATATTTAATGGGATCAATCGTCGTAATATCTAATAGGTAACTAACTAAAGAACCAGCAGATGAACCACGACCTGGCCCAACTAATACATCATGCGTTTTAGCAAAATGTATTAAATCACTTACAATTAAAAAATAGTCTTCAAAACCCATGCGTGTAATAATTTCATATTCATGATTAAGCCTTTTAGCATATCTTTGTAGTGACGCTTGGGATAGATTTAACTGTTTCAAATTTTGTTGAAGCATCTCATAAAGATAATCTTTAGACGGCTGATTATTTGGTGTTTTAAATTTAGGTAATAATGATTGATGATATTGTAGTTCGGCATTACAAATGGTTGCGATGTAATTTGTATTTTGCCAAATACGCTCACTAACATGGAATGTATCTAAATCAGCTCTACTAAACATATGTGCGTTGTAATCATGCACTTCTTTAACTAAATCTAATTTCTCATTATTTTTTATAGCAGCTAATGCCGTTAAAGTATCCGCATCATCTTCATTTAAATAGTTTGTACTTTGTGCCCACACGACCGGAAAATCTAATCCTTGTTGGCTATTGTGATTTACAAATATATCTTCATTACCAATAAAATTTTGTAATATGCTTTGGTGTGAATCATTTACATCTTTAAATATGACAATCAAATGATCAATATATTTATTAAGCCACTCTAAGGGCGTTTCAGACTTTTCTTTCATTTTAATTGCAGACGATAATTTAAATAAATCTTTTAGACCTTGATTATTTTTAGCAAGGACAATGGTTTCAACTGAAGCTAAACCATCTGTGAGATAAATTGTCATACCAAATATTGGATGAATATTTGCTGCTAAGCACGCGTCGTAGAATTGGGGATAACCATATAAAACATTTGTATCTGTAATTGCTAATGATGTGTAACCTTCTTTCGTTGCTTTCGCAATGACATCTTTAATTTTAATACTTGAATTCAATAAGTCATACGATGTATGAACGTTTAAATGCGCAACCATCAGCAAATACCTCCCAAATCTTACAATTTATTATTTAATGCTTGTGCTAATTCTTCAAATTGTTGCCAATCTGCAACGGAAACACCAGATGCATTCGGATGGCCTCCACCACCAAATGCATTAGCAATATCATTAATGACGATACCTTTAGAACGAATGCGACATCTAATTTCAGTTCCTTCATCTACCGCAAAAACCCATATTTTCAATCCTTGAATATCAGCAATCGCATTGACAAACAGCGAAGCTTCATTCGCTACAATATCAAATTTTTCTAGTACATCTTTTGTGATTTTCACCTTACAAAAACCTTTATCATTTAAATCAAAATTTTGTAAAACATAGCCTTGAAATGGCAATAATTTAGGATCTTTTTCACCCAATTTATTCAATTCTTGTTGATGATTAAATGAATATTTTAATAATTGGCTTGCGACTTCCATCGTATGTGGTGTTGTATTATTAAATAAAAAACGCCCAGTATCTCCAACAATACCTAAATACAATACTCTTGCTACAGAATCATCAATCAGAGATTGATCGTTAAAATGACTTATGAAATCAAAAATAATCTCACTCGTTGATGATGCTTCATCATTGACATAATTTATATCTCCATATTGGTCAACTGCTGGGTGATGATCAATTTTAACAAGACGTTTGCCAGTATTGAATCTATGGTCACTGATTCTCGGTGCATTAGCAGTGTCGCATACGATAACCAATGCTTCGTTATATTGGTCATCACTAATATCATCAAAAGTACCGATAAAATCAAGCGACGGTTCTCCTTCTCCAACTGCAAAAATATTCTTTTCTGGAAATTTAAGTTTTAAGTAATATTTCAAGCCGAGTTGCGACCCATAAGCATCTGGGTCTGGTCTCACATGTCTATGTATAATTACTGTTTGAACCGCTTTTATTTCATCCATAATTTGATTAAATTCCATCGTCATTTTATATCTTCCTTTTTATAATTTATATATACTCTTTAATCTATCATCTGACAAATGATCATTGCTTTTGCAACATGTTTACCATCACTTGTCATCGTTACCTCTAATTTAGCAAAATTTCTACCTACATCTAACATATCATAATGTACATTAATTTCAGATTCAATTTGCACAGTCTTAATGTAAATGATATTTAAACTTTCAATCATTACTTCAAGTTTCTTTAATTTCCGCATTTCATAACGAACGGTTTCTTCAATAATTGCTACAAAAACCGCTTTACTCAATGTGCCAAATTGATTTGTAAGTAAAGGCGAAGTTTGTACTTGAATATCATCATTTGCAATTGTAATATGTTTAGCTACTTGATCATTAATGGTTTCACCTACTTGTGGCTGACGACTCAGCAATTGCATTGCTGTTAATACATCTTTTCTGGTAATTACACCTATTAATTTTTTGCTTGGTGAAATCACTGGTAATAATTCAATACCTTCCCAAATCATCATGTGTGCACAATTTGCAACAGTAGTTGAAAGCTGTACATTGAGTGGAGACTTCGTCATAAAATGTGCTAAAGTATCATTGTCATCCATTTTGATTATTTCTTTACTTGTGATAATACCAACTAAACGCCAATGTTCATCAATAACCGGGAATCTGGAATGTCCTGTGCGTTTTGCTTTTTCTTTGTAATCGTGCAAGGTCATATTATCAAAAACCACAGTATCTTCATTCACTGATTTAACTATGTCTTCAACGACCAATATTTCTTTCCGAATCATTTGATTATACATCGCTCTATTAATAATATTTGCAACTAAATATGTATCATAATTAGATGACAGTATCGGTAAATCATGTTCATCGGCATATTTGATTATCTCATTAGACGTTCTGAAACCACCAGTAATCAATACTGCGCTTCCTCTTTTCAATGCGGCCAATTGGACATCTTTACGATTTCCTACAATCAATAATGTGTGAGGACTTAAATACTTTACCACATCTTCAATTTCCATTGCGCCAATCGCAAATTTTGATAATGTCTTAATAAGGCCATTTCTTCCTCCTAATACTTGTCCATCAATTATTTTTACAATTTCTCCAAATGTAAGTTGTTCAATTTGTTCACGTGATTTCTTTTCTATTCGGACAGTACCAACTCTATCTATTGTTGCTACTAAACCAATTCTACCGGCATCTTTAATCGCACGATACGCTGTCCCCTCAGAGACATTTAAATCTTTCGCTATTTTTCTAACAGAAATTTTTTGTCCTACTGCTAAAGATTCGATATAAGATAAAATTTGCTCATGCTTTGTCATTTTAATAACCTCATTTTTGACATTTTCTATGATATTATAACTTTTTATAGCTAAAATTGCGATTTAATCACTTAAAAAATATATTTTAACTATAATTATGACATATATTCAGTAATATATTAATATTTATAAAACTTTTTACTCTGTTACTATGAAAATATATAATTTTTAATTTGATTTGTGATAAACTCTAATTAGAATAGAATTAAGGAGGGATGGAATAATGTTTAAAAATATTTTACTCGGTGTTGATACCACACTTAAAAATGAAAAAGCGCTAGAAGAAGTTTCAAAATTAGCTGGTGAAGGTACTGTTGTAACAATTCTTAACGCAATCAGTGAACAAGATGCACAAGCATCGATTAAATCTGGTGTTCATTTAGATAAACTTGTTGAAAAACGTAGTAAAGGTTTAGAAAATACACGAAATACGCTCGATGAATATGGCATTAAATATGATGAAATCATTGTTCGTGGTAATGCTAAAGAACAATTGGTAAAAGAGGCAAATAGTGGTAAATATGAAATTGTTGTACTTAGTAACCGTCGTGCTGAAGCCAAGAAAAAATTCGTGCTAGGTAGTGTGAGTCATAAAGTTGCTAAAAGAGCAAGCATCCCTGTGCTTATTGTAAAATAGCATAACACTTAATATGACTCTAATAGTCACCTCATTGCATCAAACGATCCAATTCTATAAAACCAAAGAAAACGCCAATTCCTCTAAAATCCTAGTAGAAATTGGCGTTTTTGTTTTATCCAAGATTTTTTATGTCACAATCACTTTAAAGTTGGACTGCATCACCTGGATTTAATATCTGTACTTCACCTTCTGAAACAGCTGACTTGAAATCTTCTGGATTTTGTTTAATCAAGTCAAATGTATTGTAGTGAATTGGTACTGTAATTTTAGGTTTAATGAACTGATTAATTGCAAAACTAGCATCATCAATGCCCATTGTGAAATTATCACCAATTGGAATAAAACAAATGTCAACTGGATGACGTTCAGCAATTAATTTCATGTCACCAAATAATCCTGTATCACCAGTATGATAAATCGTCTTGCCTTCTATTTCTAAAATTAGCCCCATCGGCATACCTAAATATACGGGAATACCATTGTCATCAGTCAAGCTAGAACTGTGAAACGCTTGTACAAACTTAACCGTTCCAAAATCAAATTCTGCTTTACCACCAATATTCATAGGTCTAACATTTTCAACATTTTTAGTAGTCGTTAAATAATCACCTAATTCAGCTGAACCAATAACTGTTGCATGGTTTCTATTTGCTAATTCAACTGTATCACCAAAATGATCGCCATGACCATGTGTTAAAATTATATAATCTACTTCTAAAGTTTCAGCATCTAAATCAGATAAATCGTTTCCCGTAATAAATGGATCAACAATTACTTTTTTGCCATTTGCTTCAAAATAAATCGTTGATTGTCCATGAAAAGATAATTTCATATCGATAATTCCTCCCATAAAACTATTTATTTTATATATACCACAATGATTAATAGTTATAACACACTTTTACCAAAATACGTGTTTATGAACGATAAATTTTTTTATAATTTTAGAAATATACTTTATTTCAACATATTATTTTTGAATTCCTTACACAACTAACATAAAATTAATATAATCATATATTTAGGAGGCAGTAAAATGAAGTTACAACAAGTTATAGAATCATTAAAGTCACAACAAGCTGATGCAGCATGGATTACTACCCCATTAAACATCTTTTATTTCACCGGCTATTTAAGTGATCCTCACGAACGGTTACTAGCTCTTTTAATCAAAGCGAATGGTGATCAAGTTTTATTTTGCCCACAACTTGAAGTTGAAGAAGTTAAAGCTTCACCTTTTGAGGGAGAGGTCATTGGTTACCTGGATACAGAAAATGCATTAGATAAATATCCACATACTTTCAATAAAATATTAGTAGAAGCGGCTCATTTAACTGTACAGCGTCAACGTGAATTAATCGAAGCTTTCAAAGTACAATCGTTCGGTGACATAGATCAAACGATAAAGTCACTACGTAATGTTAAAAGTGAATCTGAAATCGCTAAAATTCGGAAAGCTTGTGAACTAGCAGATAAATGTATAGAAATTGGAGCAGATTTCTTAAAAGAAGGTGTGACAGAACGACAAGTTGTTAATCACATTGAATATGAAATCAAAGCTTATGGAGTTAATGAAATGAGCTTTGATACAATGGTCCTTTTCGGTGATCACGCAGCATCACCACACGGTATACCTGGCGACCGTCAATTACAAAATAATGAATTTGTGTTATTTGATTTAGGCGTCATTTACGAAAATTATTGTAGTGATATGACCAGAACAATTAAATTTGGAAAGCCTAGTTCAGAAGCTCAAAACATTTACGATACCGTATTAAAAGCTGAACAAGCGGCGATTGCTGCAATTAAACCTGGTGTACAAATCAAAGATGTAGACGCTATTGCTCGAAATATTATCACAGATGCTGGTTATGGAGACTATTTCCCTCATCGATTAGGACATGGTCTAGGATTAGAAGAGCATGAATACCAAGATGTTTCTAGTACAAATACAAATGAATTCGTACCGGGTATGGTTGTAACAGTCGAACCTGGCATCTATGTTCCAGGAGTAGCTGGTGTGCGTATAGAAGATGATATTCTTGTTACTGAAAATGGAAACGAAAGCTTAACAGGTTACGAAAAATGATCAAAGAGGCCGTAGTCGAAACAATCCAACAAGTTGAATACGCAATTGAAAATGGTGCAGATCGTATTGAATTATGTGATAACTTACATGTCGGAGGTACCACACCTAGTATTGGAATGATTGAAATTGCTACTGAAATTTGTAAAGCAAATCACGTAGAAATTGCTGTCATGATACGCCCTCGCGGAGGCAACTTTGTATATAGCTTATACGACTTTGAAATTATGCAACGAGATATTAAAGCTATTAAATCATATGATATTGACTACTTTGTTTTCGGTTGTTTAACAGAAGATAATACACTGAACGAATGGCAAATGAAAACTTTAAAACAACTCGCATCACCAATACCTGTTGTTTGTCATATGGCTTTCGACGAAATTCATTTAGAAGGACAGGTAAAAGCATTACACAAATTAATTGAACTAGGTTTTACCAGGTTACTGACACATGGTGGTCCAGCAGAAACTGATATTTTTGATAATTTAAATCAACTTGGTAAATTGGTCGTGAATTCTGGTGGAAATATTGAAATCATGCCTGGTGGTGGTTTAACAAAATCTAATGTTCAAGCGCTCGTTGCTGCATTTCCTTTTCAAGAAGTACACGGTACAAAAATTGTATAGCAGTATCAAATAATCTTATATGACATTCAAATGCTTAACTACAACACAAATTTCATCATATTGTTGACCATTCAGTTTATAATGCTATGAAATTAAACGATTGTTGTGTTCGTGTCACAATATTTAGATTATATTTTACAATTATCATTATTTAAACACATTAAATTTCATAAATTATTTTAAAATCCAAATTAAAAACTGGTAACCTCTACTTTATAGAAGAGATTACCAGTTTTTGTTTGTTATTTTTTATTATTTAAGAGAACTTTCAACATTAGAATAAGGTAAATTCAAAGCTTCACCTACACCTTTATTTGTTAATACACCATTAATTGTATTTAAACCAAATGATAGAGGTTCGTTATCTTGTAATGCTTTTAAGTAACCTTTTCCCGCAATTTGTAATGCATATGGTAACGTTGCATTATTCAATGCAATGGTAGAAGTACGTGGTACAGCACCAGGCATATTAGCCACAGCATAATGTACAACACCATGTTTTTTATACGTTGGATCATCATGCGTTGAAATACGATCAGTTGTCTCGAAAATACCACCTTGGTCTATAGCAATATCCACGATTACCGAACCGTCTTTCATGGATTTTACCATGTCTTCAGTAACTAGATTTGGCGCTTTGGCACCTGGAATTAATACCGCACCGATAACTAAGTCGCTGTTTTTAACACATTGTTCAATATTTAACGGGTTAGACATAATTGTGTGCACACGACCATCAAATAAATCTTCAAGCTCTTGTAAACGCTTAGGATTAACATCCAAAATTGTTACATCGGCACCTAATCCTAATGCTATTTTAGCAGCATTTGTGCCAGCTTGACCTCCACCGATAATCGTTACGCGGCCTTTAGAGACACCAGGCACACCGCCAAGTAAAATGCCCATGCCACCTTTATATTTTTGTAAAAATTCTGCCCCAATTTGAGCAGACATACGCCCTGCTACTTCACTCATTGGCGTTAATAGTGGTAATGATTTATCTGGCAATTGAACCGTTTCATAAGCAATACCTATTACTTTATTATCTAATAAAGCTTGTGTGAGTTTCTTTTCATTTGCTAAATGTAAATAAGTAAATAGTATGAGTCCTTCCTTAAAGTATTGGAACTCTTCTTCTAATGGCTCTTTGACTTTCATAACCATATCCACGTTCCATACTTCAGCTGGTCCATCACCAATTTTCGCCCCAGCCGTAACATAATCATCATCTTCAAAATATGAACCTAAACCAGCAGATTTTTCAACAATGACTGAGTGACCTTGTTCTACTAATGCATGTACACCACTTGGTGATAAACTCACCCTATTTTCATTGTTTTTAATCTCCTTCGGAATACCTATTCTCATTTTATCCACCTCCAAATTTATAGTAACGCGTATTATATGAAAGCGCAATCATAGTTTAGGGTATTTTTACAACATGTATTGAGGGGAATTATGTTAATATTCTGTAAATAGTGGTATAATATAAGCAAGAAGATGAAGGAGGTAATTGTGATGCTAACGTATAAAAATATTTTAATCGCTGTCGATGGATCACATGAAGCTGAATGGGCATTTAATAAAGCTGTAGAAGTAGCAAAACGTAATGACTCTAAACTAACAATCGTCAATGTTATTGATTCAAGAACTTACTCTTCTTATGAAGTTTATGATGCTCAATTTACTGAAAAATCAAAAAATTTCTCAGAAGATTTGTTAAAAGGTTATAAAGAAGTAGCAACAAATGCTGGTGTAACCGCGGTTGAAACAAGACTAGAATTTGGTTCACCTAAAGCAATCATACCTAAAAAGTTAGCAGCTGATGTAGAAGCAGATTTAATTATGTGCGGTACGTCAGGATTAAATGCAGTTGAAAGATTTATCGTAGGTTCTGTGTCTGAGGCAATTGTACGACACTCTCCGTGTGACGTGTTGGTGGTACGCACAGAAGAACTTCCAGAAGACTTCCAACCACAAGTAGCTACAGATGAATTTAGATCTAAGTATCAAGCACACTAACTTTAATATTCGACCTATTTAATAAAAGCATACAGATTTAAAAGAAGAGAGATAGTTTGCACGATATATAGTGTTAAACTATCTCTTTTTATTAATTTTCTTAACATCTATAATTTACTTGTTATCCAATTGTTATATTAAATTCAAATGCGCTTCATATCAGGTAAGTAAAATAAAATTAAGACATACCCCTAAAGGAGTCAATGATATGAAACAATTTAAGAGACTGATGATACTTAGTTTTGCCATTAATGCCTTTTTGATTTCTGCACCAACACATACATACGCATCTTCAACTGATGATATAAAAAGTGAAAAAACAGCTACTCGATTAAATTATATAGATACGGAAACAATTCCTTATAATAAATCATTTAATGATACAAAAGTAGGCGGTCTTTCTGGCATTTCCTATGATGCCAAATCCAAAAAATGGCTTATGATTAGCGATGACCGTTCAGAAGAAAATCCAGCCAGATTTTATGAAGCTCAAATTCATTATAATAAACACAAATTTAATAAAGTAAAATTCACTCGAATGCACTATTTAACACAAGCTAATGGAACAAAATACCCAAATAAAGCATCGTATAATCCCCATTCACAAGATGTTGTAGTTGACCCAGAATCAATTAGAATTGACCCTCTCAATCGTAACCATATACTTTATACAAGTGAAGGTGATCGAAATCTCGGTTTCAATCCCTTCATAAGAATAGCTAGTAGAACTGGAACATTGATCAATGATTTGCAAATCAATAACCCTATCAAAAAGGATGATCAAAATAAATATGGATTTAGAAATAATCAGGCGCTAGAGGGGAGTACGTTTTCTGAAAATGGTAAGTATATCTGGACTTCTATGGAAGCACCTTTACTTCAAGATGATCAATTACCAACCACAGAATCAGGCGCCCTAACACGCTTAACAAAATATAATCGTCAAGGAGATGTTATAACAGAAAAAGCTTATTCTCTAGATCCAATTCCTAAAAAACCTGGAAAAAATAAAGATGCTGAAAATGGAATTGCTGAAATTTTAACCTTGAATCAAAAACAATTACTTGTACTTGAGCGTGCCACTGTTCAAGATAAAAATAGTAATTTCAAAAATTATATTCGCGTCTATAAAGTCGATATAGCCAGTGGAACAGATATTAAAAATATTAAATCTCTCCAAAAATCTCACGTCGCACCGGTAAAAAAACAACTGATCGCAAATCTTAATGAGCAAGACATTGGGCATATCGACAATATAGAAGGAATGTCATTTGGCCCGAAATTACCTAATGGTAACGATAGCTTGGTCTTTATTTCAGATAATAACTTCAATCAAAAACAACAAACGAACCTAACTGCATTCGAAATAAAACCTTAAAAATACAACAATCAGCTTATGTTTTTCAATTCAAGTATATTTTTTAAAACTTAATAAGTAGTTAAAACATTAATAATAAAACAAAAGAAAACGTCAATTTCTATAAGCTTGCAATAGAAATTGACGTTTATTTATAAATCAAAATGCTTATATTCAAGATTTTGTTTTGAAACTTTTTAAGATTTTGAACTGAATCAAGTCTCTATACTTTGAAATTAAACAATCTCTAGTTTTGTTTCAAACTTATTCTAGATTACCAAATTTAACTACATCGCGTGCAATCATGACTTCTTCGTTTGTAGGAATAACAATGACTTTTACTGGTGAGTGAGGATAGTTAATGAAACCTTCTTCTCCATGAATCGCTTCATTTTTCTTAGCATCCCAATAAACTCCCATAAATTCTAAACCTTCTAAAACTTTTGCTCTAACAGGATCAGAGTTCTCGCCTACACCTGCAGTAAAGATGATTACATCTACGCCGTGCATACGTGTCGCATAAGAACCAATATATTTGTGAATTCTTGATGCAAAGACATCTAATGCTAATTGAGCACGTTCTTTACCTGCTTTAGCTTCATCAATAATGTCTCTTAAATCACTTGAAGTACCAGAAATACCTAATAAACCTGATTCTTTATTTAATGTATTCAAAACTTCTTCTGCATTTTTTCCTGTTTTTTCCATAATAAATGGAATTAATGCAGGGTCAATATTTCCTGAACGCGTACCCATAGTAACACCAGCAAGTGGTGTGAATCCCATTGAAGTATCAACAGATTCACCGCCATCTATTGCAGCAATTGATGCACCATTACCGATGTGACATGAAATCATGCGTAATTCTTCAATCGGTTTGCCCAAAATCTCAGCTGCGCGTTGAGATACATATTTATGACTTGTTCCGTGGAATCCATATTTACGAATACCATAATCTTCGTAATATTGGTATGGTAAGCTGTATAAATAAGATTTTTCTGGCATAGTTTGATGGAACGAAGTATCAAAAATAGCTACATGTGGAATTTCTGGTAACAATTTACGGAAAGCACGAATACCCATTAAGTTTGCAGGGTTGTGTAAAGGTGCTAATTCACTTAATGACTCAATTTGTTCTTCAACTTCATCCGTAACATATACTGAATTTGGGAATAATTCACCACCATGAACGACACGATGACCTGTTCCGTCAATGTCATAAATGCTATCAATCACACCATGTTTTTTGAAACTTTCTAACATGATATTAACCGCTTGTTCATGGTCTGCAATATCTAAAGTTTCCTTGTGTTTTTCTCCACCCACTTCAATGGTAAATACAGAATCTTTTAATCCAATACGTTCAATTAGTCCTTTAGTAACAATTTTTTCTTCCGGCATTTCAATAAGTTGAAATTTCAATGATGAACTACCAGCGTTAATAGCCAAAATTAATTTTGACATAGCATAATGCCTCCAATTTAAATTAAATTATTTTATATCCATATCTATTTAATCATTAATACAGTAAGAATTCAAGAATATTACAGTTTAATTTTCAGGATGATTTTCCATCATCCAAGCGTTTAAATCTTGTAAAAAGGCTTGAAATTGTTGAGGGCTTTTGAAATCAGGTATATTCGCTAACAGAACCTCTACTGGCTTTGTTACATTCGTTTCTTTCTTCTGCAGTATAAGTATGGATTTACGCGCTTTTTCATTTTTAAATAGTGTAGATGGCAAGTTTAAAAAAGCTTGCATTTCTGTTTCTGTTGCAATGAAATTTTGTAACTGTTTCACATTTGTACTTTCAAATAAATTACTAGGTACTACTAAAAATGCATATCCTGATGTTTTTAAGGCTGTTACTGCTTGTTCAATTAATAAATAGTGAGAGAAGCTATGCCCTTCTTCAAATCCTAGTTGCATTTCTTTACTTCTTTCATCTACTGGATAATACCCTATCGGTAGATCACCAATAACAACATCTGCATCTTCAAAAGGTAGTGGCATGATAGCGTCTTGAGGATAAACATCAAATGGAATTTCTAAAAAGTTTGCCAAATGTACACTAACGCGTGATAATACAGGATCCACTTCAACCAGGTGATGCATAATCGTATGTTCAGTGAGTACTTCATGTACAGAAGCGCTCAAATGTCCAGCACCACTCGCAATATCCGCTACATGGAATTCATCTTTGTTTTTTAAAAAACGTTCGGCAAGGAATCCTAGAATCATTCCAATTGAATCAGGTGTAATTTGATGATTTGCTTGAACATCCTCTTTTTGCATTAAATTTAAATAAGCAAATTGAAATGCTTTACGTCTATCTTGTAACGTGGCTTGTTCCAACAATGACCTTTGATTAGTATAAATATTTTCCATTGCAAGTCCTAAATTTTCTATGAAACTTTGACCATTCTCTTCATTTAAAGATTTGGTTTTTTCATCAAGTGCCTTAAATAATTGTTCCATTACTGTCTCTTCTTGTGCCATTTAAAAGTCCTTTCTAAAAAAACTGTCCATAATTTAATTGAAATTAAGTCAGTACCCTAACTTATATTACCAAATAATTATGGACAGTTTAATTTATAATGTCAACGATACTGTTTTGTGAGTTTTACTAGTTTAATCATATGACAATATTATATTATTTATAGATTACGATAAGCTTCTAAAGCAGCATCAAAGTCTGGGAAATTTGTACCTTCAGAAACAATTTCAGTATAAACTACTTTATTGTTTTTATCTAAGACAAAAACAGAACGTGCTAATAAACGCAATTCTTCCATAACAACGCCGTACGTTTTACCGAAAGATAAGTTTCTATGATCACTTAAAGTGATTACATTATCTAAACCATTTGAAGCACACCATCTTTTTTGTGCAAATGGCAAGTCTACAGAAATAGTTAAAACCACACCATCTTCCTTAGCAGCTTCTTCATTAAATTTACGTGTTTGTTGATCACAAACACCTGTATCTATAGACGGAATAACACTAATTAATTTCTTATGTCCGTCATAACTTTCTAAAGTTACTTCATTTAAATCATTGTCTAAGACAGTAAAATTTGGAGCATATTCTCCTTTTTTTACTTGTGAACCATATAGTGTTACTGGTTCTTGTTTAAATGTAATTTGTGCCATATTGCACGCCTCCTATTAAATAGTTCTTACAACCATAGTATACCTATCTATCGTATCAAAATAAACTCATAGCTCAGTAAAATTCACATTTATTTTTTTAAATAAAACAACTTTTCAAATTTATTTCTGATTACGACTGTATCAGTGAAGATATCATGGATACCCTTGTGTTTATTTGTAAACAAAACAATCAAGTAAGGTAAGTTAAATAAAACGCCACTTATAATACGACCAATCCATTCTCTAAACAACACATCTGCCCATGTAAGAGATTGACGATCTATCCGTTCTACTCGAATGTTACAAATCATTTTACCTATCGTTTGTTTGAAAAATTTAGTTAATAATACAAAATATAAATAAAATACAAGCGCATCTAAAACGTGACCTAAGCTAAAATAATCAATCCATAACTTAAGTTCATCAATTTGCGTAAAATGGTATATCGGTTTTAATAATAGTCCTTGAATGCCAAATATAATGAGTAAATCAATAATAAAACTCCAAAACCTTATACCAAAACTAGCATATACAGACTTTGTTAATTGTTCATGATACATTGCTTCTATATCAGATTTATCATTTTCTGGGGTTGACTGTAATGTTTGTTGATTTGTATACTGCTCCATTATATACACCTAACCTTTATATAGATACATAGGTTCAGCTTCTGTATCATTGCTTATAATTGATTTCAATTCACTTAATTCATTTTTGAATTGATGTAATGTTGTTTTAGTTGAATAAATAGAACTAAACCAACCTTCGTCTTCACTATATATAAACACTTCAGCATCCTTTGCTTTTATGTCTTTCTTAAGTGCTTTTAACGCATTATCGTTATAACCAATTTCATCAATCAAACCATTCTTTTCGGCTTGTTGGGCACTATATATACGTCCATCAGCTAACTTTTTAACCTTTTTCTCTGGCATATCTCTACCTTTAGCAACAATACCAACAAATCTTTCATAACTATCATTTAATACTGATTGCATGATATCTTTCTCTTCATTAGTCATTTTTCGAGAACTACTCATAATATCTTTATGTTCACCAGATTTAATGACATTTTCCTTAACGCCTAATTTTTCTTGTAAACCAGAATAGTCAACGTTTGACATAATAACGCCAATAGATCCAGTAGTCGTTTGTGGACCAGCATATATTTTATCAGCAGGGGCAGATATATAATATCCACCAGATGCAGCCATCGCATCCATATGTACATAAACCTTTTTATCTTTTTTCTTTATTTCTTTAATTTTTTTATAAATTTCATCACTTGGATATGTACCTCCGCCTGGTGTGTTAACGGTTAATAAAACACCTTTAATCGAGCTATCTTTTTTAACTTTATCCAACTGTTTAAGAAATGCTTCATGATTATAACCAGAACTTCCAAACATTCCTTCACCAGTACCCTCACTAATTTCACCATTTAAAGTTAAGTGTACAATGCGTTTTGAAGTATCACCTTCTGATTCTACCGTTTCAGTAAATGGATCTATTTCTGACATACTATCTTCACTAAAAAGCGAAGAAATCACAGTAGATATCGAACTCATAACAATACCACCAAGCACGATAATTACGGCAAGTACTATTGCTATTATTCTCTTTTTCGACATAACGTATTCACTCCCAGAATATTTTTTCAATCGTTTCAAATACAATTTAAACATAATCAATTCAATAATGTATACCATTATACGAAAATAAAAAAGGATTAAGATAGCAATAGGCTAGTATGAGTGTCTATTTAAAATGAAAAGAAGCTGAGACAATTAATTGTCTCAGCCATGTTCACGTATCTGAATACCTTTGAAATATAGCAAATTCTTTTTCCAAATGATCAATTTATTAATTGCATTATGTAATCGTAAGCATTTTTAATAATCAATATGGCAGTTACAACAATAAATAAAGTTTTTACATAACTGACACCTTTTTTAATTGCAAAAGCTGCCCCAACATATGATCCACAAATCATACTTGCTGCCATAATTAAACCATAAAAATAG
This sequence comes from Staphylococcus sp. HMSC034G07, assembly GCF_001835975.1. Classification (NCBI taxonomy): domain Bacteria; kingdom Bacillati; phylum Bacillota; class Bacilli; order Caryophanales; family Staphylococcaceae; genus Staphylococcus; species Staphylococcus sp. HMSC034G07. Next base: position 668,668 of record NZ_KV826609.1, read on the forward strand.
TCAACCTGATCTAATATCATAAACAAAATTAAAGCGCCTAAATTGGAAGCAAAATTTAATACTTTCGCATTTCCGGCAGCACTTAAAAAATCAAAACCGAACATAAGTAAAATAAAAAGCATAAATGAGCCAGTGCCACCACCTAAAAAACCATCATAAAATCCTATGAGTGACATAAGACTCATAAATAAGATTGCTTTACCAAGCGACAATTTTGTAAATGTACGCACATTTCCCCAATCTTTTTTAACTAACGTATAAATCATCACTAACGTCAAAATAATGATAACTAATGGTTTTAACAGTTCAGCGGGTAGAAATGTAGCAACGCTAGCACCACATATTGCTAAAATAAATACAAATGGAAATAACTTTCCTACTATCTTCAAATCGACATTACCCGACCTCAAGAAACGAAATGCACTTGTAAGTGAGCCAAATGAACTTGCTAATTTATTAGTACCCAATGCAATAGCGGGGGGCATACCAACAGCTAATAATGCCGGGATAGAAATTAAGCCGCCCCCACCTACAACTGCATCAATAAACGCCGCTAAAAATCCTAGAAGTATAATTATAAGTACGATTGAAATATCCCAATCTAGCATGATTCCATCCCCTATCCGTTTTATCCTTATGTCTAATTAACTCATGTTGTTCGTATGGAATTGAATACTCAAAGTAAATATTAAAATAAATGATCTGCCAATGCTTGCGTTTCAGTATCTTTTTCACTTTGATAGTCTGGCGTAATTGTTAAAGTTTCTATTTGTTCAAATGCTTCTTGTACAAGAGGTTCAAAATCATATACCGCTTCAAATTTTTCGACTTTTTCAATGTCTGGCTCCGTCGCAGGATTTTTAGGTGTAAAGATGGTACAACAATCTTCATATGGCTGAATAGATGTCTCAAATGTACCAATTTCTTTGGCTCTCTTCACGATGTCTTCCTTATCTAATGTTAAAAGTGGTCGTAAGATTGGTGTAGATGTCACATGATTGATAGCATACATACTTTTAAGGGTTTGACTAGCAACCTGTCCTAAATTTTCACCATTTACGATGGCATGTCCATCAATATCATGCACAAGCTTATCCGCTACCCTCATCATCATTCTACGTGTTGAAGTCATCGTATAGCGCTCATGTACGACTTTATTAATTTGTTTTTGTAAAGCAGTGAAGGGTACAATATGCAATTTAATAGGACCAACATGCGCAGCCATAATTCTTGTCAGTTCAATTACTTTATCTTTAGCCTTTTCACTCGTGAATGGTGGACTATGAAAATGAATGGCTTCTACAGTGACACCTCTTCTCATAACTTCAATACCAGCTACTGGAGAATCTATACCTCCGGATAACATAAGTAATGTCTTACCACCCGTACCAACTGGTAATCCACCAGATCCTGCAATGACTTGATCATAAACATAAATAGCGTCTAATCGAACCTCAACTTTAATCGTATGGCTCGGGTTGTGTACATCTACTGTTAGATCATCAGTTGCGTTTAATACGGTTCCACCGAGTTCTTTTTGCAATTGATATGTATCAAACGAAAAGTTTTTATCTGAGCGTTTGACATCAATCTTAAATGTATCTCCATGTGCATAACCTTGAGCAAATTTTACAGCTATATCACGTACTGCTTCTATTGTTTTATCAATTTTCAATACGGGACTGATAGAATAAATACCAAATACTTTTTCTAAGCGGCGACACATTTCTTCAATATCTGCACCTTCATCTAATTCAATGTACATTCTATCTCTATTGGCTTTGACTTTATATCCTTGCAGTGGCATTAATGCGCGTTTAACATTTGAACGTAATTTATTAACAAACATCTTACGGTTAGCACCTTTTAAGGTTAACTCTCCATATCTCACTAAAATGTGATCATAAATCATTTTAACAACTCCTTCACTTCTTCATATACAAGATTAAATTTCTCCTTAAAATTACGTATATCATCAGTAGTAGTATTGGCACCCATTGATATTCTGATACTGCCTTCTATTTGCGTTTTAGGGATATCCATTGCTAAAAGTACTTCGTTCAAGGATGCCTTTTTGGATGAACAAGCACTTGTAGTAGATAGCATAATATCATATTTTGAAAATGCATTTACTAATACTTCACCTTTCACGCCGGGAAAACCAACATTCAAAATATGTGGTGATGCGCCGCTAGGAGAATTAACCTTTACACCACTATATTCATTTAAAAATTGGATGATTTCCTGATTGAACTCACTTAATTTTTCATATAGTTGCTCGCTTTCTTTTACAGCGACTTTTAAAGCTTTCACGATGGCTATATCAATAGGAAGATTGACTGTGCCACTTCTAAGTCCGTATTCTTGACCACCGCCATGAACAATTGGCTCAATTTGATGTAAATTACGAACAAATAAAAGGCCTTGGCCTTTTAAGCCATGAAATTTATGACCACTTAAACTCATTGTGTCAGCAGATTTAAAATCTAACGCAATTTTACCTATTGCTTGTACTGCATCAACATGTAAGTGTGCTTTAGGGTATTGGTGAACAATTTTTGCCACCGCTTCGATAGGTTGAATTTGTCCCATGATATTATTGACTTGCATACACGTTACAAGAGCCACCTTATCTGACATCAACGATTTCAAATGTTCTAAATCAATTTGTCCATCTTTAGTCACGTTTACATATTTTATATCGAAACCTTCATTTTCTAATGAACGAACAACCTCTAAAACAGAGGGATGTTCTAAAACTGAAGTAATTATGACATTTGCAAATGCTCTTTTCTTGTAAGCAATCCCTTTGATAGCAATATTATTGGATTCAGTTGCGCCACTTGTAAAAACAATATCAAAATCTTTTTCTAATTTAAATAGTTCTTTAATTTGATCTTTTGATTGTTGTAATAACTGCTCTGCTTGTATACCTGCTTTATGTGGGCTGTTTGGATTAAAATATAGCGATTCATTTACTTTCAAAAAGGTATCTAATACGTCTTGTCGCGGTTTCGTTGTCGCTGCATTATCAAAATAAATCAATGTTTTCACTCCAATTCTATATCATTTTATATTTAAGGATTTTTCATATTTATTTTTTATATCAACATATCATTTCGTATTTTAAAGTTTCCCTTTTAGCATTATACTCGGTTTTATTAAAAAGAAAAGAGAGTAAGACAGAAAATGGTTTTTTAAATATAAATTCTTCATCACTGTCTATATGAATTTTTAAATAATCATTAAATATTAATAATTTGTTCATACAAACATCTAGCGCCAAAAAATTATTTGAGGCTGGAACATTTTTATGTTCCAGCCTCAAAAACATTACTATTATTTAGTTGATAACTTGTGATTCAATTTGTTTTGTAACACCTGGTTCTACACTCTCTAGCGCTTGTTCAGATATTTCAATTGAGCGTTTGTAACGATTATTTTTAAATAAACGCTCTGCTTCATTAAGACTTTTATCAATATTTGAACTTTCTTTACGATAGCGGTTCCCATATTCAATCAATTTTTCAGCATAGACTGCATTGACGAGAACATCTGTTGCTTCATCTTCAAATTTATTCATTTGTAGAACCACTTTAGAGACTTTATCTTTAAGTTGTTTTACATGGATGGGTCTCACACTAAATTTTTTGTTTACTTCACGCACTTCATAATCTATTTCATTTTTCATAATGATGAATCTTTCAGGTACACTCGGTAAATTTGAGGCCAAGAGTTTTCTATAAACTTCCTCTTTTTTACTTTGAACACGCAAGATATTTTCTTCTGCTTCTGCTTCATCTTCTCGAAGTTGAATTAAATGATTTTGTAGTTTTTCTTGTTTTTCATTGATGACATCAACATGTTCTTCGATATATTTCAAGTTATCTTGGACTTCGCTATATCTTACTGCTGATTTCGCCATTTCTTGTAATATTTCATCATATACTGAAATCATGCTCTGAATTTCATTTTCAAACTGTCTTACATTTTGAACATCACTTTCGTTTATATAATAATTTTCGCGCACATATTCAATTTCAGTTTGTAACGTATAATTCATTTCTTTAGCTCTAAATAGATTATCAGTGATAACTTCTTTTGTTTCTTCTACTTCATTTTTTGCTTTTACTTCATGTTCGATTAATTCATACATTTCATCAAGACGATCATTAATACTATTTAATTTATCATTTGCTTCGTCTAATTCTAATCTACTGATCATTGGTTCAACGAAACTCAATTCTGTTTTAAGCGTCTGTAATGAACTATCAATTTTGACATGATCTAAATCATAACCCCCGACTTTCAAGTCGCGACATCCATATTTTAAATCTTGGAATTGTCCTGGTAATTCTTTTTGTGCTTCTCTAATCAACTCAGGAATTTCATCCATATCTTTTTTAAGATAATTCATATCTTCATTAAGCGTTTTGATATGATTGTACGCTTGGTTATAATTGCCGTCCTCTTTTAATGTTTCATATGTTTCCATTTCTGGAACAAATGATTCAATTTCTTGTTCCAATGGAGCAGCTGCTTCACCGAATTGATGTCTATTAGCTAACACATCACGTTTCATTTCACGATAATCCACCTTACACGCTTCATATAGGTGGTCACTTTCTTTATGTAGATTTAAAATATTTTCAACTTTTGAAGTAAGTTCATTGTAGTTTTCTTCATATTTATCCATCAATTCATGTGCTTCATCAATCTCAGTTTGAGCTTGTGAAAATTTAAATTTATCAAGCAATCCTTCTGCATGATGAATTTTTTCTTCTACTGGTAATAAATATTGGTTTTTACTATCTAGTGCATTTTGTTTTAAACTGTTATAAGTTGTTTTTGTCTCCCCTGTTAAAGTTAGCTCAGACAATTGAGATAGACTTTCATCATAGGGTAATTGTTCTACTTTTACTTTACGCGTTTCAGCCTTTTCAATTATTTGGCTTTTGTTGGAACGCATATAGAATAATATACCGACAATAATCAGTATAATGACAATAATTGCTAAAATGACATACAATACCATATGTTTTCTCCTCCTATTTTATCACTATTCATTATAACGTAAGATACCTACCCATTAAAGAGAAAATGAGTGAATCATCTCAATTATTTAAAATTAGTCATTAAGTTCTTTCTTTCCTAATCATATGTATAACGATAATTTTAAAATAACTTCTAAAATCAATTGATTGATTACTATTAAAACAGTCTTTATACTAAATGAAAAGTAAAAAGTGAGGTTTTTTTATGCTAGAGGTTAGTGAAACAAATTATGATTTATTACAAAAGCAAGTTTCAAGTTTAATTGAAGATGAGTCCAATATGATTGCCATCCTTAGTAACATATCTGCACTGTTAAATGATTCATTAGATCAAATTAACTGGGTAGGATTTTATTTAGTAGAAGATAACGAATTAATTCTTGGTCCATTTCAAGGACACCCTGCTTGTGTACATATCGCTATTGGTAAAGGCGTGTGTGGTACTGCTGTTGCCAAAGATGAATCACAATTAGTAGCAGACGTAAATGCATTTCCTGGACATATTGCTTGCGATGCTAACAGTAAATCTGAAATTGTAATACCTATTCATAAAGATAGCAATGTCATAGGTGTTTTAGATATAGATGCACCTATCACAAACCGTTTCAATAATGAAGATAAGCAAGGCTTAGAAAACATTGTAGCTATCATTGAAAATCAATTATCATAAACCAATCCTGTTCTATTACAAACAAACGCAAGGTCAACTATTGACAGATTAATATATCATGGTACAATGTTCCTTGTGTGAATAAACGAAATTAGCAGTTGTATATTAATTGGCGCTATGTTGTTCCCAAAGTGGGCGTGCCGTGTAACCGTAGCTATGAGGCGAGGACACATAAAACAATATATCCAATTAAGCATGCAACACTCTTTTTTGTTTTTTCATAACAACAAAAAAGAAAAAGGAGGAGTCTATTTATGGCTCGATTCAGAGGTTCAAACTGGAAAAAATCTCGTCGCTTAGGTATTTCTTTAAGTGGCACAGGTAAAGAATTAGAAAAACGTCCTTACGCACCAGGACAACATGGTCCTAACCAACGTAAAAAAATGTCAGAGTATGGTTTACAATTACGTGAGAAACAAAAATTACGTTATTTATATGGCATGACTGAAAGACAATTCCGTAACACATTCGAAATTGCTGGTAACCAACATGGTGTACATGGTGAAAACTTCATGCAATTACTTGCTGCACGTTTAGATGCAGTTGTATATTCATTAGGTTTAGCTCGTACACGTCGTCAAGCACGTCAAATCGTTAACCATGGTCATATCGAAGTTGACGGTAAACGTGTTGATATCCCATCATACACACTTAAACCAGGACAAGAAGTTTCAGTACGTGAAAAATCTGCTAAATTAGATATCATTGCTGAATCTGTTGAAATCAACAACTTTGTACCTGATTACTTAGAGTTTGATGCAGACAACTTAAAAGGTAAATTCATTCGCATTCCTGAACGTAGTGAATTACCAGCTGAAATCAATGAACAACTTATCGTTGAGTACTACTCAAGATAATAAGTTTTCTATTAAAACATCGACAAATTTTTTTGTCGGTGTTTTTTTGTATCCAAATTTGTAGACAGTGACTCATTACGCAATCATTTCTAAGCTAAAATAATAAACGTAGCATATTGAAAGGCTTCAAGATATCCCCCATTGTATTCACTTAATGTTAAAGGAAAATAAAAGACCTTCCGCTGTATTTCTTTTCAATTTTACATTTTTCTTTACTTTGTTTATATTTAGTAAAAAGGAGTGTTAACATTGAAAATTAGAGCTTTAGAAGAAACAGATTTGGACTTTGTACATCATTTAAATAATGAATATTCCATTATGTCTTATTGGTTTGAAGAACCATATCAATCTTTAAGTGAGTTACAATCACTCTATAAAAAACATCTATTAGATGAATCTGAAAGAAGATTTATTATCGAAAATGATTCTGAGCGTATCGGCGTGGTTGAATTAGTAGAAATTGATTTTATACATAGTAATTGCGAAATACAAATTATCGTAGATGAACAATATGGTGGTAAAGGATATGCCTCACAAGCCTTTAAAATGGCTATAGATTATGCCTTTTTAGTGTTAAACCTTCATAAAATATATTTATTTGTAGATGTTACAAACGAGAAAGCTGTACATATCTACCAAAAACAAAACTTTAAAATTGAAGGTACCTTACAAGAACATTTCTATACACGAGGTAAATATAATGATTGCCATGTAATGGGTCTTTTAAGAGATGATTGGATTAATCAACAAAAATAAATGTAACCCCCACTTCTCAACTTGTTGAGTTAGTGGGGGTTAT
>NZ_KV826609.1:676147-752078 GCF_001835975.1 Staphylococcus sp. HMSC034G07
TAGTGGGGGTTATGCATGAGCTTTAGCTCAGGTAGTTATTGAATTAACAAAATAAGCGATGTGGTTTGTCAGAAATAAGACCATCGACACCAATACGGATTAGTTTTATCGCTTGGCTTTTTTCATTAACAGTATAAGGCATTACTTTTAATCCATGATAATGTGCTTTTTTCATAAAGGTTTTCGTTACTAAGGAAAAGTGTGGATTCACGTAGTCAGCATATTCAGCTATTTTTTTAAAAGATGGCATTTTATACCAATATCGTTTTTTGCTAATTAAAACACCTAATCGATAGCCATATTGCTTCAGATATAGTTGCTTTATAAAATTTTGATCAAAAGATTGAATGATCACTTGATTTTTATCTAGCTCATATTGCTTTAGTTTATCTATTAAATCATTTTCAATGCCAGGATAATTTTTAGGTTGTTTCATTTCTATTAATAATGCCTGAGACGATGCTTTGATCAATGTTAATACTTCATCAAATGTCAGCAATGTTTGTTTGGTATATCTTGGATTACTATTTATACCATAATCATATTGTCTTAAATCATTAAGTGTTTGTTCTCCAACCTTCCCCCTACCATTTGATGTTCTGTCAATAGTGTCATCATGTATCACAACTAACTGACCATCCCGCGTTTTATGTAGATCTATCTCTAAAATATCTGCATTGCTTTGAAGGGCAGCTTGAATAGCAATACTGGTGTTTTCTGGATAATCCATTGCCAAGCCACGATGCGCAACTAACATTATATGATGTTTTTCGTATTCAAATGACATAAAAAGTGCCCTCCCCTTTCATTATAAACTAGAATCCACTAAACTTAAGTTATCATAAAAACAATGGAGGTCAAAGCAATGGTCCAACATCAATTTAAAGTAACTACAAAATGGGAAGATGGACGAGAATCAGTCGGTAAACTTTCTGGTGATATTTTGAATGAACAAATATCTATCCCAGCAGGTCTAGGCGGAAATGGAACTGGTACGAATCCTGATGAGTTATTAGTATCCGCAGCATCATCTTGTTATATCATTTCCCTTGCGGCTGTATTAGAACGCTCAGGTTTTACCAATATTGATATACAACAATCAACTATTGGATTAGCTATATTTGAAAATGCCAAATTTAAAATGGATACCATTACACATTATCCTGAAATAAATGTAGATACAACACAGAAAGAACAATTAAAAAAGAAACTACCAAAGTTACTAAAGATTGCAGACAATAATTGCATGATTTCAAATTCTATAAGAGGCAATGTCGACGTCAAAATAGAACCTATATTAAAATAATTTTGCAATCATTTTATGTATGACGGAATATGATTATAATAACAATGTATGCCCTTACATATTATTAGAAATTTGAATATATTTAATTATTTTAAATTTTTACACTTTTATATTTTCTGAAAATTTGCTAAACTTGACAATCATAAGCATTGGGGGAATTACACATGAAATATTATCATCCTTTGTTACTTACACCAGGACCAACACCTGTACCAGAACATATATTACACGCTACACAATTACCAATGGTCGGACATCGATCAAGTGATTTTGAAGCAATCGCAGAACAAGCTTTTAAATCACTTAAACCTATCTTTGGTTCTAAAAATGAGGTTATGATACTTACTTCAAGTGGAACCAGCGTACTTGAAGCGAGTATGCTAAATATAGCAAATCCAGATGATGACATCGTTGTAATTGTTTCTGGTGCATTTGGCAATAGATTTAATCAAATTGCAGAAACTTATTACGATAATGTACATATATTTGAAGTTGAATGGGGACAAGCAGTTAATGTTCCTGACTTTATCGACTTTTTAAAATCTTTAAACACTGAAATCACAGCAGTCTTTAGTCAATATTGCGAGACTTCTACGGCTGTATTACATCCTGTTCATGAACTTGGCAAAGCATTAAACGACTTTGATTCATCGATATATTTTGTGGTTGATGGTGTTAGTTGTATTGGAGCTGTTGATGTAGATTTAGACCGGGATTATATCGATGTACTTGTTTCAGGTAGTCAAAAAGCAATTATGCTTCCACCCGGTCTCGGATTTGTAGCTTATAATAATCGTGCAAAAGAACGATTTAACGCAGTAGAAACGCCTAGATTTTATTTAGATTTAAATAAATATTTAAAATCATTGGCTGAACATTCAACACCTTTCACACCCAATGTATCTTTATTTAGAGGTGTAAACGCATACGCCGAACTAATCAATGCAGAAGGTTTAGATCAAGTTGTTGCTAGGCATTATGCGATAAGGGATGGATTAAGACAAGCATTGAAAGCATTAGATTTGGAATTATTGGTTCAAGATGTTTATGCGTCTCCTACTGTCACTGCGTTCACTCCAAAATCTAAAGATGAACTCAACTATATTAAGAGTGAATTAAAAAATAGATTTGCCATTACAATTGCTGGTGGCCAGGGTCATTTAAAAGGCCAAATATTACGTATTGGCCATATGGGGCAAATATCGCCTTTTGATATTTTACAAGTTATATCAGCGTTAGAAATACTATTGTCAGAATTTAGAAATGAATCTTATGTTGGTAAAGCTATCACACAATATATGGAGGTCGTAAAAGCATATGTATAAAATTTTAGTTTCAGATCCAATTTCACCAGATGGTTTAAAGAGTCTAACAGATCATAGCGATTTTAATGTCGACATTCAAACTGATTTGAATGAAACAGAATTAGCTGAAATCATTCCTAACTATGAGGGTCTGATTGTACGTAGCCAAACCCAAGTCACATCTAATATCATTGCGGCTGCACCAAATTTAAAAGTTATCGCACGTGCTGGCGTTGGTGTGGATAATATTGATGTAGAAGCTGCTACTAAACATGGTGTTATCGTTATTAATGCACCTGATGGGAATACAATTTCAGCTACTGAACATTCGATGGCAATGATTTTATCCATGGCACGTAACGTCCCTCAAGCCCACCAATCATTAAAAAATGGTAAATGGGATCGTAAAGCTTATAGAGGCACTGAACTTTATAATAAAACATTAGGTGTTATTGGTGCTGGGAGAATTGGAATCGGTGTAGCAAAACGTGCACAAAGCTTTGGTATGAACATACTTGCTTTTGATCCTTATCTGTCAGAAGACAAAGCTAAAGAACTTAATGTGACACGTGCTACAGTTGATGAAATTGCTGAACAAGCAGATTTTGTAACAGTGCATACACCGCTGACTCCAAAAACAAGAGGTATTGTAGATAAAGCATTTTTTGAAAAAGCAAAACCGACCCTTCAAATTATCAATGTTGCGCGCGGAGGTATCATTGATGAAGATGCGCTTGTCGAAGCATTAGATACTAATCAAATTCAGGGCGCTGCAATTGATGTATTTGAAAGCGAACCTGCAACTGAATCACCACTTGTTGCGCATGATAAAATCATCGTCACACCACACCTGGGTGCATCTACTGTTGAAGCACAAGAAAAAGTTGCAGTCTCCGTTGCCAATGAAATCATAGACATATTTGAACACGGTAATGTCGTTAATGCGATTAACGCACCAAAAATGTCCTTCAATGAAATTAATGATGAATTAAAGCCATATATTGAATTAAGTAAATTAACTGGTGAAGTAGGTATTCAATTATTGGAAAAAGCCCCTCGTGAGTTACAAATTAAATATAAAGGCGATATCGCACTGGATGATACAAGTTTACTTACTAGAACCCTTGTATCAGGTGTATTACGCCAAGATTTAGCAGAACGTGTCAACTTAATAAATGCCTTAGTATTACTAAATGAGCAAGGTGTATCATATAATATAGAAAAAGATACCAAACATCGTGGATTTAGCAATTATATTGAATTAACTTTAATTAATAAAGACACACAAATTAAAATTGGTGCAACTGTACTAAATGGCTATGGCCCAAGAATCGTACGTATTAATGAATACCCTGTTGATTTCAAACCTGAAAAACATCAATTGGTTATCAATCATAACGATAGACCAGGTATTGTAGGACGTACAGGTCAAATATTAGGTGAATACAATATCAATATCGCTTCTATGCATTTAGGACGCACCAACCAAGGTGGTAATGCGTTGATGATTTTATCGATTGATCATCCTGTAACACAAGATGTAATCGATGCTTTATATGAAATTGAAGGATTTAATCTAATAAGAAGTGTAGAATTAGATGTTGCAGCTAATGAAAATTACAATATTTAACAATAATAAACTGACAGGACAACAAAATGATTGTCCTGTCAACTTTTTATCAAGATACATTTAATTTGAACTATTATTAACTGTCTTATTCATATGAAATACTATTTAAGCGTCTGGACATAAATAGCAGAAAAATAAAGGCTGGGACTTAAATCCCCATTCTCAAAATAAGAGGGGCAATCCTTAATATGGATTGCCCCTCTTTATATTTAAAATACTACGATTTTAATCGTACATGCTTGCCTGAGGATATGGCTCGAGCCTGTAGTCTCTCACTCATATCATTCCCCCTGGCGTCAACACATTACAAAATCTCTATAAGTAATGTATCACGACATGTAAATAAAATCGTTGAAACAATTCCTAAAAAGTATGCGATGCATTCAACATCATCGTGGAGCTACTCATATCATTCGAAATGTTTATATATGCGTTTTAGTTTAAGTAAACCCTGTAAGTCATTAATCGTAATCAGCTTTAACAAGGTGTAAATATATATTAATATCCCTTATATTCCTCAATCTTCTATATTTGTATTATAATAAGATATCTCGAATTTCACCAACATGATCGACAATATATTCAGCATCATAGCTTTCTAATTCCTCACGTGCATTTTGTCCTTTCAAACCGGTTAAAGGACCGATAAAAGTTGCGCCTATCTTTTTCGCACTTAATAAATCAGCTAATGAATCACCAACAATAAATACTTCATCTGGGTTTACACGATTTTCTTGATTTGTTGCATATTTTTTATAATGTTGCAAATCATTACCATCTAGCGTTGCTAAATAGCTAAATGGATTGGGTTTCCCTAGCGGCTTTAAATCAGGAAAATGTTCTTCTGCAATCAATACATCACTAGCAGTCACAATATGTAAATCGTCAAACAATGATTTAATCCCTAATGTTTCAAATGGAACGATTGTCTCAGTACGTGGTCGGCCTGTAGCAATGGCAATTTGGTAACCAGCCTCTTTTAAATCTTCTAACAATTGCTTGATTTCACTAACAGGTCTAAGCACTACCTCTTGATATATATAGCCTTTTTTAAAGTCAGTGCGCTGTTGTTTCTGTTCTACTTCATGATATAATTCGCAACCTAAATACCATTCCTGATATATTTCTTGTGCTAGCATCCAGAAAGGACTTTTCAACTCAAATAATTCAACATCTTTTGTATTTAACTGTACTTTTGCATGTTCAATTAATGCTTGATATATATTTGCTTTACCAGAACTTAAACCATCTAAAAATGAAAGTGGTAATTCAAAATTAAGCTCAATATCAGAAATATGATCACCGAGAAATTGTAGCGTTTTTTCACTAAAGCTTTTTGAATTCAATGCAATAGACAATTCCTCTTGAGTAAGTGATTTGCATAAGTCAATGTAATGTAATGCAATAACAATAAATAACATATCCCAGTTTGAATTCAACCCTAAAGATTTTAACTTTGTTAAGATCTCATCATGGTAAAAGACAATATCTCTTATTTCAGAAATTTGCTCGTCATCCAGTTCATGAAAATCTATAGATGGGTCAATAGCAATATAATCTTTACTCATTAACATTTCATAAACCGTTAATGCAGATACATCAAAGCACCTTTCTTCACTTAAAAACACACCATCAACATCAAATAATACCGACTTCATCTTAGTTCCTCTCCTTTAATCAGAAAATTCTGATACTAGTATATCGTACTATTTACATGTGAAAAGAGCAATGTATTTCCAAAAGATATATATAGAAATATATTATTAATTTCATGAAATTAATTTGAAAATAAAATCACGCTTGAAAATGAAACGATAACATGTACTTATCGCTAATTTCCAAACGTGATTGTATGAATTGCTACAACTTTATAATAAAAATTTCAAACGACGTCTATCTAACTATGATCTTCTAGTTGCGCTTCCATTTCGTCTGCTACTTGTTGTACTTGCGTCCCAATGATAACTTGGGTGTTGTGTTTACCGCTTGTAGTAACACCTACTGCACCAGCACTTTTAATCTTAGTTTCATCAATAATACTATTATCATTGAGTTCCATACGTAAACGAGTAGCACAATTTGTTAAAGAAGTAATGTTTTCTTTGCCACCAAGACCTTCTACGATTTGACTTGCCGTTTTTGAATACTTATTTTTCTGTAACTCCCCTTCAGACTCAGCTGAATCTGCAGTGTCACCTGTTGTAGCTTCTTCTGATGTCGGGTCAGGTAGTAAGTTATCACCACGACCAGGTGTATTAAGTTTCAACCATTTTATTGCTAATCTAAATACAACATAATAAATCACAAAGAACACTACACCTTGAACCATTAACATCAGTGGATGATTTGCTACTGGATTAATCAAAGATAGTAAAAAGTCAATTAACCCCGCACTAAATGAGAACCCTGCTGTCCAGTGAAATAGCGCTGCAATAAACAGAGATAAACCAGTTAATAGTGCATGAATAACAAATAGTATTGGTGCTACAAACATAAATGAAAATTCGATTGGCTCAGTCACGCCAACGAAAAATGCTGAAATCGCTCCACCAAACATTAAGCCATAAACTCTTTTTTTCTGTTTTGTCTCAGCAGTATGATACATCGCTAATGCTGCTGCTGGAATCCCAAACATCATTACTGGGAAGAAACCAGCCATATAGCGTCCTGTGATACCTTGAACAGCACCATCACCCGTTTGGAATTTAGCAATATCATTAATACCTGCTAAATCAAACCAAAATACTGCATTCAATGCATGGTGTAATCCTGTCGGTATTAACAAACGGTTGAAAAAGCCATATAAAAATGCACCACCAGGACCTAAATCTAATATCCATGTTCCAAATGCAACAATTGCTGAGTACACAACTGGCCAAACAAACAACATAATAACCGCGATAAATATACTAAAGAATGCAGTTAAAATAGGTACCAAACGTTTACCACTAAAGAACGATAACGCTGTTGGCAGTTCTGTTTTACTAAATCTGTTATACGTATATGCAGCAACTAAACCGATAATCAAACCGATTAAGACGTTTTGATTATTCATTTGTTCGAACGCTTCATTTACTCCTGTTTCTTTTACACCCAATAATGGTGCTAATTTTTCAGGACTAAGCACGACGGTTGTTAAGAAGAAACCAACAGCTGCAGCAAGCGCCACTGCTCCGTCATTTTTTTTCGCCATACCTAAAGCGACCCCAATTGCAAATAATATTCCCAGTTGTTCTAGAATCGTTGAGCCTGCTGTAGAAAAGAACGCAGCTATGGTTGGCAGTATACCAAGTGCTGTTAATGCATTACCAATACCAACGATAATAGCAGCTGCTGGTAACACTGCAACTGGCAACATGAGCGATCTTCCCAAACGTTGAAAGAAACTATACATAATCATTCCCCATTTCCCAATAAATTACCCAAAAAATCACCACATGTACAAAATGTCCACGTGGTGAATGAAAGCGTTATACTTGTTGTCATTGTACAGTTCCATAATAACACAAGTTTTATAAAATTCGTATATAAAATAAGATTCAAAATGAGTAAAATGAATTATTTATGTGCTACAGATGCATTTAATTCATTTTGTAATTGAATTGTTCTTTTTTCCAATTCTTTTGTTAAATATTCTAATTTTTCATTTCGTTTCATATCTTTTGGTAAATTTTTAGTGTCGATAGGTTCACCAAATTTAATAATTGATTTGCCTGTGATTAAGCCCTGAATTTTTTTGGGACCAATATATGCCGCTGGTAAGATGGGTGCTTGCGCCATCATAGCAATTGTAACTGCACCTCGTTTCATCGGTGAACCTTCGTCATATTTCATACGATGGCCAGTTGGAAAAATACCAACTGTTTTATTTTCTTTTAATAATTTAATTGGCTTTTTCAACGTGCTTGGACCAGGATTTTCTCTGTCGACTGGAAAAGCATTAAGTGAACTTAAAAATCCACCGAACCACTTATTATTAAACAACTCTTTTTTGGCCATATAATGAATTTGATTTGGATAAATAGCCATACCTAACATAATGACTTCATTGTAACTTTCGTGAGTACAAGTGACGACATACCTATGTAATTGAGGAATATTTTCTTCCCCTTGCACTTCTAATGATTTACATATTTTACGTATAATTAAATTTAATATACTGCTAATAAATCTATACATTTTTCCACCTACTTTTTTCACCTTATATTACCTTATTGATTCTATCATTTAGTGCATTAATGAACAAGATAATTTATATTTCAGTCTAAAGTTGTATAGTGATATACTAGAAAAAGTTGGACAAAGCTTTCATAATAGGAGTTAAAGAATAAATCGGAGGTATAATATGTCAGATTTGAACAATGATCAAAATACAAACAATAAACAACCTGATGCGCAAACATCAAATTACAGCCGACCAACATTTAGTAAACGAACAAAACCAAAATTTCCATGGTTCAAAACTGTACTTGTTGCACTCATAGCTGGTATCATAGGTGCTCTCATCGTCTTAGGTATTGGTAAAGTAATGGAAAATACAGTTTTGGAAGATAACGGTTCAACTGTTAAAGAAGCGAATAATAACAATAATGCTGGTAATTCATTAGATGGCAAAAGTGATAAGTATGATTCTGTGAATCAAATGATTACAGATGTGTCACCTGCAATTGTTGGTGTCATTAATATGCAAAAAGCTCAAAATTTAGATGACTTACTTAAAGGAAAATCTGCTAAATCAGAAGAAGCTGGCGTGGGTTCTGGTGTGATTTATCAAAAAAATAATGGATCCGCATATATTGTTACAAATAATCACGTAATCGATGGTGCTAGTGAAATTAAAGTACAATTACATAACTCTAATCAAGTAGATGCCAAATTAATAGGTAAAGATGCACTTACTGATATTGCTGTATTAAAAATTGATGATACCAAAGGTACAAAAGCGATAGACTTTGCAAATTCTTCTAAAGTAAAAACTGGCGACAGCGTATTTGCAATGGGTAACCCACTAGGTTTAGAATTCGCAAATTCTGTAACATCAGGTATCATTTCAGCTAGCGAACGTACAATTGATACGCAAACATCAGCAGGTGCGAACAAAGTAAATGTACTACAAACGGATGCAGCCATTAACCCTGGTAATTCTGGTGGTGCATTAGTAGATTTAAATGGGAATTTAGTAGGTATAAATTCTATGAAAATAGCAAATGAACAAGTTGAAGGTATTGGTTTCGCAATACCTAGTAACGAAGTGAAAGTTACAATTAAAGAACTCGTTAAAAATGGGAAAATCGATCGCCCTTCTATTGGTATTGGTTTACTAAATTTAAGCGAAATTCCAGATGAATATAAAAAACAATTAAACACAGATAAAAAACATGGTATATATGTAGCCAAAGTATATGCTGATAGTGGACTAAAAGAAGGCGACATTATTACAAAAATAGATGATGAAAAAGTCCAAGAAGATACAGAACTACGCTCTTATTTATATGAACAAAAAAAACCAGGTGACAATGTTAATTTAACAATTGAAAGAAAAGGAAAAACACAAAGCGTAGATGTGAAATTAACAGAACAAAAGTCCAATAGCACAGACTCATCTAAAGAAGAAGTCGTCCCTTTTAATTAATATGTAAGCAATCAGAACACTTGTTTCAATCTTTAAATAAAGGAGTTTGGACATCAATAATGTCCAAACTCCTTTTTATCTTTCAACTCTTACGATTAAAAATGTCCTTATTTATAATTAATCATAAAGTATTTTTTCTTACCTCTACGCACAATTGTAAATGCATTATCGATCTTATCTTCATCTGACAATTCATAATTTACATCTTGTTGTCTTTCACCGTTTATATAAATCGCACCATTATTTATGTCTTCACGTGCTTGTCTTTTAGATGAAGATATGCCCGTTTCAACAATGGCTTCAACAATGTTCGAAGTCGTGTGGTTTAAGTCAACTTGTGGTACATCTTTAAATCCTTCTTTTAATTCTTTAGCTGAAATTGATTTCAAATCACCTGAAAATAACGCTTGTGAAATTCTAATTGCATCATCTAATGCATCTTGGCCATGAATAAATCTAGTTACATTTTCAGCTAATGCTTTTTGTGCTTCTCGTAAATGCGGTGCTTCTTGCAATGATTTTTCTAAATCATTTATTTCTGCTTTACTTAAAAATGTGAAGTATTTTAAAAATTTAATAACATCTTCATCTGTTGAATTAATCCAAAATTGGTAGAATTCATAAGGACTTGTTTTGTCAGCATCTAACCATACTGCTCCACCTTCTGTTTTACCAAATTTTTTACCATCAGATTTAACTACTAGAGGAATCGTTAGACCAAATGCTTCATTTTCTCCATACATACGACGCATGAGTTCAATACCACTAGTGATATTGCCCCATTGGTCTGAACCACCCACTTGAATTTTACAATTGTATGTTTGATTAAGATGTCCGAAATCAATTGCTTGTAAAATTGTGTAAGTAAATTCTGTAAATGAAATACCGTGTTCTAAACGCGTTTGAATAGAATCTTTGCCTAGCATGTAATTTACACCGACATGTTTACCATAATCACGTAAAAATTCAATTAATGATATTTGTCCAAGCCAATCTTTATTATTAACTAGTTTTGCACCTTTATTTGTGTCAAATTCAAAAATTTTATGCATTTGTTTACTAATACCTTGTACATTGGTTTCAACTTGTTCCTCAGTTTGTAACTTTCTTTCTTCTGATTTACCAGATGGGTCACCTATCATTCCAGTACCGCCACCAATTAACACAAGTGGTCGATGACCATGCTCTTGAAAACGACGTAAAGTTAAGAACGGCAATAAATGACCAATGTGTAAACTATCTGCAGTTGGATCGGCACCACAGTATAACGTAACTTGTTCTTTATTTAATAAATTTTCAATACCTGTTTCATCCGTTTGTTGATAAATTAAGCCTCTCCATTTTAATTCTTCAATTAATGCATTTGTCATGATATCAACCTCCTAATTAAATATTGATAAAGTTTTGAATAGGCTTTATTTGCATCACTTCTATGATTCAAGAAAATAATCTCAGAAAATGCAAAAAAGCGCCCTTACATAATTATGTAAGGGCGCATATGCACGGTACCACCATACTTTAAGTCAAACAACTTTATTAATGATACGTTCATTAACTAAAACGTTTGGATAATTACGCTATAAAGGTGTATTCATATAAAGACCAACGTTAGTTCGCAGCAATCACTAACTCTCTGAAGATGATACAATATATTACTTCTCCTCTATCCAAAAACGATATCGAATTGATATTAATTATATTTAATTCTATTTTAAAAGTCAACACTCTGTATTATGTTATAATACTGTTTAGCTAAGGAGGACCACTATGGAAAAACAGACGTTTGATATAGACAATCATAAAAATAAACAACTTACTAGACTGGAACAGTTTGAATTTATTTATAAAAAAATCAAACACTTTTTCGTAGGTTTGTTTTTCATATTTAGCTGTTCTTTGGTTATCTTACTCGCAATATCTGTACTTTATTTTCAAAATTTAACAAAAGAAGCAACGCATATGTCAGATAATGAATTAAAACATAAATTATTAAATGTGTCTGGTAATGAAGATATTGATTATAAAAGTGATAACATTTTATCAGAATATAACAATTCTATTAATACACTTATCGTTGGTCCAAAACATGTTAATAGTAATGTGATCAAAGCATTAACCGCTTCAGAAGACAGCTTGTTCTTTCAACATAACGGTATTTTACCTAAAGCCGTTTTAAGGGCGATTGGTCAAGATATATTTAATTCGATGGATGCTACGGGCGGTAGTACAATTACACAACAACTTGTTAAAAATCAAGTTTTAACCAATAAAAAAACATATAACCGAAAAGCAAATGAACTAGTACTCTCAATGCGTGCTGAAAAAATACTGACTAAAGATGAAATTTTATATACATATTTAAATATTGTTCCTTTTGGTCGTGATTATAATGGCACAAATATTTCTGGGATAGGTTCAGCTGCTTATAGTATTTTTGGCAAACCTGCTGAGGATTTGAATATTGCTGAATCTGCTTATTTAGTTGGGTTATTACAAAGTCCCTACTATTACACACCCTATAATGAAGATGGCTCACTTAAACCTAGTGATCAAATCCAAGTCAGTTTAAATAGACAGCATTATGTATTAAAACGTATGTTAGTAGAAGATGAAATTACCCTTTATGATTATAGACGTGCAGAAAATTATGATATTAAATCTCATTTAATGACTAAATAAAATAATTCATTAATATATTTTACCAAAGTAAAGACTAATCCATACGTAAATGAGTTAGTTTTTATATCTCTAAGGTAAACAACATTGCACATAGAAAAACACTTTCGAATGATTCATTTAAAACGAATCCAACGAAAGTGTTTTTATTTAGTCTCACTGATTGAGTTCAGTTTCGTTATAAATTGACCCCTATTTTAAAGTCAGAAATCGTTAGGCCTTTTTCTAAACTTTTTAAACAAATATTTAGAATAAACCAACTGCATGTCCATCATCTGTAACATCCATTTTTAATGCGGCAGGTTGTTTAGGTAAACCAGGCATTGTCATTATTGCACCAGTCAGTGCGACAATAAACCCTGCACCTGTTTTCGCTTCTAATTCACGGATTGTAATTTCAAAACCTTCAGGTGCACCTAATAACGTTGCATCATCTGAAAATGAATATTGTGTTTTGGCCATACATACAGGATAATGATCCCAACCATTTTCTTTAAATTGTTTTAATTGTTTTTGAGCTTTACTACTAAATGTTACTTTGCTACCGCCGTAAATTTCTTTTACGATTATTTCAATTTTATCTTCTAATGGTTGCTCTAGTTCATATAAATGTTTGAAATCTTGTGGTTGTTCGATCACTTCTAACACTTCGTTAGCTAAACCGATACCACCTTTACCACCTTTTTCCCAAACTTCTGTTAAAGCTAGTCGTACACCATTTTCTTTTGCCCATTCTTGAACAAATTTAGTTTCTGCATCTGTATCGTGAATAAATGCATTTAATGCAATCACTGGTTCTAACCCATATTTTTTCACGTTATTTACATGGCGTTCTAAGTTTACAATTCCTGCTTTTAATGCATCAACGTTTTCTTCTTTAAGGTTGTCTTTTGCAACGCCGCCATGCATTTTAATCGCGCGAATCGTAGCTACTACTACGACTGCTGATGGTTCAAATCCTGCTTCACGTGCCTTGATATTAATAAATTTCTCAGCACCTAAATCTGAGCCAAAGCCTGCTTCTGTTACGACAATATCAGCTAATTCTCTTGCTGTTTGAGTAGCAAGAATTGAGTTACAACCATGTGCAATATTTGCAAATGGGCCACCGTGTACTAATGCAGGTGTACCTTCAATCGTTTGGACTAAATTTGGTTTGATTGCGTCTTTAAGTATCATTGCTAATGCACCTTCAACTTTTAAATCCGCAACAGTGACAGGTTTACGATCTCTTGTATAACCTACTGTAATTTTGCTGATTTTAGATTTTAAATCTTGAATATCATTAGCTAAACATAAAATTGCCATAATTTCTGAAGCCACTGTAATATTGAAACCATCTTCACGTGGTACACCTTGCGTTGGCCCACCTAATCCTACGATCACATTTCTTAGCGCACGATCATTCATGTCTAAAACGCGTTTCCACTCAATTCTTCTTTGGTCAATGCCTAAGTCATTGCCTTGATGAATATGGTTATCAATAAATGCTGATAAAGCATTGTTCGCTGTAGTAATCGCATGGAAATCACCATTAAAATGCAAGTTAATATCTTCCATCGGTAACACTTGAGCGTATCCGCCACCTGTCGCTCCACCTTTAATACCAAACGTTGGTCCTAAAGCTGGTTCACGTAATGCAACCATTACATTTTTCTTTAATTGGTTAAATGCATCAGACAAACCAACAGTAACTGTTGATTTCCCCTCACCAGCTGGTGTTGGGCTCATAGCTGTTACTAATACGACTTTCCCTTTGTTATCTTTTTGTTTAACTTGGTTAATATCTATCTTAGCCTTATAGTGTCCATATGGTTCTAAAGCATCTGCTGGAATACCTACTTTTTCAGCTATGTCCCCTATAGGTTGTAATGTTGATTGATTAGCAATATCTAAGTCTGATAAATGTGCCAAATTCATTCGCCCCTTCTTTTATAAATTTTAATCACTATTAAAAATCAAATTTCAATCAGTGAGTCAAAATTCCTTACATATTCATAATAACCAAATAATGTTGTGTTGTCGATTAATAGAGATAACGCTTTCAAAATAATAAGCTACTTTTGTAAAATTATGATATACATTTATACTCATATTGTTTTATTACACTAAAAACTCCTTTATTTCAAAATTTTAAGCAAAGTTAAAACCTATCAATAAAGGAGTGTTTTTAGCAATTTTTGCATGTGAAATAAAACTTTAACACTTTGTATTTAATTAATCTTCCATCGTACTTAAGTCGCCTTCTGGCAAGTCAAGCTCCCATGCTTTTAGTACGCGACGCATAATTTTACCTGAACGTGTTTTCGGTAATTTTTCTTTAAATTCTATTTCACGTGGTGCAGCATGTGCAGCTAAACCTTCTTTAACAAACTTACGAATTTCTTCTTTCAACTCATCACTTTCCTCAAATTCAGGGCGTAGCGCAACAAATGCTTTAATAATTTCACCGCGTACAGGATCTGGTTTACCAATGACGCCTGCTTCTGCAACTGCTTCGTGCTCCACTAATTTCGATTCTACTTCAAATGGACCTACGCGTTCACCAGCAGTCATGATTACATCATCTACACGACCTTGGAACCAGAAATATCCATCTTCGTCTTTATAAGCTGAGTCTCCAGATACATACCAGTCACCAATGAAATACGATTCATATTTTTCAGGATTATTCCAAATAGAAATCATCATGGATGGCCAACCTTTTTTAATTGCCAAATTACCCATGCGATTAGGAGGTAATTCATTACCTTGATCATCTACAATTGATGCCTCAATACCTGGTAATGGTTTACCCATTGAACCTAATTTCACATCCATCGAAGGATAGTTTACAATCATATGGCCACCTGTTTCAGTCATCCACCAAGTATCTAGCACACGCAGTCCAAATACATCTTTTGCCCATTTAATGACTTCAGGGTTTAATGGTTCACCGACAGATAAAATACTCTTTAATGATGACAAGTCATATTTTTCAACAATATCATCACCAGCACTCATTAACATTCTTAATGCTGTTGGAGCCGTATACCATATAGTCACTTTAAATTCTTCTATCATACCATACCATGCTTCAGGAGAAAATCTACCTCCCGCAATACAATTCGTAACGCCGTTTAACCAAGGGCTAAATATACCATAAGATGTTCCAGTGACCCATCCTGGATCTGCTGTACACCAATACACATCATCATCTTTAAAATCAAGTACATATTTACCTGAAATATAATGTACTAACATCGCTTTTTGCGCATGTAATACGCCCTTAGGTTGGCCAGTTGAGCCTGATGTATAATGTAAAATCAAACCATCATCTAAATCTAACCATTCCGTTTCAAATTGATCACTCGCTTGTTCAAATTCACTATTGAAATCTACATATGCACCATCTACATCATTATCAACTACAATGATTGTTTCTAAATTTGGTAACTTATCTACAGGTATTCTTGGCAATAAACTGTTAGTAGTAACTATTACTTTTGCCTCACTATTTTCTAGTCTATCCCCAACAGCTTTTTCCATAAATGCTTCAAATAATGGGCCTACAATTGCACCTATTTTCAAAATACCAAATAACGCAAAATAAAGTTCAGGTGTTCTTGGCATAAAAATAAATACACGATCACCTTTTTCAACGTTGGCTTTATCTTTTAAAACATTTGCAGCTTTATTTGATTTTGATTTCATTTCACTGAAAGTATAACTTTCTTGTCGCTGATCATCTTTATAATGAAGTGCAACTTTTTCTCCTTTACCTTCATCCACATGGCGATCGATACATTCATGCGCCATATTCACTTTACCTGTGTCATACCATGAAAATGCTTTTTCGACCTCTTTCCAATCAAAGTTGTTGTATTGTTTCTCATAGTTTTGAAGGTTAAAATTTCCTTCTTCCCCTTTATATACTTCTACTTTCATTCTAAATCCCCCTCTTAATGAAATCGAATGCTTAATGCATATTATAACTAACAAATTCACAATTTTCAAAATAATTGGTGTAAACGGATACATTTTCGTGTTAATTTCCTCCGAAATCACTTATACTAAAAGTATTAAAGGGTGAATATGACATTCATCTACAGTCGTTTGGAGTGAAAAAATGGAACATATAAAAACGTATCAATTTCAAACATTTCATTTGGACGAAGGTACATTTATAATAGAAGGCCCTGTCTCTAGAGAAAATCTTGAACTTATGACTTTTGATGATGGACTTTCTGCTTTTCGACAACCTAACGATCAATTTATAGCTATAAAAGAAATTAGTGAATTAAAAGAAGGTAGAATTTTTGTGATTAGAAAGCATGACCATATTGTAGGTTATGTCACTTATCACTATCCTGATTCATTAGAACGTTGGTCTGATGGTAACCTTGAGTATTTAATTGAACTGGGTGCGATAGAAATCAGTTTACCTTATCGACATTTACATTTAGGCAGTAAACTCATTCGTTTAAGTTTGACGGCTGATGAATATGAAGATTATATCGTTTTAACTACTGAGTATTATTGGCATTGGGATTTAAAAAATTCTGGTCTAGATGTTTTTGCTTATAAAAAATTAATGCAAAAATTAATGGGTTATGGGGGCCTAGAAATTTTTGCTACAGATGATCCTGAAATCACTAGTCATCCAGCAAATTGTTTAATGGCAAGAATAGGTGCACGCATTTCCATTGATCAATTACAAGCATTCGATGATTTAAGATACAAGAATCGCTTTTTCTTTTAAAGGGGAGTTAAATCAATATGAGCAATACCCAAAAAACTGGTTTTGTTTATTCAAACGAAATCTTACAATACCGTTTTAGTAATCAACATCCTTTCAATCAAATGAGATTGAAACTGACAACTGAACTATTAAGTGATTTAGGTTATTTAAAACCTGAACACATTGTTAAACCGCGAATCGCTACAGATGACGAATTAAATTTGATTCATAGCTATGATTATATACAATCTATTAGACGTGCATCACATGGCATTTTAAATGACAATGAAGCCAAGAAATATGGCTTAGATGGAAGCGATACACTACAGTTTAGAATGATGCATAAACACAGTGCACGCATTGTGGGTGGTGCCCTTAATTTAGCTGATAAAATTATGGACGGTACATTCACCAATGGTTGCCATTTAGGTGGTGGATTACATCATAGTTTGCCAGGTCGTGCCAATGGTTTCTGCATATACAATGATGTGGCAATTACGATTGCTTATCTCATCAAGCATTATGATTTACGAGTAATGTGTATAGATACAGATGCACATCATGGGGATGGAACACAATGGAGCTTTTACACTAACAACGATGCATTAATTTATTCTATACATGAAACAGGCAAATTTTTATTCCCTGGTTCGGGAAACTATACAGAACGCGGCAATGAACAAGGCTTCGGTTATACCGTCAATATACCACTTGAACCCTACACAGAAGATGATTCTTATCTAGAAGTCTTAAATGAAACATTAGAACCTGTGGTTGCCTCTTTCAAACCTGATATCATTGTGAGTGTGCACGGTGTAGATATTCATTATTTAGACCCACTCACACATATGAGTTGTACATTAAATGCACTATATGAAATCCCCTATAAAATTAAAGCATTAGCAGATAAATATACTGATGGAAAAGTAATTATGTTTGGTGGCGGTGGTTACAATATTTGGAAAGTTGTACCTAGGGCATGGACGCATGTTTTTTTAGCATTAATTGGTGAACAACAACAGCAAGGCGAATTACCTGAAAAGTGGATTGCTAAGTGGACACCCTATGCTACTTGTGAATTACCTACAACTTGGAAAGACCAAAAACTAGATTATCAATTAATACCTAGACGTAAAGAAATTACAGAAATCAATATGAAACATGCAACTCAAGTATTAAGTTGGTTTAAATAACATTGGTATTCATTATTTTATTACATAAAAATACAGACATGATAAAGCCCCACTACTCAGTTCGTTGAGTTAGTGGGGCTATTGCACAAGTTGCAGCTCAGGTGACACTTAAATCCTGTTCATTCTTACTTAACTTGGACAACGAAATCATGTTACATAAAATTTATGTCCAAATTCTGCTGTTTTATTAACTTTATTTTGTAGTACCTCTGTATTCAATTCTATGTGGTAAAATCACATTAGGTTCATCAATTTCTTCTTCGTTCATATATTTGGTTAATAATCTCATTCCCACTGCACCAATGTCATACAACGGCTGAATCACACTTGATAATTGTGGTCTAACCATTTCAACTAAACGTGTGTTATTAAAACTAACAATTTGTAAATCATCTGGAACAGTTACACCTTCATCTTGTGCTGCATGAACTAAACCAATTGCTTGTTCATCACTAATTGATAAGATAGCATCTGGTTTAGTAGATTTTAATGCGTCAAATGCACGTAAACCATCTTTATAGGTCTCATTGCCATTGAAAACTAATTGTTCATCTAATGTTAATTGATTTTCTGATAAAACCTCTTTTAATCCTTCTAACACATCTTCTTGTGCCTTTTTGGAATAGTCTCCGCCTACAAAAGCAAATCGTTTTGCTCCTTTTTCTATTAAGTGCGCTGTGATTTCTTTTGCAGCTGTTTGGAAATCGATATTGACAGATGAAATTCCTTCATCTTTACCGTTCGTACCTGACACGACTACTGGTACAGATGATTTATTAATCAATTCTTTAATTTCTTCTGATATCGTTCCACCTAAAAAGATAATACCATCTACTTGTTTACTTAATAAATTATTAAAAATTTCTTTCTCTTTGCCAGGGTCATTATCAGAATTCGATATGATTGAGTGATATTTGTACATTGTAGCAATATCTTCTAAACCACGTGCGAGTTGTGAATAATACACATTTGAAATATCTGGGATGATTACCCCAACAGTCGTCGTACGTTTACTTGCTAATCCTCTTGCTACTGCGTTGGGACGATAACTCAACTTTTTAATAACTTCGTTCACTTTGTCTCGTGTTTCCGGTTTTACATTTTGGTTACCATTTACGACACGCGAAACAGTAGCCATAGATACCCTTGCTTCTCTAGCTACATCATAAATTGTTACAGTCATAAACTTCCTCCTTGAAAGCGATTTCTTTATCATTATACTCTGTTTTCATAACATTTTCAAAGTTTACCATATTTTTCGAAAATGTAAAATCATTTTGATTTGAATGTCATAATAATGTCAATTTCATAATAATTTATTAAATCTTATTTAAATATATGTTTTTATTTCTATTACAATCATTTTCAAAAATAGTAATTAATATTAGTATAAATTCGTATAAATTGCTATTAAAAAGAAATATAAAAACCTCTATATGCACCTAAATAATTAGTATGCAAAATAGAGGTTATAAAGTCATCGTATGATATAAATTATTTTAATTGTTTATTGTTATACATATCAGCTAATGGTTTTAATTCATTGTAGAATTTTTCAAATTCATTTAAATCCATTTGTTGACCGCTATCACTTAATGCAACAGAAGGATCTGGGTGAACTTCTGCCATAATACCATCAGCACCAACAGCTAAACCTGCTTTTGCAGTTGGTAACATGATATCTTTACGTCCAGTACTATGTGTAACATCTACTAAAACTGGTAAATGTGTCCCCTGTTTTAAAATCGGTACTGCTGAAATATCTAATGTATTTCTTGTAGCTTTTTCATATGTACGTATACCACGTTCACATAAAATTATATTTTCATTACCTTGCGATGCAATATATTCAGCTGCAAAGATAAATTCTTCGATTGTAGCGGCTAATCCACGTTTTAATAATACTGGCTTATTAGAACGTCCTGCTTCTTTTAATAATTCAAAATTTTGCATATTACGCGCACCAATTTGGAAAACGTCTAAATATTGATCAGCGATTTCAAAATCTGCTGGATTTACAATTTCACTTACAACATTTAAACCATATTTATCTTTTGTATTTTTAAGTATTTTTAGTCCTTCTTCACCTAAACCTTGGAAATCATAAGGTGATGTACGAGGTTTAAACGCTCCACCTCTAATGAACTTTTCACCTTTGGCTTGTAAATCTGCTGCAACTGTATCTACTTGTTCTTGTGATTCAACTGAGCATGGACCAAAAACAAAAGATTTATTACCGTCACCGATAATACCTTTATTATCAAACTGAACAATCGTATCTTCTGGTTTCAATTTTCTAGATACATATAAATGTTTTTCATTCTCTGATTTTTGCAAGTCAGTAGAGGCTTTAAATATTTCTTTAAATAGTTGTTTAATCACATTATCATTAAACGGACCTTCGTTTTTATCTAATAGTTGGTTAATCATTTCTTTTTCACGTTGAGGGTCATAAACCATTGTACCCTGCTTGCGCTTTTCTTCACCTATTTTTTGTGCAATCTTCCCTCTTTTAGATAAAAGGTCTAGTATTTGTTCATTAATTCCAACAATTTCATCTCTGTATTCTTGTAATTTGTCTGTCATTTTAGTCACCTCTATGAAAATTTTACAGCGATATTTTATTCTGCTTTAAAGCGATAAAATATTTGTTAAACGTAATTCTAACAATAACTGCATATAAGTTCAAGTCTCAAACGTAAAAAATCACTTTTAAAGTGAATACGTTTAATGATAACTGAATTTTCTGTTATTTTCTAGCCGTATTTTTACACTATTCCATAAATAATCAATTTATACCAACGCTCATCACAGCGTATGCAAGGATATTAAACCCCACTTAACATAAGTAACTATACTTATGTTATCTAATGCGGGTAGTTGATTCGTTAATTTTTAGTTTACTGATAATTGTAGGAATAAGTACTGAAGTGTTCATTGACAGTGTATGTTGAGTAAAGATATACATTTCACATATAAGGCATTTCGTTAATTTAGTTGAGTAATGTTTATTAAATTATAAGTAAGTGCCTTATTTTTGAATAACAAAATATCAATTATACTGATTTTGTAATGTGCTGACACCCAGGGAGAATCTTATGAGTGAGAGACTACAGGCTCGAACCATATCCTAGCCAAGCATGGACAGTCAAAAACGTAAGATTTTAACTATAAAGAGGACCAATCCATATTATGCATTGGCCCTCTTATTTTGAGTATAGAATTTATGTCCGAGACTGCTTTTGATTATAGAATTTATTCTAAAATCACATAACAGTTTTAATCATTAAATGTTCTTTTATCTATTTTACTTTTTGCTTTTTCAGTCTTTTTGCTTTGCAATCTATTTTTTGAATATGTTGGCACCTCATTGTCAGAATTAGAGCTATCAGTACTATTATTAGAAGATTGCTTACTAATACCTTGTTCAGCATTATCATGTACAATTATACCGTCTTTAAACGACACACTTTTATGTGTTTGTTTAACACGTTGCTCTGCAGCCTGAGGTGTATTTTTAGTTGAAGATTGATCATGTTTATCAGCAGAATTTTCTACTTTATTATTATTTTCAACTGCATTATCTAATTTCTTTGTAACTAAATTAGGCACTTCTTGATTACCTTTGACTGTTAAAGATTCAGGTTTTAATAAATTAACGGTTTTTTCAGCTACTTTTGGGTCTTTAGACATTGCATCACGTTTTTGACTCGCTGCTAATGCTAATCCCGAAGCAGTAATACCATCTGCAATTGTTGCTGAATTTAAGCTATCTTTAGTTTCAGTCTTGTCATTTTTTGTAACTAAATTAGGTACTTCTTTTTTAGAATTAGATTTTACACTTTCTTCAGTTACAAGTTCAGTTGTATTTTTCTTAATTGTCGGGTCATTTTTTAAAGCTTTATTTTTTTCTTCAGCAGCATTGGCTAATTTCGTAGCCGATACTGTATCATTTTTTTGTGATTCGTTAGACGTTGAAGCAACTGTAGAATCAGCTAAATGATGTGTTTCTGACTCTTTCTTGATTGCACTTTTTTGAGCATTCTTTTCACTATCAGTTGGTTGTGCTTGTTCATCAATATTATTCAAGCCTTCTGATGTTTCATCCGATTGTTGTTCAGTTAATGTATCTTGTGCTTGTGGTGACGTATCAGATAAGTTGTGAGTAGCCGTCTCTTGTTGAATTGCAACTTTTTGCGCACCTAATTCATTGTTTGTAATTGCTTTTTCTTTAATATGCGCAACTTGACGTTCTGCTTCTAGTTTGTCATTTTCAGCTTCTTTAACTACATTTGATTTGAATGTTTTATTACTTTTAGGAACGGATTTCTCACTTTGACGTGATTTACTAATAGACACTAATCCTACAGCCGAACCTATCACAGCACCTACTATAAATCCATAAACAAACACATTTCTAGCACCGGATGTAAAATATTCTGGTACTTCATAACTTTCTAAATTTCTTTCGTAATCATCTCGATTATAGTACTTCATATTTGAATGCCTCCTATAACAAATGCACTTAAATAAGTTTATACCTCATTTAAGTGCATTTGTTTTTTAAGTATATAAATGATTAATGGTCAACACGTGTAGTATAGCTGTGATTTGCATCATTTGCTACACTACTTGTTTTATAATTTGCACTTTCTCTACGATTTCTTCTGTTTTGCCATTTGTCAGCAACTTCCATTGCAACATTTGACCATTGTACAACTTGAGAAATTTTATCTTCATTTTGAGAAATATTGTGCGTGATTGAGTTTGTTACTCGATCAACAGAACCATTTAATGTTTGAACTGAATCACCGATACCTTTAACAGCATCAACGACAGAGTTTAAACGTTCTGATTTATCTTGAATATCTTCAGTTAAGCGATTCGCTTTATGAAGTAAATCAGTAGACTCACGTGTAATCCCTTGAATTTGTCCTTCAACTCCATCAAGAGTTTTAGCAACGTGATCTAAATTTTTCTTAACTGAAAGTAATACAACAACGATTCCTATACATAACACTAAAAAAGCAATCGCTGCAATTATTCCAGCTATAGGTAAAATCCATTCCATTAAAAACGCCTCCTAAAAAAACATATGTTGTTATTTAATATAAATACCCACATCATTTTAACATAAACATATTAAAATGAGGTAGTTACACCGATATTTTCCATATATGCGCGCTGGATTTTTTGTATATCGCCTGCACCCATAAATAAGATAACCGCATCTTCATATTGTTCTAAAGTATTTACACTTTGCTCATCAATAAGTGTAGAACCATCTACCCTTTCAACCAAGTCTTGAATAGTTAGTTCGCCATTGTTTTCTCTTATTGAGCCGAAAATTTCGCATAAAAATGTTTTATCCGCAAGACTTAAACATTCAGCAAATTCTTCTAAAAAAGCTTGTGTTCTACTGAAAGTATGTGGTTGGAAAACAGCTATAACTTCTTTATTAGGATATTTTTTTCGTGCTGTCTCAATTGTAGCACTAATTTCTCTTGGATGGTGAGCATAATCATCTACTAATACTTGTTTACCTGCCTTAGTTTCATTAAATCTACGTTTTACACCACCAAATGTTTCTAACGCTTCTTTAATATTATCAACGTTCAATCCTTCTAAATAACTGATTGCTATTACAGCAAGTCCATTTAAGATATTATGGTCTCCAAATTGTGGAGATAAGAAGGTATCATAAAAATTATTATTAATATAAACATCAAATTGTGTACCCTTCTCACTAATTTGAATATTATCCGCATAAATATCGTCATTTTCAGAAAATCCATAATAATAAATAGGTACATCTGCTTTTAAATCACGAAGATATGGATCATCTCCCCATGCGATAATTGCTTTTTTTACATTTTGCGCCATTTCTTGAAAGGCATTAAAAACATCATGCACATCTTTAAAATAATCTGGATGATCAAAATCAATATTTGTCATAATTGTATAATCCGGATGATAACTTAAAAAATGTCTACGGTATTCGCATGCTTCAAAAGCAAAGTAATCACTAGCTGGAATACCTAATCCAGTACCGTCACCAATTAAAAAGGATGTTTTTTTATCTCCATTCATAACATGTGATAGTAAACCAGTTGTTGATGTTTTACCATGCGCACCTGTTACAGCAACTGAAGTATATTGGTTAATAACATGACCTAAGAAATCGTGATAACGAATCACTTCTAAATTTAAATCATGCGCGCGTACAACTTCTTCATGCGTATCAGGAAATGCATTACCTTGAACAATGACCATATCTTCCTTAATATTATCTGCATCAAAAGGGAGAATTTTTATACCTTTATTTTTTAATGCGACTTCTGTAAAAACATAATTCTTAATATCTGACCCTTGTACTTCATTTCCAAGATCATGCATGATTTGTGCTAATGAACTCATTCCGGCACCTTTAATGCCGACAAAATGGTAATGTGTCATTGTAACACTCCTTTATCTCTATATTAATTATCATTTAAATCAGATTCAGTGATATACACATCTCTGGGTTTAGAACCATTTGCTTCCGAAATATAACCTAACTGTTCTAATTGGTCTACAATTCTAGCAGCTCGATTATAACCGATTTGGAAATGTCTTTGTATCAGTGAAGTAGAAATATGTCCTTCTTGTACCATAAATCGACATACATCGTCGAATAAATCATCTTGCGGATGACTTTCTACTTTTTTCAACAATTCTTTTTCTTCAAAAAGATAATCAGGTTCACGTTGCTGTTTTATAAAATCAACGACATCATCAATTTCTTCATCAGAAACGAAAGTTCCTTGTACACGTATTGGTTTGTTCATTCCACTTCCTAGGTAGAGCATATCTCCATAACCTAATAAGCGTTCTGCTCCACCACTATCTAAAATTGTACGTGAATCTACGCTTGAAGATACCATAAAAGCAATACGTGTCGGTATGTTCGCTTTGATTAGCCCTGTAATTACATTTACAGATGGTCTTTGTGTTGCAACT
Source organism: Staphylococcus sp. HMSC034G07 (assembly GCF_001835975.1). Classification (NCBI taxonomy): domain Bacteria; kingdom Bacillati; phylum Bacillota; class Bacilli; order Caryophanales; family Staphylococcaceae; genus Staphylococcus; species Staphylococcus sp. HMSC034G07. The sequence continues at coordinate 701,608 of NZ_KV826609.1, forward strand.
AACATATGAATTCCACATGCGCGTGCTTTTTGTGCAATTCGTGCAATTGATTGTTCAACCTCTTGTGGCGCCATCATCATTAAATCAGCTAATTCATCTATTACTATAACAATTTTTGGCATTCTATCTTCATAATTTGCCTTTTTATTAAATGCAGTAATATTTCTAACATGATATTTAGCAAATACTTTATAACGACGTTCCATTTCTTCCACTGCCCATTTTAAACTTTGTGTAGCAGCTTTAACATCTGTAATAACAGGAGATACCAAATGTGGCAAACCATTATATGGTGCCAACTCAACCATCTTAGGATCGATAAGTAATAATCTTAGCTCCTCAGGATGATTTTTATACAATAATGACATTAAAATGCTGTTAATAGATACTGATTTACCTGAACCTGTAGCACCAGCAATTAATGCATGAGGCGTTTTTGCTATATCCATAACTAACGGCTCATTATTAATTCTAAGTCCCATAGCAACTGTTAATTTAGATTCAGCATTTTTAAAAGTATTATCTTCTATGATAGAACGTAAATTAACAGGTGTTGAAGACTGATTTGGCACCTCAATACCTACTAAACTTGTACCTGGAATAGGCGCTTCAATACGTATGTCTTTTGCTGCTAACGCCATTTTAATATCATCTTGTAAGTTAGTGATTCTTGATACTTTTACACCTTTTTCTACAGATAATTCAAAACGAGTCACACTTGGCCCTTCTGTAACAGTTTGAACTTCCGCAGGTACATTGAAATAGTAAAATGCTTCATTTAATTCTTGTTTCTTTTCTTCAATCCACTGATTATCTACTTCATGGACCTTAGGTTCATCCAGTAAATCAATACTCGGAAGTTTAATATTTGGACCTTTTCGTATAGTTGTTTTGCTTTCTTGGGATGCTTGCATGCTTTGGTTCTGCTGATTCACAGAATTTGATTTATGAGAAACGGTAGCATCTACAGAATGTTTATCCACATGATTGGTTTCGGCATTTTGTGGTTGTCCATTATACCTGTGACTTATAACTTCATTTTTGTCATCTATGCTGGATGCTACTTCTTCATCCTCAGTCAACGTTTCAGATTCCGTATTTATAAACGTATCTTTTGACTCATTAGCATTAGAATTATGTTCTTCCAGGTTAGTTTCAGTTTGCATTTGTTGATTAAATGCAGCAGTTGATTCATCTTTTTCACTTTGTGCCGTTTTATCTATTTTTTCATCTGATTGTTGTAATTCAGTATCATTGGAGTTCACAAAAGCATGTGTGTCGTTAAGATTTTTCTTGGCATCAAGCATTCTTTTTTTGTCAGATGGTGTCATTACTACATTGAAAGGTTTTGGTTTGCTTCCTTTCGAGTTGATTGTATTTTTATGTTGTTGATTGTTTTGTTCATCACTATTCACTTTAGCGTTTGTTTTAACATGATCTTGTTGTGCTTCATTTTCGTTATTCTCTGACATTTGCACGTCATTAACAACTGTTTCTTCACCATTTTCATTCGCTTCAGTTGAAGCTGATGAATCTTCTTCATTCCGTGATTCATTCTGATTAATATCATTAGACTCATCTACATATTGCTCATCTTCTTTTTCAAAATGATGTTTAGTATGCAATGATGTATGATCTAATACATCATCATTTTCACTTTGTGACGTTTTTCGTTCATTGTTATTAGTTTGTTGAGTCAAATCAACTGTATTTTGTGTCGTATCTTTTTGATTATCTGAAATTTCTCTATAGGTAGCTTCCGAAATACCAGTATTATCAATAGTTCCATTTGAATTTTCGTCATGATGGTGCAAATGATTGTCTATATCTGCATGATCAATATCTTGAGAAAGATTTGTTTCATCGTTAGCATGATTCGTTGATGATTCTGTAAGATTTGATGCTGTTTCTACATTTTCTGTTTGATTTTCATTTGTATTTGAAACATCGTCAGAGTCGTTAATGTTATGTACATTACTTATATTGTCTAAATTAATTTCTTGATAATTGTATTGTGACGTATCAATTTGGTCAGTTGTATCATGTTCATCCGTTGCATCTTCACCAGACGATTTTGTTGAATAGTCTGTATCACTAATTTTATTTTGTGCACCATCTAATGAACTTTCTCCAATATATTGTTTTGCTTGCTGTGCATACATTTCATCAATTGCTTTTTGAATTGTATCTTCATCATTTTGTTGATTTTCTTGACGCTTCTGTTGCAATGCTTTTTTAAATTGACGTTTTTGAAGCACTTTACGTTCACGTTCGCGACGAATTTCTTCAACAATTTGAGAAGCATAGATATTTTCTATATTGATGGTATTATTCTTTTTTGGAGTAGTAGTAGCTTGTGATACATTTTCTTGTTGTATCGACTTATCTTGTAGTTGTTCATTGCTCTTTTTAGCTGATGGTTGTTCGCTATCAACTTGAGAAGGTTGATCAAACGTTGTTTCAGCAGTGTCATTATGGTCATTACTAGAATTTGATTTGCGTTCTTCTTGCACTTTATTTTCATTATCATCTTTAAAACGATGATTAGGTTTTATCACACCATTTTCTAAAGGGTGTGGTTTTTTAGTGCCAAAAATAGCTGACGGAACCTCGCTAGCTTTAAATTCACTTTTATGATATTGAGGGGTAGTGGGCTCATGTCTTTTTGTACTATGACCATTTTCACGTCCAGTACCACCTAAAACGTCTGTTTGAATTCTTGTTCTTTTGCCTTTGTGTTGTCTCTTTTCTTTTTGAACTTCATTATCTAATGACGCATTTGTTTTACTACGAGATGTTGCATATGATTCTTTAGATGATTGAGTAAATTTATCTGTAGCATTTTCATTAGCCATTTGTCTTCTTCTTCTATGACTGTGATTCTCAGTATGGTGACTAGTTGATTTATGGTCAGAATTTTTAAATTCATTTTCTGATTTTCCATTAATAGCGTCCTCAGTTTCACTATTTTCTTCTAAAACACGCATTGGAAATCTAAATTTCCCTTTAGGTCTCTCATAAACATCGTTATTTTGAGGAAGTAATGTGTCTTGATGTTCTTGACTCTTTTGACGTCGTTGGTTTCTTTTATTTAGATAGTCTTTATTAGGATCATTTTCTTCTCCAAATAATTTGTCGAACCAGCTCATTCGGACATTACCTCCTTCTATTCTTCAAAAAATGCCTGTCCAACTTTGTATTCATCAGACAATACCATAATACCTTTTTCCTGTGGTGCATTTGGTAAATTTAATTCTTTCATAGAACAAATCATTCCACTTGAATCTACACCGCGTAAGGCTGCATCTTTAATAACCATTCCACTAGGCATTACTGCACCTACTTTTGCAACAACGACCTTTTGCCCTGCTTCAACATTCGGCGCACCACAAACAATTTGTAGCTTTTCTGTTGCTACATCTACATTCAATACACTTAATTTATCAGCATCAGGGTGTTTTTCTTTAGTTTCAACATAACCAACAACAAATTTTGGTGATAAATCTGCATTTAGTTCAAACGTGAAACCAGCATTTTTAATTGCTTGTTGTAAGTCCTGAATTAACTTCTCATCCAACTTTATATGTCCATTTCCATCAATATCTGACACTTTTGATGCATTGAATATATTAAAACCTACAATCTTGTTATCTTGACGAATTGCTACTACATCATTCTTCGTCTCATACGTAAATTCGCCTGTTGCGGGCTCAATTTGTAAAAAAGCTACATCTCCTACAGCTTCTTTATTGTAAAATAAATTCATTTTTTTAACTCCTTATTCCTTATCTTTATTTTCATATTGTTTTCGAGTTGCTTCTAATCTTTGGATGACATTTGGGTTTCTTTTTTGTTTATTATTTTTACCCAAAATAAATATTGGCTCAAAATGTCCATTATCATAAGCTAATGAAAGTGACGTAATTGGAACTAATCCTTTCGTGAAGAATTCCATCGTTAAGTGTGCCATAACATCGTAACCTGTTTTATTTCGAATATCAGCAATAATCAACACGTCTTGATGCGGTACTGCCACCAACATTTCACCTTCACATTGCGCTTGTATGTCATTTAAAAAGGTAGAATTTAAAATTCTACTGGCATCGTAACCATCATTTGAATTTACAAAATAGAAGATATTACCCTTAACTTCATCGGTTTTATATTTGTTTTCAAGTTTTCGAACATTAAATAAAGCCATTTCTTTCACTTGTTGTTTAGTAAGATTTAATTTTTCTAACATTTGCTCATCTATCAAGCGATAAGATTTTCCTAAATCTACTGCATAATAAATATTAGTTTCTGCAGTATGTTTATCTATAACAAATGAATTACCTTCTTTGTCTTTTTTATCAAAACTAGGCGACCTTAATACAGGCATTATCTCAATATTCTCTGTTTCAGATAACGCCTCCCCTTTCATTTGTTCAATCGCTTCTTCGACATAATATACAATTTCATCTACAATATTTTCTTTTTGTTCTTTATATTTCGCTACAATTGTTGAAAGTTTGACAGTGACACCTTTGCCATTATCATTTCTAGATACGCGTAGCGTTTCTTCATCACGATTAAAACTAAATTTGACATCTAAATGTTTTAATCTATCTTTTAATTTATCTCTCATTTGAAAGACATTCATCGTTAACACTCCTATTTACGTGTCTTTATACAGTTTACAATAAATATACCCTTAGGAACAGAAAAAAAGTAAGTTCTAAGGGTATATTTTTATCGTGCACTTAATAAGATTCATTCACTTTATGTTTATAAAGAAGCTAAAAAATTATCTATCTGTTCAATGGATTTACGTTCTTTTCCAATATAACTTCCAATTTGTTGTCCATTACTAAATACTAAAAAGCTAGGAATGCCCATAATACCATGTTCAATGCAAATATCTATAAATTTATCTCTATCCACTGATACAAATTTATAATTTGTATACTTCGCTTCAAGTTGTGGTAAGTCTGGTTCAATCACTTTACAATCTGGACACCAATCAGCAGTAAATAAAAATACAGTGTCCCCTCTTTTAAATTCTAAAAATTGTTGTTCATTTTCTAATTGTTCCATCTAATCACTCCAAAACATTATTTATACTGTAAAGTATTTATTATTTCGTCATCTAAATTTTTAACTGATTGTAATATTAAGTTTCTTGCAGCGTCATAATCACGAAAATCAAATACTGCATTTGTACTGTGAATATAGCGTGCACAAACACCAATAACTGCAGTTGGAATACCAATGTTTGCTTTGTGAATTTCTCCTCCATCTGTACCGCCTGGAGACATATAATATTGATATGGAATTTGAAATTTATTTGCTAAATCTAATAGAAAATCTCTAAACGTTGGCTTTAGTATCATCGTACCATCTTTTATACGAATCAATGTCCCTTGACCCAATTCACCGGAAAGATTTTGCTTTCCTTTCATATCATTTGCTGGCGAACAATCTACTACAAAAGCTACATCCGGATCGATTAATTCAGCAGAGGCTTTTGCACCTCTTAACCCAACCTCTTCTTGAACATTTGCGCCAACATATAAATCAAAATCTAGCTCTACGTCTTTTAATAATTCTAATAATTCTATACCTAATAAACAACCATAACGATTGTCCCACGCTTTACTAGCAAACCTATGCTCTGATAACTGTGTGAACGGTGTGTCTGGAACAATAGTATCACCAATTTGAATGCCTCGATTGATAACATCTTGTTCACTTTCACAACCAATATCTAATAATAGGTCCTCAATTTTTGGTGCACCTTCGTTACCTGTCCTAAAATGTTTCGGTATATTCGCTACAACTCCTATGATTTCTTCATTGTTTCTTGTTTTAACTTTTAGTCTTTGACCTTGCCATATATCAGTCGCTACTCCACCTAAATTCGTGAATTGTAAGAGCCCATTATCTGTGATGTTCGTTATTAAAAAGCCCACTTCGTCCATATGAGCAGCAACCATTATTTTCTTTGAATTTTTAGATTTAGCTCTCTTAACTCCATAAAAGCCGCCCATTCGATTGTATACAAAGTCATCTACATACGGTGACATTTCAGATTTCAAATATGATTTAACGTCATCTTCAAATCCTGGCGCTCCATGTAATTCTGTTAATATTTTCATTCTTGATAATGTTTTACTTTTGTCTATACTCAATGTCATTCACTCCTTAATATTTATTATATCATCTTCATTATGGTAAACTATAAATATGAATTTATTGGGGGTAGATTGTAATATGTTGAATAAAAAAAGTTGGTTCTTCATCGGCTTAATTTCAATAACAACTATTGTTGGATCAATTTATTTTTATACGCGTCAAAAGCAACTACAAAATCGTAATCCAGAAGCTATTATTACAGATGTAAAAACTTATTTTATGAATGTTGTAGGTTCTTACATACTAAATGAAACGATAATGTATCAAAATGCTGGCGATCAATTAGAAGTCTTTCAAGGTGGTATCACTACCCTTCATAATGGCAAACGCACTTATTATGATTTTTATGCCGACGCTAAAACTGGTGAAGTGATAAACATCATTGAATGTAAATGATAAACGGTTAAAGTTATGAACACACTTGTATCATGTAGAAAATATTTGTCGACTACACTGAGATGATTACAATGAAAGAAATAAACTATATTACTGCTCAAACTATGAAGACATTGATTGTATTTTTAGTTAAGATATAGTGCTATTTCAAATGTTCAAAACTTTAACCTTTTATTTTATTCTCTTGTAATGTAATGCTCGATTTCAGATGGTTCCTTTTGATTAAATTTTACAGCAAAGTAATTTACATCATGATAATATAAAAACCAGTAATTTTCTAAAATGAATCTAGGTATCATGCGTTCTTTTTCTCTTATAGACTGCATTGGATAATCATCGTAAGCAGTTACCCACAGTGGATTTTTATGTGCGACTGTAGGAAAAATATCTCCCATATGTACTGCTTTTTCTCCTGCATTTTCTACTGTAATAATAGAGTGACCGTAACTATGGCCACCAGTATGATACATATTAATCCCTTTGACGATTTCAATTTCTTTTTCAAACAGCAATAATTTATCGGTGAAATCACCATTATTTTTCTGCCAATAAGTTGATTTACTTCGTATATTTGGGCTAACAAACTCATGCCATTCATCTTGTTGAATAACATGAATCGCATTTTTAAAAACTGCACGCCCTTCACTATCAGTTAATCCTGAAGCATGGTCAAAGTGTAAATGTGACATTAAAACATAATCAATATCATTCGTTGTCAAATTAAATAATTTTAAATCTTCTTCTATATTACTTTCATAATGCACACCAAATATTTTACGCTCTTTTTCGGTAAGCTTATGATTACCAATACCAGTATCAATAATAAAGTTAAATTCTTCCGTTTGTATTAAAATTGGATGTGTAGGTAATGGAATCCGATTTTCCTCACTTTGCTCATATTTTTTAGCCCATAAAACTTTCGGAACCACACCAAACATCGCTCCACCATCAATATTTGTAATGCCACCGTTCAGGTAATGTATCTTGAAATTTCCTAATTTCATAATCAGTCCCCATTTCTTGATTTAATTACTAATTAATTAATATAGTAATATAATACACAGTACACGTAAAATAACGAAATTTGTTAGTCTTCTGCTACAACAAAATTTCATGGTGATTTTGTTATGTACTGATGCCTAGTGAAATGATATGAACAAGAGACTACAGGCTCGAGTCATACCCCCAGGCAAGCATGTACAAGCAAAATCGTAGCACGCTTATAATAAAAAGGACTAATCCGTCATTTTTGCGGATTAGTCCTTTGTTTTGAACGTGAGATTTTGGGCTGCGTCATTACAAATATTTAATTACTATGGAATTTTGCTTCCATTCTATAAATTCTTGAACCTCTGTCTGAAAACTTGCGCTCATATTCTGTTTCAATATTATTTTCTTTTTCTTCTTGATGCAAGTTCAAATTTATTTTTGTAAAATACATACCAAATTGGGACATACTTTCTAAGCTATAGGCAAATAATCCTCTATTATCTGTTTTAAAATGAATCTCACCATCTGTTTTTAACACTTGTTTATACAAAGATAAAAACGTATGATACGTCAATCTACGCTTAGTATGTCTTCTTTTCGGCCAAGGATCAGAAAAATTTAAATAAATACGTGAAATTTCACCATCTTTAAAGTATTCATTTAATTCTATCGCATCGTTACATATCAATTTAATATTCGTTAGATTTTGCTCTCTCACTTTATCTAACACTTTGACCATTACATTTTTTTCACGTTCCATAGATATAAAATTAATTTCAGGTCTTTGTGCAGCAAGTGTTGTTATAAATTGTCCCATGCCGGAACCAATTTCAATATAAATTGGTTGTTCTTTGTCAAACCACTCACTTATATGTCCTGCATGGCTGCCATCTGTGTCTACAATATCAGGATGCGATTTTAAATAATCTTCTGCCCATGGCTTGTAACGCATTCTCATTTTCTTGATAACTCCTTATATAAATGCATTGTTATTCATTACTTGGTTTAAGAACTTCAGCCACATATTCATATCTTTATAGCGTTTTTGTTCTTCATACCACTGAACCATACCAATAGATTGTACAGCAGTATACCATTTCATTCTTTTTTGCAAGTCTATAGAATCTTTCGTACCGTAATCATTTAACCACTGAGGCCATTTATTTTCAGGAACGTAATTGTATAGCAGCATGCCTAAATCAATTGCTGGATCTGCAATCATTGCACCTTCCCAATCCACTAAAAATAGTTCATCGTGGTCAGACAACAACCAATTATTATGATTGACATCTCCATGGACAACTGTAAAAAATCTAGGGTCAAGACTTGGCATATGATCTTCTAAATAAGTTAATGCCTTTCGCACCACATGGTGTGTTAACACTTCTCTAGATAATGAGGCGTTTATTTTATTCAACAAAATATCAGGCGTAATAGGATACATTTCCATACGCTTCAACATATTCAAAAGTGTTTTTGAACTATGTATTTTTTTCAATAAATTAGCTACTCGTTGTTCATACATCTCATCAAAAGTTAACTCTCTGCCATTTTTCCAATGCTGCGCCGTCACGACTTCCCCAGTCTCTATTCGTTTCGTCCATACGAGCTTAGGTACAATACCTTCAGCAGACAAGGCTGCAATAAATGGGTTTGAATTTCGTTTTAAAAACAATTTCTGCCCATCTTGTTCAGCCATATATGCTTCTCCAGATGCACCACCTGCTGAATCAAGTGTCCACCCTAATTGATAAAACTGCTCCAACACGTTCACCTCACTTTCAATTAGAAAATGGCTCCAGAAAACAGATTTCGAGAGCCAAATATAATCATTTTCTAATACACACACTTTTAAACTTAAAACTCTATATTACTGTCATTATATGATAACGACCATTTTGTCCCATAGAATCAAGTTTTTATATTTAAATATGAAATACTGTATCGAGATTGATAATAACTTTAACATCATATCATATATCATCTCGTAACAGTATTTTTTTCGAAAAATTCCTTTAGTTTTTTTAAATGAAATTTCATGTCTCAATTTCAAGTCTCATAGAAGATTTTATAATGTTTAAGGATTTATTTCAACCAATAATGAGAAACAAAAAGTCACATTTTACTACAGTATTTTTCTATAATTTTTAAATCGGCTCAGTTAGCATTATAACATAATTTAGCTTTGGTAAAAGTTACATTTTATTTCCTTTTATGGAAAATATTAACTATCTGTGTCAATGTATCTATTAAATCCTTCTTGTAACAATTTCGTTATTGGTCCAACTTCTCCGTCTCCTACTTGTTCACCATCTAATTTTACGACTGGCATTACTTCAATAGATGTACTAGACACAATAATTTCATCTGCATTTCTTAAAAAATCTACAGTAAATGTACCTTCATTAAACGGTATACCTTTTTCTTGAGCAATATCTTTTATGACCATACGTGTAATACCATTCAATATATAATTATTTACTGGATGTGTATAGATTTCTCCAGCTTTAATAGCATAAACATTGCTTGATGATCCTTCAGTAACAATATCACCTCTATGTTGAATAGCCTCTTGAGCGTTATATTTAACTGCACGCTCTTTAGCCAACACATTGCCAAGTAAATTCAAGCTTTTAATATCACATCTTAACCAACGAATATCTTCAGTTGTAATCGCATTAATACCTTCTTCTAATAATTTATATGGACGATCGTAAGTTTTAGTAAATGCCATCACATTTGCTTCTACTGATGGCGTAGGAAATGCATGGTCACGAGGGGCTGCTCCACGTGTAACTTGTATATATACGCCACCATTAACGACACCATTCGCCGCTAATAATTCTTGGATTAATTCTGTAAGCTCTTCTACATTATATTTCAATTCTAAACCTATTTCTTTAGCACTTCTCAAAAGTCTTTCAAAATGTGGTTTGGCAGTAAAAATATTATTGTTGTATGTTCTAATATATTCATATATACCGTCACCAAATACATAACCACGATCATTGTATGGTACGCTTGCGTCTTTTTCGTCTACTAAATGTTCATTAATAAGTACTTTTGTCATCATCATTCCTCCACACATAGAGCATATAAAGCTTCTAAATAAATACTAGTTGCATTGAATAATTGTTTTTTCGTAATATACTCATTTTTTTGATGCATTAAATCTTCTGAATCATTAAACATAGCACCAAATGCGACACCTTTATCTAAATTTCGAGCGTAAGTTCCACCACCAATTGTGTATGGTTCAGTTTGGTCACCTGTTTGATTACGATATGTTTTCACTAAAGTTTGTACGAAAGGATCATTTTTATCCACATAGTGAGGTGTTTGATTTTTACCTAATGCTATAGAAAAACCAAGTTCCTGAATCTCACCTTTAAAACGAGTCATGGCTTCTTCAAATTCAAAACCTTGCGGATATCTTAAATTAATACCGAATTGACCACCATTTTGATTATCATATGAAATGATACCTATATTTGTAGTTACATCTCCCATAACATCTGTGTGGAATTTCATTCCCATTTTTTCACCGAAATGAGAGTTGAATAAATACTGTTCACTAAATTGAGTGAAATTTTCAGCAGTTTTGTCTAAACCTAATTGGGCTAAGAAATGTAATAAGTACAATCCAGCATTCACACCAATAGATGGATCCATACCATGTACAGCTTTACCGTATGCTTTAAGCACTAATACGCCACTATCAACGATACTTTCACCATTTATATTATGATCAGATAAAAATTGTTCGAATTTTTGAATGACGTCAGTCATATTTTCTTTAACCGCAAGTTTACCAATTGCTTCGTCAGGTACCATGTTATAACGTTGACCTGATGTAAAAGAAATAAGTTCGTATTCTGGTTCATCTTTATCTTCAGCTTTTTCATTTTGAACCACATCAAAAGTACTAATACCCTTTTCACCGTGTATTGCTGGGAATTCAGCATCAGGTGCAAACCCTAAAGTTGGCATTTCTTCAGTTTTAAAATAACGCTCTGTACATTTCCAATCTGACTCTTCATCAGTACCTATAATGATATGTATACGCTTTTTCCAATTAACTTTCATATCGTTCAATATTTTCACGGCATAATATGCGGCAATTGTTGGCCCTTTGTCATCTAGTGTGCCCCTTGCAATAATCTTATCTTCAGTTACAACCGGATCAAAAGGATTAGTATCCCAACCATCACCAGCTGGCACTACATCAACATGACATAAAATCCCCATAACATCTTCGCCTTCACCAGCTTCAATACGCCCTGCAATATGTTCAACATCGTGAGTATCAAATCCATCACGTTCAGCAATTTCGTACATATAATCTAATGCTTTACGTGGTCCAGGTCCGACTGGATTATCTGAAGAAATTTCATTATCATCTCTCACACTTTCAATAGATAATAAGCCTTTTAAATCATTTATAATATCTGTTTCGTATTCTTTCACTTTTTCTTTCCACATTTAGCATCAACTTCCTTTTTAATACTTATATAATTAATATTTTACATGAAGTAGTACAGAAACTACAGCGAGATGTGATTATTATTTTAAAAAATTCACTGTATAATTAAATGAAAAACAGTTTAAAACCTTTCATATACCTAACTTTCAATTTCTGTATTAATATATAAAAAAACCTAGTTCAAAACAATGAACTAGGTAAAAAAATCAAATGTATAATTGCTTATTTATTTTTATTGTTTTTGAGCTCGTCTTCAGTAACGACGCGAAGATTATTTGAAGGGTCAGCAGCACCTTCATCTGTAAATCTTGCTTCCTCAACATGCTCTTCGTCTTCAGATTCACCCTTAAAACGTTCTTTTTGTTCGTTAATAAAACCTTTAGGATCTTGTTTTACTTTTGAAGCATAACCTTTAGGGTCTTGTTTTACTTCATTATAAGTTTCATTTGCTTTTGAGCTAATCTGACTAGCGATGTCTTTTGCATTTTGCTTATAAGATTCAGGATTTGATTTATATTTGCTATATTCATCCTTTAATTTATCTCTATTCTCTTTTTTAGAAAGAACAACTGCAGCAGCTGCGCCTCCAACACCTAAAATTGCTTTTAATAATTTTGACATAATAACACCTCTTTATTATTTTAATCCTAATTGTTTAAAATCTATTTGAGTTAAATGGCGATACTCACCTGGCGCTAAAGATTCATCCAGTTTTAATTCACCAATGCTAATGCGTTTCAATTCTAAAACTTCATTATCTATAGCATGAAACATGCGTTTAACTTGATGATATCTTCCTTCATAAATTGTGACAAATGATTTAAATGCTTCATCACTTTTTACTAAAGTCGCAGGCTTTGCCAAACCCTCATTCAATTCAATACCCATTTTAAACGATTTTATATCATTATTTGTAATATTTTTTTGGGAAATTACCTCATAGGTTTTAGATACGTGTTTCGTTGGGCTCATTAGTTCATGGTTAAAAGTGCCATCATTCGTAATTAATAACAAACCCGAAGTATCTTTATCTAAGCGACCAACTGGAAACACATCTAAAAAACGGTACGGTTCAACTAAGTCCACAACTGTTTGATGTTGCTCATCCTCTGTTGCAGATACGTAACCTTTAGGCTTATTTAACATTAGATATACTTTATCAATATAGTGAATTGTTTCATTGTTTTTCTGTACTTCATCAGTTTCTGGATTTATTTGTTTTTTAGGAGATTTTTCTATTTTATTATTAACTGTAATAATACCTTTTTTCAATAATTGTTTAACTTCTGTACGTGTTCCTACACCCATATTAGCTAAAAATTTATCTAATCTCATTTTATAATCCCTAATTTACGTCTGAGTTTATTTGGAATATCTCCTAAAAATTGGTCAGCAAGTTTCGTCTTCATCGTAATACCACCGTAAACAATCATACCTACTATGACACTGATAATTAAAATTGCTAAAGCACCAAATTTAGTTTGCGGAGAAATAACCATTTGTAATAAAAACGATGATAATTCAACTACGACCATCATTAACAAGCCATATAAGAAAATTTTACCAAAATGTAACCACGTTTCTGAGAAGTCAAAACTCGCATATTTTTTAAGTATATAAAAATTACAGATAACAGCAAATAGTAACGCTATCGCCGTACTTAAAATTGCTCCAGCAGTATGGAATGCCATAATCAATGGCGTATTTAGTATTACTTTTAATACTACTGCCGCTAAAATTACAAAGACTGTTAACTTTTGTTTATCAATACCTTGCAGCATAGAAGCTGTTACACTTAACAATCCAATTAAAATAGCAACAGGTGCATAATAAAATAACAATTGACTACCATCGACATTATAACTATAAAAGACAGTATACAATGGTAGCGCTAAAGCCATAATTCCCAGACTTGCAGGGACTGTAATATACATTAACACCCCTAATGATGTTCGAATCTGTCTGTGCATTTCTTTTAATTCACCAGATTCATACGTCTTAGTAATAAATGGAATTAAACTCACTGCAAAACCAGCAGATAATGACGTTGGAATCATTACTATTTTATTTGTCGTCATGTTTAAAATAGTAAAGAAATAGTCATGTAAACGACTTGGTACTCCAGCCAAATCTAAGGCACCATTATGTGTAAACTGATCTACTAAATTAAACAGTGGGAAATTTAAACTAACAATTACAAATGGAATACTATAAGAAATAATTTCTTTATACATTTTTCCATAAGATACAGAAATATCAGAAGTATCCGTTGCCACCATTTTTTCAATATTAGGCTTTCTCTTTCTCCAGTAATACCATAAGGTGAATATCCCTGCAATCGCACCTACTGCAGCAGCAAATGTTGCTATACCATTGGCCTGTAACACACTTCCACCAAAAACATTCAGAACTAGATAACTTCCTACTAAAATAAATAAAATACGGGCGATTTGTTCAATAACTTCTGATACAGCAGTTGGACCCATTGATTTATAACCTTGGAACACACCACGCCATGTAGCCAGTAATGGGATAAATATGACTACCATACTGATAATTCTAATAATCCATGTGATGTCAGCGACGGACCAGCCACCCTTAGCACCAGATTCATGGGCTAAAGTAATTGTGGCAATGCTCGGTGCTAATAAATATAAAATGAAAAATCCAATAAATCCTGTTATAGTCATAACTATAAAGCTTGATTTATATAATTTTTCACTGACTTTATACGCCCCTAAAGCATTATATTTAGACACATATTTAGACGCCGCTAATGGCACCCCAGCAGTTGCAACTGCAATGGCAATATTATACGGCGTATATGCATAGTTAAAAGGCGCCAATTTTTCTTCTCCACCAATTATGGAATAAAAAGGAATAATATATAAAACACCCAAGACTTTAGTAATCAATATACTAAGGGTGATTAAAAAGGTACCCCTAACTAATTCTTTACTTTCACTCATTCAGATCTTCCTATCTCAAATTTAATTTTTACAATCATAACTTTAATCATAACGTTATAAACACTTTTTTTCAAAACTATATTACTATAAACTATAAAATAACACTATTTAGTAAAGTGAGGCAATCAAATGTACCAAACAATTATAATTGGCGGTGGTCCTAGTGGTTTAATGGCTGCTGCCGCAGCAAGTCAACATAGTGATAAAGTCCTTCTCATTGAAAAGAAAAAAGGGCTCGGTCGCAAATTAAAAATCTCAGGAGGTGGACGTTGTAACGTCACAAATCGTTTACCGTATGAAGAGATAATTAAAAATATACCAGGAAATGGAAAATTTTTATATAGTCCTTTTTCCGTATTTGACAATGAATCTATTATTCACTTTTTCGAATCACGTGGAGTTGCACTCAAAGAAGAAGATCATGGACGTATGTTTCCTGTTTCTAATAAAGCACAGGATGTTGTAGATGCGTTAATTCGTACGATTGAAAAAAATAATGTAACTGTAAAAGAAGAAACGTCAGTACACGCTATTGAACATACAACTCAACAGACATTCAAAGTCTTTTTAGGTAATCAACAAGTAATTGAAACGAATAGTTTGATTATCGCTACAGGTGGCACGAGTGTACCAAAGACCGGTTCGACTGGTGATGGTTATAAATTCGCTGAACACTTTGGACATACAATTACAGAACTTTTCCCAACTGAAGTACCAATTACGTCATCCGAGCAATTTATTAAAAACAAAAGATTAAAAGGATTAAGTTTAAAAAATGTTGCGTTATCTGTATTGAAGAAAAATGGTAAAAAGCGCGTCACACATCAAATGGACATGATATTTACTCATTTTGGAATCAGTGGCCCTGCCGCATTAAGATGCAGCCAATTTGTATATAAAGAACAAAAAAAACAAAAACGCGAAGATATCGAAATGCAATTAGATGCTTTTCCAGAACTCAGTTTTGCACAATTAGAAGACAAAGTACGTAAATTATTAAAAGATACGCCAGATAAATATGTAAAAAATAGCTTACACGGTTTAATTGAAGAACGTTATCTATTATATATGTTAGAGTTAGCAGATATTTCAGAAACATTAACAGCACATCATATCTCTAATGAACAATTTAATACATTGATTACTTTATTAAAAGGATTTATTTTTAAAGTTAATGGAACACTATCAATTGAAAAAGCTTTCGTAACTGGCGGAGGGGTCTCTCTTAAAGAAATCGAACCCAAAACGATGATGTCAAAATTAACGCCAGGATTATTTATGTGTGGTGAACTGCTCGATATCCATGGTTATACAGGTGGCTATAATATTACTAGCGCTTTAGTTACAGGTCATATATCAGGAACAAATGCAAGTAAATTTCAACATTAAACCTATCAATTTGTGATCTACTAGACCAACTACGCACTGTTAAAACAAATTCATTTTTAATGTTTTGTATTTTCTATGCGCTTGAGTCACCGAATGTTATAATACTTAAGTCGCCTACTCTCAGGCGTCAATAGACGTAGAGAGGAGGTGTATTTTGTGATTGATATCTTTGTTCATTTCATGACTGCTGTTATCAGTGGTTGTATCGTTACGTTATTTGCGTACTGGCTGCGCAATCGTAATGACAAATAATACAGGCGACATTTAGCCAACACCAAAAAACCCCCTCACTACTCGCAATAGTGAGGGGGTTTGGTGTATCTGTATTGATATCTTTGTTAAATATATTATAACACTAAACTTGCATAAAATGCAAAATCATCGTTTGATTTTGCTCGATCAAAAGATTAAATACTTTTAATTTCTAAACCTTCATCGCCCCACGCATCCATGCCACCTTCAACATTGACTGCGTGAATGCCATTGCGTTCTAAATATTGGACGACTTGTGCACTTCTGCCACCAGCTTTACAAATAATATAATACGTTTCTTCTGAATTAAAGTGACTTAAATTATCAGGAATTTTATCCATAGGTATCGTTTCTGCATCTGGTATGACACCCATTGCTGTTTCTTCATCAGTTCTTACATCTACGACATGAACAGGATTAGAATTTAAAATTTTTGATTTCAATTCATCTATAGTAATTGTTTCCATAATATATACGCCCCTTTTGTGTTATTTGGCAACAATATTAACAAGTTTTTGAGGCACCGCAATCACTTTTTTAATATCCTTGCCTTCTATTTCAGCTTTGATATTTTCGTTACCTAATGCTACTGTTTCCATTTCTTCTTTTGAAAGATCTTTAGAAACTTTAATTTTGGCACGAACTTTACCATTTACTTGAACGACAATTTCCACTTCATCATCGACTAATAATGTTTCATCATAAGAAGGCCATGGTTGATAAGTAATCGTTTCTTCATGTCCTAAACGCGCCCATAATTCTTCACCTATATGAGGTGCGATTGGCGCTAACATTTTAATAAATCCTTCAATATATGGTTTATAAATCTCATCAACTTTATAGCAATCATTTATAAATACCATTAGCTGACTAATTGCCGTATTGAAATTTAATGTTTCAAAGTCTTCCGAAACTTTTTTCACAGTTTGGTGGTAACTTTTATCTAAAGCTTTATTATTAGTATTGACTACTTTATCTGTGATTAAACCGTCTTCTGTAATTAAAAGTCTCCAAATTCTGTCTAAGAAACGTCTTGAACCGTCTAATCCTTTATCACTCCATGCAATTGCAGCATCTAGTGGACCCATGAACATTTCATATAGACGTAACGTGTCAGCACCATGTGATTTGATTATATCATCTGGATTAATAACATTACCCTTAGATTTGCTCATTTTTTCATTACCTTCACCTAAAATCATGCCTTGGTTAAATAATTTTTGGAATGGTTCTTTGGTAGGCACTACACCTAAATCATACAAGACCTTATGCCAAAATCTAGCGTACAATAAGTGTAACACTGCATGTTCAACTCCACCAATATATAAATCCACAGGCAACCAATGTTTTAACTTTTCAGGATCAGCTAACATCTGTTCATTATCTGGGTCAATAAAGCGTAAATAATACCAACAACTACCTGCCCATTGTGGCATTGTATTTGTTTCACGACGTCCTTTCATCCCAGTTTCTTCATCAATAACATTAACAAATTCATCTATATTAGCTAATGGCGATTCACCTGTACCAGAAGGTTTAATTTCGTCTGTCTCAGGTAAAAGTAAAGGTAATTCATCTTCAGGAACCGTTGTCATCGTACCATCTTCCCAATGTATAACAGGAATAGGTTCGCCCCAATAACGTTGACGACTAAATAACCAATCTCTCAGTTTATAATTGACTTTTCTTGTACCAGCATTGTTTTGTTCTAAAAGTGTAATAGCTTTTTCAATCGCTTCATGATTATATAAACCATTTAATTCTTGTGAATTAATATGAGGCCCATCGCCATCATAAGCTGCTTCAGATAGGTCTCCACCTTCAATTATTGCTTTAATTGGTAAATCAAAAGCTTTTGCAAATTCATAGTCTCTTTGGTCTCCGCTAGGAACTGCCATAACAGCGCCTGTACCATATGAAGATAAAACATAATCAGCAATCCAAATCGGCGTTTTTTCTCCTGATAAAGGATTAAATGCATACGCTCCAGTAAACACACCAGATTTTTCTTTAGCTAATCCAGTACGTTCTAAGTCTGATTTCATTGCCGCTTCTTGTTGATATTTCTCAACACTTTCTTGATGTTCTGATGTAGTAATTTTATTTACGAGTTCATGTTCAGGACTTAACACTAAGAATGTTGCACCATAAATAGTGTCTGGGCGTGTTGTAAACACTTCAATTTGATCATTGAAATTTTCTACATTAAATCTTACAGATGCGCCTTCTGATCGTCCAATCCAATTACGTTGCATGTCTTTTAAAGATTCAGGCCAATCTAAATCATCTAAATCTTCAAGTAATCTGTCTGCATATTCAGTAATTCTAAGTACCCATTGTTTCATTGGTCTTCTATAAACAGGATGTCCGCCACGTTCAGAAACACCATCGATTACTTCTTCATTTGACAATACAGTACCTAACGCAGGACACCAGTTCACTGCTACTTCATCAACATAAGCAAGTCCCTTATTATATAATTGAATGAATATCCATTGTGTCCATTTATAATATTCTGGGTCTGTTGTATTAACTTCACGATCCCAATCATAACTAAATCCTAATTCCTTAATTTGTCGTTTAAAAGTTTGGATATTTTGTTTTGTGAATTCACGAGGATCATTACCTGTATCAAGTGCATATTGTTCAGCTGGTAAACCAAAAGCATCCCAACCCATTGGATGTAATACATTATATCCTTGCATTCGTTTGTATCTTGAAATAATATCAGTAGCTGTATAGCCTTCAGGATGGCCTACATGTAGCCCTGCACCTGATGGATAAGGGAACATATCAAGTGCATAAAATTTTTTCTGGCCTAAATTATCTTCAGTTTTGAACGTTTTATAGTTTTCCCAATAATTCTGCCATTTTCTTTCAATTTCATTATGATTGTAATTCACTTCATTTCCTCCTGTTCAATAATAAAAAGACACCTCAAACTATTATATAATAGGGACGATGATTTTCACCGCGGTACCACCCTGTTTCACTAAATGTGCGCTCATTTTAATTAATAGTTAGAGATGTCATTCATTCACTTTAAGTCCTGGTAAGTTCACTTGAGGCTTTACGCTAGGTTCCACCCACCCTAGCTCTCTGTCGAAAAGCTTTCAAATTACTACTCCTATACTCTTCTTATGATATTTGAAAAAGCCCTTTATTTCAAGTATAAAGTTGATTTACAAAACTCGCCTTTATGTTTATATAAAATTATTTAAACTATACATAAAATATTATTAATTCAATAACCATTTCTCGCTGAATCATTAATGCTTATTTTTAATCTCATGTACCATGATTGCTCTGTAACAAAAATAAATGAAATCTACATTTTGGGTTCAATATTATATTAAATATCCTTTGGTAATTTGCGATCATAAAATGTTAAAAATATAAGTGATAAAACTAACAATGAAATCATGCTTAAAAACATGATTTGCATGTTAAACATATCAACAACAACACCACCAATAAGAGGACCAAATGCTTTACCAACTGTAGCTGCAGAATTAACGTAACCTTGGAATGAACCTTCTTTCCCATTTGGTGCAAGTTGATTTGCAATTGTCGGAACTGCTGGCCAAACAAACATTTCACCCAATGTTAATATAACCATACCTACCATAAATACAGAAAATTGTTCAGCAAAACTTGTGACAAAGAAAGAGATAATAAAAATACCTATACCAACATACATTTGATGCTTTAAATTTCCTTTTAATAATCTAATTATTGGAATGATTAATGGTTGTGCAACTAATATCATAATACCGTTGACAGTCCACAATAAACTGTATTGGCCCATAGAGATATTTAGCTCTTGAGTAAATGAAGCAATCGTACTTTCCCATTGAATATAAGCAATCCAACAAATGCTAAACATGACACACAGCAAAGTTAATGCAATGAATTGTGGTCTGTACGCTTTATCTAATAAACTCATAGCATCATTTGATTTAACTTTAATGTCCAATTTAATATTAAATTGGCTAATTGCGACTATGGCAAATGCAATATACATTAATAAATTAGCTATAAATATATAATTAAAACTTAATTCTGCCACAAAGCCACCAGATGCTGCACCAATCGCCACTCCTAAATTTTGAGCTAAATATATCGCATTAAAAGTTTGTCTACCACCTTGCGGCCAAACTGCACCTGCTAACGCATAAATTGCTGGGACAATCATGCCACCTCCAAAGCCTAGACAGACTAACCATACTGCATACCATGGCCATCCGTGGAAAAAATTCAACAATGTTGTACTACTTAAACAGATCACAGTTCCAATCATAATTGTCCGATAACCACCCAATTTATCAAATAGATTACCACCTAATAAATTGCCAATGACCATACCAAATGAATTAATCATTAATACTAACCCAGCCATTGTTAAACTTTTGTCTAATTCTTCATTCATATATATTGTATTTAATGGCCATAAAAAACTTGAGCCTGTGATATTTAATGCCATACCAATCACCAACCACCACACTGATTTTGGCATATTCATAACCATAAGCTCCTTTCTAATTTTAAATTTCTGTTTTTACTCTAAACACTATATCATTAAAATATGTTAAAATCTTTAACTAGAATGAATTTAGAAAGGAAAATGTTATATGGGACAATTCTTCCCTTACGCATTCGAGAATAAACGATATCATACTTGGAATTACCATTTGAAAAATAAATTTGGCCAAAAAATCTTTAAAGTTGCAATTGACGGAGGATTTGATTGCCCAAATAGAGATGGCACAGTTGCACATGGTGGCTGTACGTTTTGTTCTGCAGCAGGAAGTGGGGATTTTGCAGGAGATCGTGTAGACCCGATAGATGTGCAATTCCAACAAATCAAAGATAGAATGCATGAAAAATGGCATGAAGGTCAGTATATTGCTTATTTCCAAGCATTTACTAACACACATGCGCCAGTTGAAGTATTAAGAGAAAAGTACGAAACTGCATTAAAAGAACCTGGAGTTGTAGGATTATCTATTGGAACACGCCCTGACTGCTTACCGGATGATGTTGTCGAATACTTAGCTGAATTGAACGAACGTACCTATTTATGGGTTGAATTAGGTCTACAGACAGTACATCAAAAAACATCAGATTTGATTAATCGTGCACATGATATGAAAACGTATTACGAAGGTGTAGCTAAGCTACGTAAACATAACATAAACGTGTGTACACATATCATTAACGGTCTTCCTGAAGAAGACTATGACATGATGATGGAAACAGCTAAAGAAGTAGCACAAATGGATGTCCAAGGCATTAAAATACACTTGTTACACCTACTTAAAGGTACACCAATGGTAAAACAATACGAAAAAGGCATGCTCGAATTCATGTCTCAAGACGATTATACAAATTTAGTTTGTGATCAACTAGAAATTTTACCAAAAGAAATGATTGTCCATCGAATTACTGGTGATGGTCCGATTGACTTAATGGTTGGCCCTATGTGGAGTGTCAACAAATGGGAAGTATTAAACGAAATTGATGATGAATTAGCACGCAGAAATTCTTATCAAGGAAAATACTATGAATCGACGATTAAATCATGAAACTAGAACGGATTTTACCATTTTCTAAAACGCTATTACGACAACATATCAACAAAGACAGCATTGTGATTGATGCCACTTGTGGTAATGGTCATGACACTGAATTTTTAGCACAACAAGTTCCAAATGGTAAAGTGTATGCTTTTGATATTCAAGAGGTTGCAATTCAAAATACGAGCAACAAGACAAACGCATTTAAAAATGTACACTTAATTCAAGATAGTCATGCTAAAGTAAAGCAATATATACAAAGTAATGAAATTGGACAAATTGATGCAGCCATTTTTAATTTAGGCTATTTACCTAAAGGCGACAAATCAATTGTGACAATCCCCAGCAGTACTTTAACAGCTATAGATGAAATATTTGATATATTGGCAACAGAAGGCATAATTGTACTAGTAATATATCACGGACATGATGAGGGTAAAATTGAACGTGATGCATTATTAAATTATCTTCAACATTTTGATCAAAACAAAGCACACATATTACAATATCAATTTATTAATCAAAAAAATAATGCACCATTTCT
Organism: Staphylococcus sp. HMSC034G07; assembly: GCF_001835975.1. Lineage (NCBI taxonomy): Bacteria > Bacillati > Bacillota > Bacilli > Caryophanales > Staphylococcaceae > Staphylococcus > Staphylococcus sp. HMSC034G07. Next base: position 724,381 of record NZ_KV826609.1, read on the forward strand.
ATGTGCAATTGAAAAAAGATAAAGTATATTAAAAATAAAAATGCATCTCCACATAAATGGAGATGCATTTTTACTTTAGTATAGATATTGATTACCTAATACTATATTGGGTCTAACTTCTCATTTTGTAACTATAATTATTCCCTATAATTTTAAGATAGATTTAAGACTAGATTGTATAGTAGATGATTTTTCACTTATTTCTGCTTTAAAACAATTTAAAAGTTCTTCCCTTTGACCTTTTAAATCCTCATTGAAATGTATAATTACCGTACGTTCATCGTTCACAGGTCTTTCTTTAATAATCCACGCTTTCTCAACTAAATCATTATACGTTCTTGTACGTTTATAAGATTTTATTTTAACATAATTATCCATTTCTTTAAGCGTCATTGATCCTTCTTCCCAAAGTGTTAAAAGAATTAAAATTTCTTCTTTTGACATTTTATATTGTTTCTGTACTTTTTCAAAAATTTCTTCAATATCTTTAAGTACATATTCCAATCTAAGGACACTATCTACCATATCAGCAATTGTCTTCCCCATAGAAATATCCCCCAATCATAATATAAAGTTAAACATGTAAAATTAATTTACCAAAAATTCATTCAATGCAAAATTTATTCATATCGGAATAAATTTTGATATTTTCAATAAAATTAATCTTATATACAGTTTAAAATTAAATTATGAATTATGCAATTAGTTGTTTGATTTTATTTTGCATATCTTTCAAAATTATGGCAGAATTTTCAAACTTTTCACTTTCTTCACTATTTAATTGCGTCTCATATACTTTAACTGCACCATTTCTATTAATTAATGTAGGCACTCCAATATAAACATCATCTTGTTTATATTCACCTTCTAAATAACTAGAAACTGGCAAGACTACATTTTGATTTTTTAAAATTGCTTGTGTAATACGTACCAATCCCATTGCTATGCCATAATAAGTTGCCCCTTTTGATTGGATAATCTCATAAGCAGCATCTCTTGTGTTGGTAAATATTTCATCTATTCTATGTTGTTTATCAGGGTTATCATTTAATAAATTGTATAATGGTTGACCAGCAATATTAGCTTGTGACCATATCGCTAATTCAGAATCACCATGTTCACCAATAATTTGTGCATCCACACTCCAAGGGGACACACCAAATTCTTGTGCTAGTTCAAATTTAAATCGTGCGGTATCTAGTATTGTACCTGATCCAATCACTTGAGCTTTCGGTAATCCTGAAACTTTTTGTGTTACATAGGATAATACATCCACTGGATTTGTTGCTATAAGGAAAATGCCATTAAAGCCTGTGCTCATAATTTTAGTGACAATATCTTTAAATATTTTTGTATTTTTTTCTACTAAATCTAATCTCGTTTCGCCTGGCTTTTGTGCAGCTCCTGCAGTAATGACAATTAAGTCAGCATTACTACAATCTTCATAACTACCAGCTTTTACTTTTACTGGTGAATCACCGTATGGAGCACTATGATTTAAATCTGCAACATCGCCTTTAACTTTTGCTTCATCTAAATCAATTATTACTAATTCATCAGCTAAACCTTGTGCAACTACTGCAAAAGCATAACTTGATCCAACTGCTCCATCACCTATTAAAACCACTTTATTCCCTTTTTCAATTTTCATGCTAAGTCGCTCCTTTTAATTCAAAGTAAATATTACTAAAGATTAATGTGATTTTTTTCACAATATAAATATAACAATCATTATTTTAAAAATCAATGTTTATTGTGATTTTTTTCACATTATTTTTTATAAATAAAAGAGTGTCAATAAAATCAACGACAGATTAAATTTATTCACTCTTTTTATCAATGATTGTTAAGTCATAATTGTATCAATTAGATGGTTGTTTAGACTTATTAAGCATTTTATAAAATGATACTCAAGATCCGATTCCATCATTTATTATATAAATTATGAAAGTTCATTTTCATCATGTACAATAAAACCAATATTACTAGCGCTATTATTAAGAAATGCTAGAACATAGCGCATTACGTCATCTCTTTCAGGTTCATTATGTATTTCATGATTCAACCCAGGCCAAGCTTTAAAATATAACTCTTCTGTAGTAATTTTTTCTTTAATTAAACTCATAGTAGAAATATCAGACACTTTATCTTCTAGTCCATACATTAATAATAAAGGAAGTGGTTTAATATCTTTTAAATGTGTAACAGTTTCTTTCATGATTTCAATGATTTGTTTATACCAATGATACGTAACTTTCTGAAGCATGAGTTGGTCCGCTTTTGCCTCTTCAATAACCTCCTCATTACGTGTTAAATCTTCAATTGTAATACCTATTTTAAATCTTGTATCTTTAGTTAATTTTCCTACATTCGACACAATTTTATCTTTTCTAGTTTTTTTATTTTTCTTGAATTCTAATAATGGAGAAATCAACATTAGCCCCTCAATAGGCACTTCCACTTTTTCAAGTAAATTTAAAATGATAAGCCCACCAAGGCCTACACCTAAAAAATAAGTCGGAAGTTTATACTCATTAGCTATTCTAATCCATTCAAGCACATGTTCATGGTATACTTCGAAGTTTGCTATTTGTCCTTTATTAGCACGTGTAGTTTGACCTTGTCCAGGCAAATCACCCATGATTACATGGTAGCCATTTCTACGAAGCATTGTTATAACATATGCATATCTACCTGTATGTTCGAGCATGTTATGGGCGATTACAATGACACCCTTTGCCTCGTTTTCTGTTTCCCATTTCCACATATTCCATACTTCCCCTTCTACAATAATTTCAATAACTACATTGTATCAAAATATGATGTACTTTTTCCATTTTTAACGCATAAATCATACTGTTATGTGTGCCTATAACTTTATGATTATAACTCATAGCTAAAGCGTGAGACAATGTTATCGTGTAGTATATAATATTTAGTGTAATAAATTTTATTGTAAACGATTTCATTACTATTAGATTCATGCTACACTATTATTGAAAGAACAGCCATAAGCAGAATGGGAGGAATTAATATGCCAATTGTGAAAAATTTTTTTATAGGATTATCTAACAATCCATTTTTAAATAAAGCAGCTAAGGAAATTGGTCCTATGTTCGGTGCCAAGAAAGTAGTTGCAGGGAACACTATTCCAGAATTAGTGGACACAATTGAACGTTTAAATAACAAAGGGATTACTGTCACAGTAGATTGTCTTGGTGAATTTGTTTTAAATGAAGGTGAGGCAATACAAGCAAAAGACCAAATATTAGAAGTGATGTATGCTATCAACAATCATAATTTAGATGGTCATATGTCTATCAAAATCAGCCAATTAGGTTCTGAGTTTGACATTGATCTTGCTTATCGTAATTTACGTGAAATATTACTTAAAGCTAACGATTTTGGTAATATGCATATTAATATAGACACTGAAAAATATGATAGCTTATTTGATATTACACAAGTTTTAGACCGATTAAAAGGCGAATTTAAAAATGTAGGAACTGTTATACAAGGATATTTATATAAAGCAGATGCACTCGTCGATAAATACCCAGAATTACGATTACGTATGGTCAAAGGTGCATATAAAGAAAATGAAAACATCGCCTATCAAACTAAAGAAGAAATTGACGATAATTACATACGCTTAATTAAAAAGCGACTTTTAAATGCGAAAAATGTCACTTCTATTGCTACACATGATGATGCTATCATCACACATATTAAACAGTTTATTAAAGACAATAATATTGAAAAAGATAACTATGAATTTCAGATGTTGTATGGTTTCCGCTCAGAATTGGCAGAATCACTAGCGCGCGAAGGCAATCATTTCTGTATCTATGTTCCATACGGTGATGATTGGTTTAGTTACTTTATGAGAAGATTAGCAGAACGACCTCAAAATTTAAATCTAATGTTTTTAGAAATTATGAAACCCGAAGTGTTGAAAAAAATGGGAGTAGTCGTTGGAGCTCTGTCAACTATTGGAGCATTAAGTGCATGGCTATACAAAAAATTAAAAAAATAAAAATTTTATGGTTAAAATGTATGTAATTTAAACCTTTTAAAAATGTTGTTAGAATAATCAAATGTAATATCATATTTATGAATAAGTGAATGATTACGGATTATGCAAACGATATTTATAGTCCAAGTATGACGAGCAAAAACAAAAATTTAAAACAAAAGAGGCTGGGACATAAATCCCCTTTCTCAAAATTATTTTGTTTGAATCATATAGTTCTTTGACAAATATGACGTATTTTAGCAAGTCTCTCGAAGTATAGGACAAGCTGCTACAGGCTAAAGCTGTCCCCAAAGAAAGCGAGCCAACAATATGAAGTATTGAATAAAAAGACGCACTCAGATGAATTGAATTAAATCATCTGAGTGCTATTTTTTGGATTTATATGCCTGACTCTTATTTTGAGCAGAGGAAATGATATCTAGAGTTCTGACCTAATTTTTATTTTTAAATGACATTACTAATTATTACTTGAATCATTAAATTTTTTTCAATAAATTTGCCATTTCTATAGCACTTACTGCCGCTTCAGACCCTTTGTTTCCTGCTTTTGTACCTGCACGTTCTACAGCTTGTTCAATATTTTCAGTTGTTAAAATTCCAAAGATAACTGGTGTATCTGAAATATCATTCGCTTTTGAAACACCTTTCGCTACTTCATTACATACATAATCATAATGTGACGTTGAACCTCTAATCACACAACCTAAAGTAATTACTGCATCGTAATCACTTTTTTGAGCTAATTTTTTAGCTACTAATGGGATTTCAAAAGCCCCAGGCACATATGCAACATCAATATTTTCTGCAGGCACTTCGTGTCTAACTAAAGTGTCTTTAGCACCATCTAGCAAACGATTCGTAATGAAATCGTTGAATCTACTTACGACAATCGCTACCTTTAAATCTGATCCTATTAAATTACCTTCAAAATTCATGTTTATTCCTCCTATATTAAATGACCCATTTTCTCTTTTTTTGTTTTCATATAAGCTTGGTTATATTGGTTCGATGGTATTACCAATTCAATTCTTTTGGCAATATCAATGCCGTAATTCTCCAAACTTCCAAATTTTTTAGGATTATTACTTAATAAATTCACACGTTTGATACCTAGATATTTTAAAATTTCAGCAGCATATTGGTATTCTCTTAAATCTTCATCAAAACCGAGTGCAATATTTGCTGTAACCGTATCATATCCTTGTTCTATCAATTCATATGCTCTTAATTTATTAATTAAACCGATTCCTCTACCTTCTTGAGGTAAATAAAGGATAACGCCTCCATTTTTATCAATGTATTTCATAGATGCAGCAAGCTGTTCACCACAATCACATCTTTGACTATGAAAAATATCTCCAGTCAAACAAGCAGAATGTATACGTACATTCTCTGTTTCGTTAATATTACCACTTGTGATTGCTACAATTTCTTCACCATCATTTGTTGTAAAACCATACATATCGAAATTACCATATTCAGTAGGCAACTTTATTTTAGCTTTTGCTGCAACAGACGAAACAGATTGCTTTCTATATTTTTCCAAATCTTCGATAGATATCATTACCAAATTGTGCTTATTTTTAAATGCTTCTAAATCATCACCTTTTGCCATTGAACCATCGTCATTCATAATTTCACAAATCAGCGCTGCCGGTTTTGCGCCAGTTAATTTAGCTAAATCTACAGAGGCTTCCGTATGACCACGTCTAGCCAATACACCATTCTCTTGAGCAACTAATGGAAATAAATGGCCTGGTTTATTAAAATCTTCTGCTGTTGTACTATTATCGATTAATGCTTTTGCAGTGAGCATTCTTTCATCAGCACTGATACCAGTTGTAGTGTTAATATGATCAATACTAACTGTAAATTGAGTGCCATATACATCTGAATTATGATTGACCATTGAATGAAGTTCTAAATCTTCAGCTATTTTTTTACTAATCGGTGCACAAATTAATCCTCTTCCATATTTAGCCATAAAATTAACAGTATTATCATACATCCATTCAGTAACCGCTACTAAATCTCCTTCATTTTCTCTATTTTCATCGTCTACTACAATGATACTTTTACCTTTTTTTAGTGATTCAAGTGCTAAATCTATACTGTCCAATTGCATTTTACCCCTCCTAGAATCCAAAAGCGCTTAGTTTTTCTAAACTTAAACCTTTTTCACTTTTACCAACTATTTTTTCTACATATTTAAACAACATGTCTGTTTCAATATGTACTAAGTCACCAACACGTTTTTGATTTAAAATAGTTGATCTTCTTGTTTCTGGTATAAGATGAATATCAAATTCTGTATCTCGTAATTGAAATACTGTCAAACTAACGCCATCTACGGTGATTGAACCTTGTTGTACCATTTGATCGATCACAGAAGTAGATGGTTTAATAGTTACAATTTTAGAATTATCTGAGTTTTGTATTCTAGTAATTCTAGCTACTTCATCAGTGTGGCCAAGTACAAAATGACCTCCAAATCTTCCTGAACCGCTCATTGCTCGCTCTAAATTCACCTCAGCGAATTGATTTAATTGATTCAAATAGGTTTTATTCTCAGTACCTTTGATTACCTGGACTGAAAATGACCGTTCATCAAATTGTATAACAGTTAAACATACACCGTTTACACTAATAGAATCACCAATATGCATGTCAGATAAAATTGTTCTACAATCAATTGTTAAATTAACAACCGCTTGTTGTGTTGTAACTTTTTTTATAGTTCCTATTTCTTCGACAATACCAGTAAACATAATTATTCACTTCTTTCGCAATTCTAATTTAATATTTTGCTCAAGCATTTTGGAATTTACAATTTCAAATTGAGGAACGTCTGATAAATTAAAGACATTTTCTGTTTTGAAAAATTGATTGTCACCAGAACCACCTATTATTTTTGGGGCGTAATATAAGATGAGTTCATTTGTAAAGTTAGATTGGAGAAATTCTGAAGTAATCGTGGGACCTGCTTCAACCAAAACACGTCCAATCCCGTTTTGATATAACTGCTTTAAAATATTTTCAATCGTACAATTTGAGCAATACATTATTTCTATATTTTTATTTTGATTTTTTAAATTTTTATTTTCTGTAAAAATCCATATTGGCGTCGTCGGTTGTTGAAAAATGTCTAAAGTAAAATCGACTTGTCCAGATTTTGAAAGTATCACACGTATAGGTTGTTTACCTTGTTCAATCCTAGTAGTATATTGTGGATTATCTGCGTTTAACGTACCAGTCCCGGTGATTACTGCATCATGTTTATGTCTGAGCATAAATACATCTTGTTTAACAGTTTTGTTGGTAATCCATTTACTTTCACCACTATCAGTAGCTTGTTTACCATCTAAACTGCAAGATACTTTTACAGTAACTTCAGGAACGTCTTGTCGCTTAGTAATAAAAAAGTCTTTGTATAATGCTTCAGCATCTGGCTTATGATGAAACTCGACTTTCACTCCAGCATTTTGTAAAATTTCATCACCTTTAGACGATAAGGTTGTGTCTTTAACAGCATAAACAACTTTTGAAATACCAAATTCAATAATTTTGTTTACGCATGGTGGCGTTGAACCATAATGTGAACAAGGTTCTAAAGATATATAAATTGTCGCTCCATTTGCTGCTGCTTTTGCCATATCTAAAGCTTGTACTTCGGCATGTTTGTCACCTTTTCGTAAATGTGCACCAATACCGACGATTCTACCTTGATTTACCACAACTGCACCCACAGGAGGATTTACACCAGTTTGGCCATCTACCATCTGCGCCAATTGAATTGCATAATTTAAATATTGACTCATATAATCACCTCTTAATAATAAAAAAACACCTGAAACTCATTTCAGGTGTGGGATGTATTTAGATATAACATAATTTACTTAAATTTGGATACACTTCTCCAATTTTTAGAAAAATGTACGTTAAATAAACACTCGTATAAGTGCCTTTTTGTTATACTTCATTCTTTCTCCCATCCAGACTTTACTGTCGGCTCTAGAATTTCACTAGATCAGCCACATTTGCCAAAACAAATGCAGGTCGCAGGCTTAATTTACTGCCGGTTGGGAATTTCACCCTGCCCCGAAAGAATATTTATGAAATTGTAATTGATGATTGAGTCAAAGTAACTTTTGAAAGCTACATCGTTATCGTACTATATATTTCGACAAAAAACAATTCATATTATCTAAGTCGGCTTTATATCAGTAACAACTTGCTTATATTATTGACTTTACAATGCTTATAAGTTGGTTTACAAATCCATTCATCAAAAATTTACATCTTAAAATATTTTCATAAATGATTAAATGCTATACTTATTTAATACTTCTATAATTCAAACCAAAAACGAACGAACATCTAGCAAAAATTACTCTTTTGCTTTCCTCAAAATGAAACCGGATTTAAATTCATTCGGAAACATAATTCATATTTAACTGATTCATCTAAATTGGATAAACATTCGTTTGTATACTACACTACAAAATCAATCATGCTTAGTATTCAACAAATTCTCTACTACACTTACAGCTTGTTTTACTATCATCATAACGCCGTTACGTGATTGATTAATTCCATTTGTAACTTGACCTAAAGCAAACATGTTTTTTAAGGTACCATAACGTGGACTTATAATTTGATTTGTTTCTGGAATGATTTGAATACCACCTAGTGGGTGTGCTTGGACTACTTGCCTATTTTCCAGATTGAGAATCAGTTGATCATCTTGGTCTAATTCTGATAAATGTGATTTTGAACCAGTAGCATTAATGACAATATCAAATTTATCAATTGCTTTAAAATCATCCTCATATTTAAAACAAAATTGATGCCCGTCATATTTAACGTCTTCCAACCCTTTTTTGATTTCAATTTGCCCTTTTTCGATATGATCGATAATTAATTTTGCGGTACGAGGAGGCATTGGGTTCGAATTTTCTTTTAATATAGATTGGTATTTTTCTAAGAATATCTTCTGATCCTCTCTACTGAAACTGTTCCAAATCCAATTTAAATTTTCTTTTGTTAATTCTAAGATACTTTGAAATTTCCCTAGCGCTTCGGCATGTTGTAAATCATAGGTTAAATCCAAAATCGGGTCGCCTTGCCTTCTGTGTACTAATTCTTCTAATGGAATATCATAATATTCACAGTCCTTTTTAAATAATGCCAATGCCTCGTCCAAAGGTACGTTTCCAAAACATTCTTTTTTGATTTCATTAAATTTTTCTGGAGTAAGATATTTAAATTGAATTTCTGGCATATTTCCCCTAACACTGGGTAAATGACCTTTACGACTCGTCACTGTAATAGGTAAATTAGGATGATGTGCCGTTACAAATCGAATGACATCTAAACTTGCTAAGCCAGTACCAATAATGGCAATTCTATCAGTACTATCAACTTCATTTAATGTGTCATAAGTTGGATAAGGTGTTTTTATGTAACCTGGCGTTCCTTTTAATTGATATGGGTCATGATAGGACATCGTACCGATTGTTAAAAATACAATATCATAACGTCGGCGTTTCTCTAAATTTTCAGATGTGCAGACAACATATTCAACCTGCGTATCCCCAATATTAGATTCTATATACACTTCTAATACTGCTTCTTTAATCATATGAATATTACTATATTGATTATGATAAGTTTCCAAATAATCTTTCATATAGTGTCCAAAAATAAATCTGGGTAGATACTCTGGATTAGAAAATTTAAATATAGATTGATGTTGATACCATTCGTAAAATTCTCGCTCATTATTCAAATTTAAAGACATTTGTTTTGCAGGTAAATTGATTAATAATTGGTCGCTGTCATTTTGAAAAGGCACACCTTGACCCATGTTTTTAGGGTTATCATAAACGTCTACTTCCATTTGTTCGAATTCATTATATTTAACTAATTCTTTTAACAAACTAACACCTGCGGTACCCATACCAATGATAGCTATACGCATTTCACTCATCCTTACTTTAATTAATTTATACTTAGTATATCAAGTATTTAATTGATATTACATATTAATGGACTATGCCACCATTATACAAAATTAATATATATGTTAATATAAAAATGTTGTATCAAAAAAGATTTCTAAAACATATAAGGAGTTAAAACATGAAATTTTTTAAAAGAATAATTTATTTATTGATTGTTAGTTCAATTTTATTAGCAAGTTGTGACTTACCTGGTTTAGGCGGCGGTCAATCTAAAAACTCAGTTAAAATTTCTGCTTTAGCTACGAGTGAATCTCAAATCATGGCTTATATGCTTAAAGATTTAATAGAACATGATACAAAAGGAAAGATTACTGGATCGATTATTAACAACTTAGGTTCAGCTACAATACAGCATAATGCATTACTTCGCGGAGATGCCGACATATCAAGTACACGCTACACTGGCACTGATTTGGTTGGGGCTTTAGAACAACAACCTATTACAAATACTCAAAAAGCAATGTCAGTAACTCAAAAATTATTCAATCAAAAATTTGATCAAACGTTTTTCGACTCTTATGGATTTGAAAATACTTTTGCTTTTATGGTTACTAAAGAAACCGCAAAAAAATATGATTTACATACCGTTTCAGATTTAAAAAAAGTAAAAGATAAAGTAAGAGTTGGTACAGATACGACATGGATCAAGAGAGGTGGCGATGGTTATGCACCATTCCGTGCACATTATGGTTTTGGTTTCAATGATTTAAAACCTATGCAAATTGGACTAGTTTACGACGCGTTAAAAAATAATAAACTCGATGTTGCACTTGGTTATACAACAGATGGAAGAATTGCAGCGTATGATTTAGTTGTACTTAAGGATGATAAAAATTTTTTCCCGCCATATGATGCTAGCGCGGTCGCTCCAAATGAATTATTACAAAAGCATCCACAAATTAAAAAATCTATTAATAAATTAGATGATAAAATTAGTACTGAACAAATGCAAAAGTTAAACTATGAAGCAGATGGTGAAGGTAAAGAACCAGCAATTGTAGCCAAAAGATTTTTAGAAAAACACAATTATTTCGAAGATGAAAATTAAATTTCAAGTGTAATTCTATATTTAATGTTATGTGATATTAATCGATTAGTGTTACTATAGCTACATAGTAAGGAAGTGATTTAATGAAATTCATTATAAAAGTGATAATATCAACGATTATGCTTTTTATATTATTTGGACAGAAAAATAAAGCTAAATAATATTTACTACGTTAACATCTCTCGTTCATCTTGATAATTAATTCACAGTTTACGGAATTCGATTACCTATGTCTATAAAATATAAATTACTAACTAATGTAAATATCAAAAATCAATCATTTATGTATTCAAAAAGGACTAATCCATTTTTCCTACGGATTAGTCCTTCTTTAGTTCGTATAACAAACTCAATCATTTTCATTTGTTATAATTAATTATATTTAAAATCATAGATCATTCTTTTTTATGTTTATTATCATCTTTATATACAAAATATTTATAATATTTGCCTTCTGTTTTCATATCTTTATAAAAATTTGACATTAGGCTTGCGTTACTTTCAGCCCATTTAATATCTGTAGCATATTGATGTTCACCAGGGTTTTTAGGATTCCAGCGCATGCTATACAATGTGTTTTGATCTTTATTTGATAAAAAGTGTTCATGTATAAAATTAGCACCACCAGTAATTGCTTTTTCTGGTGTATCCCAACCGTGTTTTTTAGCATATTCAGCACCAGTTTTCACTGGATCTTCATCAAGTGCACCGACCCCAAAAAAGTTATAATATTTCTTGCCATCAATTTCAACACCACTCGATAATTCACTTTTAGCTGATCCTGTTTCAAGCAATGCATGTGATATTAAGTATACTTCATTTACATGTTTTTCTTTTGCTGCTTTTATGAAATCGTCTGAATGTTCTAATAGTACTGGATTATCGATTAACATTCTTTTTATTCTATTTTCATCAATTCCTTGATATTTATCTAATTCTAAAAATTGATATTTTTGAGTTTCACTTTCAATAAATTTATTACTATCCATTGCTGCTTTAATCTCAGTTGAAGACGCATCTCTCCATGAATCATTATTTTTATTTGAAATTTGTTGGCTAGTATAATTATCGATTTGTTTTTTTGATGCTTTATCTAAAGTAATATTGAGCTGTTCTACTTTTTCTTGTTGGTTAACCTTTTTAAAAAAGATTTGATCTGAAATCATTGAAAATACAACGACAACAGCTATCACTAACACTACCAATAAGCCAATAATTGATAGTATTGAGCCTTTCTTATGCTTCGTCATGTCCACACCTCATAGGTAATAATAAGAATATTAAGTCCTCTCTTTATAAAAATATACTTTAAGAGACTATCTAAATTTAAATTCTAACACTAAATAGTTGAACGTACAATTTAATATGTTTGTTGTTACATATTCATAAAAAAAGTAATGAAATTTTAATTTCATTACTCTTGACTTTTATTATATTCCATCATAACAAAGCTTACTGCTTGGGATCTGTTTTTATAATAATAACGATTTAAATCAATTGTTCCTTCAATTTCACCATCGCGGTACATCATTTCTTTTGTTAGATTATTTATCATAACAAAGTCTGATTTATCTTTAATCATATCTAAATCATCATGTCTCGCAAAAAAATGTTCTAAATTTAAATGTGCGTAATCCATATAAACCTCCTGATTTGTTGTCCGAAGATAATACTAAAACTCTAAAGTGTTATATCTTTAAGTTGAATACGCGTTGATGTTATAAAACTTAAATTTTATCTATCTTATTAACTCTATTTAACACCTATTATCATTATTTAGCAAATGAAAATTACTAAATTTTAAAATAAAATGATTGCATCCGGAAATAAAAGTTATATATATAACAATGGAGTTACAGCATGTCCTTCGAACAAACATATTTTCAATTCAAATTTATTATTTTTGTGTTATTAAAAAAATACCATATTAAGTATAATCGAGAAGAATATACTCAATTACTCACTATCAAAATGTGGGAACTAACACAGAAGTATTCTCCCCATCATTCTGTCTCATTACAACAATTTTTATATTTTCGTTTGAATTGCTATTTGATTGATTTGTTTCGCAGTCAGAAACAATTAGAAATTACAATAAATTCTCCAGATTTAAAAGAACGAGAAAATATCCTGTTTGATCAAATGAATCATCAAATTATATACCAACAGTTTTTGCAACTATTAACTACTAATGAAAAAAATTGGCTTAACTTAAAATTGCTAGGCTATAAACAATTTGAGATTGCATCAATGTTGAACTGCTCTGTTTCTACAATAAAAAATTATCGGAAAAATGTGCAAATAAAATACATTAAATATTACGGAATAAATCAAAAATAGGAGTTGGCAAATGACAAAGTTTACAAAATTATTATACCTCAAATCCGTTGTTGGAAATGAAATCATAACAGTCGGGCAATATACCACGCATCAATTTCACTATCCTACTTCAATCATGCCTACACTTACTTACCTTCTAGAAACCTATGGTTTATCACTATCTTATCAAACAAAACAAGCTAAACAAGTTTTAAAAATCAGAAAAATGGTCCCTATATTTATTAATCCAGATATTACTTTGTTTCCGCTTAAAGCGAGACGCGCACCCTTGCAATATTATATCAATGCAAATGCGATTGTTGGGATTAAATCAAATAATGAACAAACAACAATTTATTTTGAAAATGCTACATTCATCATTGTAGATGCACCCTACACTTTTGTATATAAAAAATGGCAAGAAAGCATCACACTTTCTCACCTTTTAATTTAACGCATCATAGCGCTCTATTATGCTTATATTCTAATAGCTTCTTCGTAAAATAACCTGTTGCGACCTTAATTAAGTATAGACTAATCACCAATAATAGTAGCGCACCTATGAGTGTCAATACAACGATAATACTAGATAAATCAACTTCTGGTTTAATAAAAAATTGGACTGACGACAAACTTGTCAATAAAGCAAATAAGAATAATCCTAATAAAATAATATATGTAATTAAAATACCAATTAATAACATGAAGAAATAAGCTGATGAAACTACCTTTTCTTCAAAGATATAATTTTTCAAAAATTGATTGGAAAACGCAATCGGTCGATTGAGTTCTTCCTCATGGTTTTTATCCAAGACTTTCGATAACACTTGATCTAGTTGTTGTTTTTCTTTTTTATTTAAAAACCATAAATGCTTTTTAACTTTCTGTTTAAAAATATTTGCTTTCATTAAAGTTTCTCCTTAAAAAGTATCACACTTATACTATCAATATACAGGATAAGTTATTTATCTTATGGTTTCAATAATATTATAAAAAATTTTGCAATCAAATTATATTTCCTTTGCTTATCCATGCTATTCTATAGTTTTTTATTTCAATCAAGTAACCACATAAATTCAATTTATTCAATCCTACTTTAATCAACGCCAACAATGAATTGAAATACAACTTTCCATCGCTTACCCAATAGTAAATGATTTCGCTTCTATAATCGCTCATTATTTACTCGTTTCATTCATTACTAATTCATAATATTATAACTTTAGTTAATTGCTTAATAATAAAATAACTTTTACTTCAGTAACTATACTTTAACTTTGAGTGTGTATAAGCAAGGTAGATGATAATAAAAACACTTTCATATGAATTCATTTTATGATGAATTCAATGAAAGTGTTTTTTCCATCATTTGGGAGTAGCTACAGAAATGAACTAACTGCGTTTACGACTATAAAATAGATAGACCAGAACTTTGGATATCTTTTGCAAAGCCTTTAACTGTATCAACAGATAATTCGTTTATATCGCGTCCTAAATTATTATTCACTTTTTTAACTACATCTGCCGGACATGTAATAATATCCGCGCCAACTTCATCAGCTTGGATGACATTGATGACTTCGCGACAGCTTGCCCATAATAATTTCACACCTTTTTTACTGTGTGTAACGTCAGCTGCTTCTTTCATCAATGGAATTGGATCTACTCCTGTATCTGCAATGCGTCCAGCAAATACAGACACATATGTTGGAACACCTTCTGTTACAGCATTAGTAATTTCTTTAACTTGATCTAAAGTATAAACAGCAGTAATGTTTAAACGAACATTGTTTGCTGATAATTTTTTAATTAGAGAAATAGTTGATTCACCTTTTGTGTTTACAATTGGAATCTTAACAAAAACATTATCGCCATATTGTTTTAAAATTTCCGCTTCTTTTTCCATAGTTTCTAAATCATCTGCAAATACTTCAAATGAAATAGAAGCGTCAGGAATTTCGCGCACAGCTTCTTCGGCAAATGCTTTATAATCTGTTACACCTGCTTTTGCCATTAAACTTGGGTTTGTGGTAAAACCATCTACTTGTTTATTTTTATAAGCTGCTTTCATTTCTTCAATATCTGCACCATCTGCAAACACTTCAACATTTAAATTTGCCATTACTAATTCCTCCTGACTAAAGTAAATAATTCTATAAAGAATTATTTTTATAACGGTTTAAACCATACACTTTATTTATACCACCTTTATTTCATAAATTCTATTTTTCTGCTTATAAATGATTAATTTCTGAAAATAATAGTATCAGTAACAGATCTAATATCACTAAAAACAAGCTTTGTAATCTATATTGTTATTAACTAAAAACTTTTCTTATTGTAAATTTAGTTAACTTTAAGTTAATTTATGGTATTATAACTTAATAAATTGCATTAGGAGGTTATTATGGCACGTTCAAAACTTTATTTTTATTTATCATGCATTTTAATTATAATTAGCTTTTATTTTAATACTAGAAACCCTCTATTAAATATGCACTTTAATTCAATGATTAAACTCATTTTTGTTTGTAGTATTATCAATGCTATTATTTTAATACTTGCTATTATCTTTTCTGATAAATCTATTAAAAATTTACATGAAGATTCAGACTGGATTCGTCCAGTTAGCAAAATCTTACCTTATATAATATTAATTGTGATAGCAATTCATATTATTGCTTCTCTCTCAACATTTGGTATTATTTTCTAAATCCTACTACAAAAGTTATACTACTTTTGTAGTTTATTTTTTTGAAAGGAAGATATCATAGTGCAATATTTATATATTTTTGTTGGCGGTGCCATTGGCGCATTCATTCGCTATTTATTATCTGTTTTTAATAGTACTGAAGGATTTCCAACTGGCACATTTTTTGCGAATATCATAGGTGCATTTTTAATGGGCTTATTAGGGTCTTTAGCGATACAGTATTTTAGAAACAATCCACTACTCAAAAAAGGTATAACTACTGGATTACTTGGTGCACTGACTACTTTTTCAACGTTTCAATTCGAACTTGTTGGATTATTACAACAACAAGCATATGTAATGTTAGTAACCTATGCTTTACTCAGCTATATCATAGGTATATTGGTTTGTTATATTGGAGTTAGAATGGGGGCGCGTTTATCATGACTCAGTTTTTTTTAGTTATGTTAGGTGGCGGAATAGGCGCAGTTATTCGTGCATTTGTTACTAATTTCTTTAACAATAGAATTAATAGTACTTACCCGATTGCAACACTTGTCGTAAATATTTTAGGTAGTTTTTTGATTGGTCTATGCATGGGACTGACTTTAAACGTTACTTGGATTAACACATTTTTAATTGTTGGAATTCTTGGTGGACTAACTACTTTTTCAACTTTATCATCTGAATTAGTTCAAATGTTAACACCAAACAAACAGATATTTCATTTTATTATTTATTCAATTTTACAATATGTAGTAGCGTTCATTTCATGTTTATTAGGATATTTTATGATTTAACTTACATAAAAAGAAAAGACCGTAAATATAGTTATAATCTACTATATTTACAGTCTTATTCAAAATATAATTACTCTATTAGTGTCCACTATACTCTGATGGATTAGGACCAATTCTTTTATCTTCGTTTAAACTGTCTAACCGTTCAATGTGTTCTTTAGTTAATTCAAAATCAAATACATTAAAATTTTCTTCAATTCTAGATGGTGTGACAGATTTAGGTATCACTACAACTCCATGTTCAATATTCCATCTGATTATAACTTGTGCTGGTGTTTTATTTATTTCTGATGCTACTGACTTAACTGTAGCATCTTCCAAAATTTGTGCATTCATTAATGGTGACCAGGATTCTACGTGTATATTTTGAACTTCAAGATATCTTCTCAATTCTGACTGTGTGAGATAAGGATGAAATTCAACTTGGTTAATTACAGGTTTAATTGAAACTTGAGCAAGTAATGCTTCTAAATGTTCTGCATTAAAGTTACTAACCCCAATATTCTTAACTTTATCATTTTTATACAAATCTTCCATACCTTGCCAAGTATCTATCATCAATGCTTCATCTAAGCCTGGCCAATGCATTAAATATAAATCTAAATAGTCTAATCCTAGCTTACTTAAACTAGTCTCATAAGCTTCCGCTACATTGCTGCGACCATAATCATCAAGCCATAATTTGGATGTAACAAAAAGATCACTTCTATCTAATCCTGTGGATGATAATCCTTCTGCAATGCCTTGTCCAACCATTTCCTCATTATCATATATCATTGCAGTATCAATATGTCTATACCCATTTTCAATTGCATGTTTTACTGCATCCTTACATTGATCGTTATTTTCAACTCGGAAAGTACCTAAGCCTATGATTGGCATTTCATTACCATTATAAAATGTTACAAATTCCAAATTTAAACTCCCCTTTACTATTAAACTATCTATAATAATAATCAAATTTATCAAACAATTAAATTAAAATGCCTAAATTTTAAATAATTTGTCTAAATAAATTACTTATATACTTAGATATAGACTTTTAACAAATAGCTATAGTCATAACCTTCTAAAAAAAATTCGATTCTTTTCCTAAACCAAAAACACATTTGTTAAGTTATTTTAATCCTATTGTTTAATGACCTATACATATATTGGTATTATATAGAATTAGAATAACATTAATAAATAGCAATTTAGATACATATATTTTGATAGGCAAATCAAACCAGATAATTTATATTAAAGTTTGCTCGTAGAAAAGTAAGTTCACACTTATAAAATACAAGTAAAAAAGCCCATAAATAAATTTTCGAAAAAATTCATTTATGAGCTATTATAACAAGATTTATATTCTTGATACTTAATTAGTTAAATGTTTCAATTTCATCCATCACACGTTGTAAATCTTCAACATTGTACTGGATACGACCATGAAAAACAAACTTATTAAAGTATTCATCAAGTTGTTCTGGTCCAACTAGCACTTTAGAATTAGTACTTTGTGCATAATTTGAAATTGTCACAGCACCTTCATCTTTAGGATTAAAATAAAGAATTGATGTCGGTGTGAATTTCAAGTTTAATTCTGTTTGTAATTCACCAGCTAGTTTTTCAATTTCATTTAAATAATTCGTATAATTTACAAATGATAAAGAATCTTTGTCATCATTTTGGTCCATAACTAAGGTTTGTGCCGTTTGTTTGTCAAGGTTTAACGTTTCAAACACTTGCTCCATCATCGGTTGTTCTTTGAATTGGTTAGCATTAATGCCATTAAATACATGACCTTTTAACAACTGTGAATCTATGAGATAGAGTCCAGTACGTGTGAGTACTAAATGACTTATACGTCGTATATCACTAAAGTTATTTTTCGGCAAGAAAATATTTGCCATGATATGCATATCTTCTGGACGAATACGTTTTTCATTAACTAAGCGTTCACGAATACCAATTAATCTCATATCCGTTACATACTCACTTTTATTTTTAGAGAAAAGTTTTAATGCATCTATTTCTTGCTCTTTAGCATTTACTGTAGCTTCATAGTCCTCTTTTTGTTTAGTAACTTGCTTTTTATTTTCAATTCTTTCTTTTTCTAACTCTTCATCATGTTCATCGCTAAGTTTTTGTTCTCTTGTTTTGTATTGCTCCTCAATGGTCTGCTGTGCTTTTTTCTTACTTTTCAAAGCAACTAAAAATAAGATCAAACAAATAACTGCTACGACAATTGCCACGATTAGTCCAATTTCCATCGGGCCAAATGAATTCATAACAACAACGCTCCTTTATGTGTTCAGTAACTTAATTATAATAGATATGAGTTCATCATTCGATAGTAAAGTTTAAAAAATTAATTACGTCACGCTTATATTTCTACGCTATCTTTTAATAAATTTACTTTATCTAATTTTTCCCAAGGTAACAGTATATCTGTTCTTCCAAAGTGACCATACGCTGCCGTTTGTTTATATATTGGATGTTTTAAATCTAACATTTTAATAATGCCTGCTGGTCTTAAATCAAAGTGAGTTCTAACTGCTTCTACTAGTTCTGTTTCACTTACTTTTCCTGTTCCAAAAGTATCTATTGCAATCGATACTGGTTCAGCCACTCCAATGGCATATGCGAGTTGAACTTCACATTTATCCGCTAAATCAGCTGCTACAATATTTTTGGCTACATAACGCGCAGCATAAGTAGCTGAACGATCTACTTTTGTAGGATCTTTACCGCTAAAGCAACCTCCTCCATGACGTGCATAACCACCGTATGTATCTACGATAATTTTACGACCAGTTAAACCAACATCACCCTGAGGCCCGCCAATTACAAATCGTCCAGTTGGATTAATATAAAATCTTGTATTATCGTCAATTAATCCTTCCGGTACTGTTGGGTATATGACATGTTCTTTGATGTCAGCTTGAATTTGTTCTAAAGTAATGTCTTCCGCATGTTGAGCTGAAACGACAATTGTATCTATACGATGTGGTTTATCTTGTTCATCATATTCCACCGTTACTTGAACTTTTCCATCTGGGCGCAAGTATTTTAAAATACTATCTTTTCGCACATCTGATAATCGTTTAGCTAATTGATGAGATAAAAATATTGGTAACGGCATATAAGTATCCGTTTCGTTTGTCGCATAACCAAACATCAAACCTTGGTCACCTGCACCAGTTGCTTCAATTTCTTCTTCTGATAAATTATCACGATATTCTAATGCATTATCGACGCCTTGTGCAATATCAGGCGATTGCTCGTCAATAGCTGTTAATATTGCCATCGTTTGACTATCGTAACCATATTTAGCACGTGTATACCCGATGTTTTTAATTGTTTCTCTTACAACTTTAGGGATATCTACATATGTAGCTGTAGAAATTTCTCCTGAAATTAATGCCATACCCGTAGTCACGGTAGTTTCACAAGCAACCCGCGCATGAGGATCATCTTTCAATATTTCGTCTAAAATTGCATCAGACACTTGGTCAGCGATTTTATCTGGGTGACCTTCTGTAACCGATTCTGAAGTAAATAATCTTCTATTATAAGTCATAAATTAACTTGCTCCTTTGTCTTTGATTACGAAAATTCTCTTTTATTGAGCTCATTAAAAAAAGCCTTCTTCACTATATGAATAGAGAGAAGGCCCTTATACGTCCATTCGCTCTTATCGTTCAGACGCTATTTGTCCGCAAACGGTTTGGCACCTTTCTTCGTTGTAAGAAGAGGTTGCTGGGCTTCATTGGGTCCATGTCCCTCCGCCACTCAGGATAAGAGAATCCGTTAATCACTATAGTACCGAAACTAAGTACTAATGTCAATTTGATATTTATTTAAATTCCTTTAAAAATGGTGTGGACTAATCAATCATATGTGTTATACTCTGTAATTGTAAAGGCTTACATTAATTTAATAGCGTTGGAGGGATATAGTATGGCGGTAGATACATACACTTACACAAAAAAAGTTCAAAACATTTTGGACAAGAAGTCTTCATTATTTCAACAATCTACAACACAGTTGTATAAGAAAATTCTTAATAATAATGAAGGAGAACTAACCGAACTAGGTGCAATTAACGCTAAAACGGGTAAATATACTGGTCGTTCACCGAAAGATAAGTTTATTGTTAATGAACCATCATACAGAGATGATATTGATTGGGGAAATATCAATCAACCTATTGAAGAAGACACATTTTTAAAATTATATGATAAAGTATTAAATTATTTAAATGAAAAAGATGAATTATATGTATTTAAAGGCTATGCAGGTAGCGATAAAGATTCACAACTCAAACTAACGGTTGTCAACGAATTGGCTTGGCATAATCTCTTCGCACAAAATATGTTTATTCGTCCTGAAACAAAAGAAGAAGCAGAAGAAATCAAATCTGACTTTACGATTGTATCAGCACCCTATTTTAAAGCTGATCCAAATATAGATGGCACAAATTCAGAAACATTTATTATTACTTCATTTAAACATAAGGTCATTTTAATCGGCGGTACTGAATACGCTGGTGAGATGAAAAAAGGTATTTTCTCCGTAATGAACTACTTACTGCCTAAAGATAATATAATGAGTATGCACTGCTCCGCAAACGTTGGTGAAAAAGGTGATGTAGCTCTATTCTTTGGACTTTCTGGTACAGGAAAAACAACACTTTCAGCAGATTCAACTCGAAAATTAATCGGTGATGATGAACACGGTTGGAATGAAAATGGTATCTTTAATATCGAAGGTGGATGTTACGCAAAAGCAATCAACCTTTCTTACAAAAAGGAACCTCAAATATATGAAGCAATTAAATACGGTACAATTTTAGAAAATGTTGTTGTAGATGAAGAAGGCGATGTCGACTTTGATGACAACTATTACACTGAAAATACAAGAGCCGCTTATCCAATCAACCATATAGAAAATATCGTTACACCTTCCAAAGCAGCACATCCAAATACGATTATTTTCCTTACTGCTGATGCTTTTGGCGTTTTACCTCCTATCTCAAAACTTAGCAAAGATCAAGCGATGTATCACTTTTTAAGTGGATTCACAGCTAAACTTGCAGGAACAGAAAGAGGTATCACTGAACCAGAACCATCTTTCTCAACATGTTTCGGCTCACCTTTCTTACCTTTACATGCTAAAGTTTATGCAGATTTACTAGGCGACTTAATTGATAAACATGATGTGGATGTTTATTTAGTGAATACCGGTTGGACTGGTGGTAAATATGGTACAGGACGCCGTATTAGTTTAAGTTATACGAGACAAATGGTTAATCAAGCAATCACTGGACAACTAAGAGATACAGAATATATTCAAGATGATATGTTTGGATTAAATATACCAGTGGAAGTTGAAGACGTACCTCAAACACTACTAAATCCAATAAATGCTTGGAGTAAGCCAGAGGCATATAGAGAACAAGCTCAAGATTTAATCGACAGATTTAAACATAATTTCGAAAAATTTGGTGATGAAGTTTCAGATTTAGCACAAAATGGTGGCTTTAAATAAATACTTAATAAAGCACATGGACTACATTATAATTGTGGCCCATGTGCTTTATTAGTAATTTTTTTATTTTTTTCTACTTTATCCATCCATTGTTTAACTGTATATAACGCTGTTTTCATTGCAAATGGCCTTGGTACATGATCTTCATCCATTTGATAAAATGTTTGATAAGTCGAGCCAATATGTTTCAATTGTGTTTCCAAATAATAGGCTTGGTGAATCCCAACTTGTTTATCTGTACCACCATGTACAATAAGTATAGGTGGACTGTCGGCGTGTATATTAGCAATCGCATCCCTTTGCTTATATGCTGTTGCTTGTTTCTTTGGATGTCCGATCATCCTTCTCAACATACCTCTTAAATCAATTCTTTCTTCATACATGAGGTGAATATCAGACACACCACCCCAAATAATAAAACTTGTAACTGGTAAATCTTGAAATGTAAGCAGACCTTGTAATCCACCTCTGGAAAATCCTATCATATGAATATATGCATCAGGGTACATTGCATTTAATATTCGAACAGCCACGGTTACATCATTTAAATCCCTACCATAAAATTCATCTTTACCTTCACTACCATTGTTACCTCTATAATAAGGTCCAAATACAAGTGTTTGAGCATCTGAAAATTGCATTAAACGTCCTGCTCTTACTTTACCAACTTGTCCTTTACCACCTCTCAAATATATAACTATTCTTTTTACACTTTTATGTGGTTGCATTAATAAACCTCTAACATTAATCTCATCCACTTCATAAGTGACTTCATCAAAAATATGGTCAGGTACTTCTATCGGCATTCTTTTTCTGTGAATAAAATCCAAGCTCGATCACTCTCTCTAAACATTTTAAAATTGCAGCATCTTTCAATAAATAACTTTTATATGCTTCTGAAATATCTGAGATACTATTGAAAATTAATGGCCCATCAGTTTCTAAATAATCATTTTTCGTTTGTAATCGATCTACTTTAACCATGAAAACATCTTTTGTAAAAGGTGTGCCATTTTGACGATTAACACAATATTGAGCAATATAATGTCTATCTTTAAAATTAATAAGCGCTCCTGTTTCTTCAAACAATTCCCTATCACACGCTTGTACACTTGATTCCCCTGCTTCTCTTTTGCCACCAGGAAATTCTATACCTCTTATTTTATGTTTGGTAAAAAGCAATTGTCCTTGATATATTGGAATAACTAAGACATGGTCAGCATCTGGTATGTCATTTTCATCCTTAAATGATAAATAGACATCATCATTTTCTTTATCTTTAAACTTCACAAACATCAAACTCCCTTTATATATGTTAAACTGTCATTGCTATGTAAATTGTTGGAGGCAAAATTTTATGAAAAAAATCTTTCTAGGACTTATCTATATATATCAACATTTCATTTCTCCTATGACACCAGCTACATGTCGCTTTTACCCCACTTGTTCTGAATATACTAGAGAAGCAATTGAAGTTTTTGGACCCTTTAAAGGTACTTGGTTAGGTGTTAAACGTATTTCAAAATGTCATCCACTCCACAAAGGTGGATTTGATCCAGTACCTTTAAAAAAAGATAAAAAGCATAAACATTAATCAATCTGCATTAAATTATCTTTGTTTACTAAAGGAGGTTCAAAATAAATTGAACCTCTTTTTAATATGCCTGAATGTGCTACAATATCATTTTCAAAATAATAACCTTGTGGTGTAATATCACTTGGATAAGTTGTATATCTTGCTAATAAAGCAGTAAAATAACGACTTAAACCATATTCATACATACCGCCAATGACAAATTTCACATCTTTTTGTTCTAATATTTCAATGATTTCCATGACTTTATCAATACCACCGAGTCTAAATGGTTTTAATATGACAACATCGATTTTATAATTTTCAATATAATATAAAATTGTTTTCAAAGATACTGCTTTCTCATCAATAGCTATAGGTGGTAATTCCGTATCTTTAAATTGATTTACTTTTTCTATATCTTTAAAAGGCTCTTCTAAATAAAGAATTTCACTGCTTGAAAGTAACATGATTTTCTCAACTTCGTTATCTCTAACAGATTCATTGGCATCAATGACAATTTGAGGTTTAAATAGCAATCTCTGCAATCGCTTAACATCTTCTAAAATCGTTTCCGACCATTTTATTTTTATGCGTTGTGGTTGTGTGACTTTTAAGTCCTTAATTTGTTTATCCGTTAGGCCGCTAACCGTGGCACCATAAGGCACATTAAACGTCTCTAATTGGAAAAAAGTTTGATAACAGGCCATCACAATCATACTTCGTGTAGCTGGATATTTTTCCAAACATTGAAGCGCGTTTTGAACTTCCGAAAAGCATTCAAACTCAATATTTTTAAAAGATTCAAACCACTTTATTGTTTGGTCATAAACTACTTCTATCGTTTCATCATCATACCAGTCTGTTTCAAAAGCGTTACACTCTCCAAAATAATGTTTCTGCTTATCCGTAATAAATTCAATAATAAGTGCTTTACGCTTGTCCAATTTTACCTTAGGAGTAATAATTGAATGTTTAAAATCATTATTACAAATATAAAGTTTCATTTCGCTCAATTTCATAAATTTTCACGCCTAATTTTTTAAATGTTTTCGTTGTAGTTTACCAGTTGATGTATAAGGTAATTCTGTTACTTGTTTAAAATATTTTGGGATTTTATATTTCGCTATATGTGATTTAAAATGTTCGATTAATGTTTCATTGGATAATTTTGTTTTTGAAACATAATATAAATAAGGTACTTCCCCCCACGTGCTGTCATGCTCTCCGATACACATTGCATCAGTAATTGATTCGTGTAGTTTTGCTACAGATTCTAATTGATATGGATATATGTTTTCGCCACCGCTAATGATCAAATCTTTACGTCTGTCATAAATCATTACATATCCATCGTCATCTATTTCAGCAATATCTCCCGTTTTAAAATAACCATTTTCAAACGTATCTATTAAATCTTCAGGATATAGGTATCCATTCATAACATTGTCACCTTTGATAAGTAGTTCTCCATGTCCTTGGTTATTCGGTTCTTTTATTTTCACAAAAACATTTTCACTTGGTTTTCCGACGGTATCATAGCGCTCAGCTAACATACTTGGCGATGCTGTTAAAAATTGGGAACATGTTTCAGTCATTCCGAATGAATTGTAAATCGGCAATCCTAATTTCAAAGCTTTTTCAATCAATGTACTAGAAAGCTTAGCCCCGCCTAATAATATCTTTTGAATATTATACGGTTGAGTCAACCCTTCATCCATTAACCATTTTAAAGTTTGAGGAACCAATGATACATGCGTTGGTAATTCTTTTTCTATTATTTCAAGCATCCTATGTGAATTAAACTTCGCTGCAATACGTACTGTAAAACCTTGAATCAGCGCTCTTATTATGACACTTAATCCAGAAATATGATAAATAGGCAATACAGATAACCATTTTGTGTCTTGATTAAACCCTAGACTTTGTTTACAACCCAGTGCACTTGCATAATGGTTGCCAAATGTTTGAGGAACAGCTTTTTGTGGTCCTGTTGTTCCAGAAGTAAACATAATAGAAGCAATTTGATCCATATTGAATATAGCTTCATAAGTATTATTAGAAACTTCACGTTTCAATACATCAAAATCAATTATGACTATATCTTGTAACGTTAAATTGGTAGTAGTAATTACTGTATCAGTTTCAATAGAATGCAACTGGTTTTGTATTTCTTCTTTGGTTAAACGCGTGTTTAACATCACGATTTCAACACCTGCTAGCCACAACGCATTAATCAAAGTAATAGATTCAATATGATTTTCTATATATATTCCTATGCGCTTTTTCTTCAACTGTTTTATTTGATAAGCTAAACGGCTTGCTTCGTAATACATTGAAGCAAACGTGATTTTATTAAGACCATCATCAATAAATACTTTATTTCCATTTTGTTTTGCTTGCGTTTTCAACCAAAATTCCAATCTGTCATTCCTCCATCTCAAAGACTATTATAACGTTTTTACTTTGATTTAACAGTGTTAGTGCATTTTATTAGTTACTATTACCATAAATTCATATTTATACTATTTGTTTACATTTCTTTTGTAAAATAGTCAAAATTTAAGTTGTATGCGATGAATTTTGGTGATATGATAATAAAAATGACTTCGTTTCAACTAATTATAAACACATAAAAACATGATCTGTAGAAGGACTCTTCATTATCATAATAGATTATTAAGGCATCAGAGGTTCGAATCCCTCACTCTCCGTTTACTTACACCATATTAGATAAGAAGAAAGATAAACGTTTTTATTTATATATATGATGAAGGAGATCACAATAAAATGAAATTTATTAAATACGAAATTGAGCAAGGCTTGTACTACGACCTCATAACGATATATGCAAAAACTAACAAAAATACTCCGTTTCATTTCACTTTTTCAGAAAGCCATACTCTAAAAGAAATAAGAGATAAATTAGAAGATATTGCAATTAAAATTGACAAACAATAATATTTGTTTAACGCAATCATCAAATAACGAAAGATCGTTACACTTATAATAAATAGAACGATGTCCTAAGATGGCTCATAATCCCTTAATCACAATACCAAATATTAGAAATTAAGACGCAGTTTGTTCCCTAAGTTATTGTATTACAATAACTTAGAAAACATCAAAATTCATCTATAGTATCCAACAAAGTTATCGATAAATATAAAACCCGTTATATCAACGTTTTAAATAACGATGTATAACGGGTTTTATAGAATTAACGGAGAGTGAGGGATTCGAACCCTCGAGACGCTTGTGGCGCCTACACACTTTCCAGGCGTGCTCCTTCGGCCAACTCGGACAACTCTCCAATATAGAATTAAAAAAACAGAAGCGATATTTCACTTCTGTTTGTATGACCCCGACGGGACTCGAACCCGTGTTACCGCCGTGAAAGGGCGGTGTCTTAACCGCTTGACCACGGGGCCATGGCTCCACAGGTAGGACTCGAACCTACGACCGATCGGTTAACAGCCGATAGCTCTACCACTGAGCTACTGTGGATTAATTTGAATGGAGCGGGTGATGGGAATCGAACCCACAACATCAGCTTGGAAGGCTGAGGTTTTGCCATTAAACTACACCCGCTTGATAACGATTATGGGGCGGTTGATGGGAATCGAACCCACGAATGTCGGAACCACAATCCGATGCGTTAACCACTTC
>NZ_KV826609.1:752178-791112 GCF_001835975.1 Staphylococcus sp. HMSC034G07
GACGAGCTACCGAACTGCTCCATCCCGCGTTAATATTATTAATGACGCCTACCTATTAAATATACCATAATGTCATTACAAAATCAACATTATTTTAAAATTAATTTACAAATAATTAATTTATAATTAAAAATTAAATGTCATAATGAGTGGTTAAACTCCCCTCATTTCTGAATACTTATTTAGTATATTAACTTTTGTAGCTTTCGTCAATGCTTTCATTAAAGTATTTTGTGTAAAAAAGGAATATAACTATAATATTATAATTTTAGTTAAGAAATGACACATATTTGTTTATTTTTATAGCTTACCCATATTTACTTAAAATATAAGCAAGCTATAAAGACTATTCATTTTATAATGGAAATATAAAACTTATTTCCCCGTATTGTGCTGTATAATTATAGACCGTCGTAGGTTTATTCAATCTATTTACTCATGATACCCATCATTTTACTTTGTAAATTTGTAAATGTCGTGAAACCATCATCTTCCATGAAGTGTCCTCCAAAATCAGTAATTTTACATTTGCCATTCAATTCATCCATTAAACGCTTTGTTTCTTTGTAAGAAACATGTTTATCGTCTTTTGCACACAAACCATAAAATTCATTCACTTTTTCTTTAACTTTATCATAGTTAATGATTTTATCATCTAATTTCAACGACTCATCAATCTCTTGTGCATCCTCTTTGAAACCTGAGATACTGAATAAACCTTCAATATTGTTTATGTTTTTATTTTGAATAAATTCAAGTGAAGCAATTGTACCAAAACCATGAGTTACAAAATAGGTATCCTGTTTACGTATATGGATCTGTTCATTCATAACATTGAGCCATTTACGTATATCACTATTTTGTTCTTTCGGAATGTTAAAAAGTGTAACTACGTAACCTTCTAATGTAAGATTATTTGCTAACCATTCATACCAATGATTCTTTGAATCACCTAATTTTGAATGTACTATTACTATATCTGTCATAAATCAATCCCCCATTTACAAATATTACTTTTAAAGTATCTCATATATTTCACCAATATTGTAAGTTTCAACTTAGTAAAAAAAGCCAATTCTACAATAATTAAAAATTAACAAAGTAGAAAATGACTTTTTTATTATTTATTTAGATTTCATCTAAAATCTCTTCAACCGCATCTTTTCCTTGCTTTATGCAATCAGGTAACCCAACAGCCTCAAATGACGCACCAGTAATACGTAGTCTAGGATAATTATGTCTTATATGCGATTGTATCAATTTAATTTGTTCAATATGTCCTACTTGATATTGAGGCATACTTTTAGGTAAACGATTTACAATACTAAAATCAGGCGAACCTTTAAAGGTCATCATTTTACTCAAATCATTTTTCACGATTTTCACGAGTTCTTCATCTGTATGATCGTCAACTACCGTATCACCTGGTTTACCAACATAAGCTCTAATTAACACTTTACCTTCAGGTGTTGTAAATGGCCATTTCTTACTTGTCCAAGTACAAGCCGTGATATTCGTATCGCTTGTACGAGCAATAACGAATCCTGTGCCATCATAATTGTTGATGATATTTGCCTCGTCAAATGCAAGTACGACTGTTGCTACTGTTGTAGAATCCATGTTTTTAAAATAATCAAAAGCAGGATCATTACCAAACCATTGTAAGAAATTTTGATGTGGCGTTGTAACTAAGACACTATCATAGATGCGCTTCTCATTGACTGTTTTAATTTCATATTTTTTCTGTGACGCTGTAATATCTTTAACAGCCGTTTGATATTTAATATTAACACCTTTTGCTACCAAATCGTCTCTTAAACATTCTATAAACGAACTCAATCCATGTCTAAACTGTTTAAATTGTCCCTTAGGTGCACCTGGATAAAGTTCACGTTGTTTTATTCTTTGCGCCTTCTCATATCGCATTCCTTTAATAAGGCTACCAAATTGTTCTTCTCTTTCTTTAAACTCAGGGAAAGTACTCATTAAACTAAGCTCGTCAATATTTGTGCCATAAATACCACCCATTAATGGTTCTATTAGATTTTCTAGCACTTCGTCACCTAACCGCGTTCTAAAAAATTTACCAACCGACATATCGTTATCCATATCTATAGTTTTTTTAAACAAATCCATTCCAGCTCTTAACTTACCCAATGGAGAAATTAATTTTGTTTTGAGAAATGGTTTGATGTCGGTCGGTATTCCTAAAATAGAACCGCCTGGAATCGGATAGAGTTTATTTTTAGCATATATATACGATTGCCCAGTTTTATTAGTAATGAGTTGATCTTCAAGCCCTATATCTTTGGCTATATCTGTCATAATTTGTTTTCGTCCTAAATAAGATTCTGGACCTAATTCAATGGTATAGCCCTCATTACGATATGTTTGTATTTTCCCGCCTACTCTATTAGAAGATTCATAAATTGTGACATCGATGTCAGGTCTTTTTGATTTGATAAAATATGCACTGGATAAGCCTGTGATGCCTGCCCCAATAATTGCGATACTCTTAGTCAATGTGATTCACGCTTCCTTTAATAAACATTTTTAATTTCATCTACGATTGCACCAATAAATAGTGAATCTGTATTAGGCATTGCTGGACGGAAGTAATTAACGCCTAACCCATCACAAATTATTTTGCATTCATAATCATTATCATATAATACTTCCAAATGTTCACATACAAAGCCTACAGGCGTATAAATAAAGTTTTTATAATTATATTTTTCGAATAAGTTTCTAGTTAAATCTTGAACGTCAGGGCCTAACCAAGGTGTCCCAGTATTACCTTCTGATTGCCACCCTTCAGCAACGTGAGTAATGTTTGATTTAGCTTTTAATAATTCAGCAGTATCATGCAATTCATTCGGATATGGGTCATTATTTTTTTCTATAAGTCCTTTAGGTAAACTGTGTGCTGATACTACTAAGACTGTTTCATCATGTTCTTCTTTTGGTATTTGCTCTAAAGTTTCATTTACCTTTTCAGTCCAGTATTGGATGAATTTTGGTTGTTGGTAATAATGTTCAACATGGTTTAACGTAATACCATATTTGTCCGCTTCTTCTTGTGCACGCTTATTATAGGAACCCACTGAAAAGCTTGAATAATGTGGTGCTAGTACCACAGTAACAGCTTCATCTATACCTTCTTTATTCATTGCCTTTACAGCATCTTCAATAAACGGATGGATGTGTTTCAAACCAATGTACAACTTGAACTCAACATCAGTATATTGATTATTCAACTCTGAACATAATGCCTCAGCTTGTCGATTCGTAGTTCCCGCAAGTGGTGATAAACCGCCAATAAATTTATATCTATCTTTTAAGTCTTGCAATTCTGCTTCTGTAGGTTTTTTCCCATGTCTAATATCTGTGTAATAAGCTTCTATGTCACTTTCTTTATAAGGTGTACCATAAGCCATTACTAGTAAGCCTACTGTTTTTGCCATTTTAAAATCATCCTTTTATTTAAATTTTTAAGATGTAGATGACATAATTAAATGTAAATCTTGTTCACCTTTTGTATGTCTAACTATCTTTGAGTATATTCGTGAACAAACGTAGTAATTCTTTTTAAAGTTTCGGGTTTAACTTGTGGAAAAACACCATGTCCTAAATTAAATATATGTTTACCATGTGCTAAGCCCTCATCTAAAATCGGTTTTAATCGCGCTTCTATAACTTCCCAAGGTGCTAATAGTAAAGATGGATCTAAATTCCCTTGTAATGTTTTAGTAATATTTAAATCATTAGCTTCTTTAATAGACAGTCTCCAATCTAGACCTAATACATCTATTGGTAAATCATTCCATTCATGTACTAAATGACTTGCACCCACACCAAATAAAATCACGGGCACATCGTATTTCGCCTTAATTCCATTAATTAACTTTTTCATTGCTGGTTTTATATAATATCTGTAATCTTGAACGTTTAATGCACCAACCCAAGAATCAAATACTTGTATGATTTCTGCACCAGCTTCTATTTGAGCTGTCGTATAAGTAATAGACATATCAACTAAATGATCCATAAGCGCAAACCAAGTTGCTTCGTCACTATACATCATTGCCTTTGTAAAATTATAATTCTTAGAAGGCCCACCTTCAATCATATAGCTTGCTAAGGTAAAAGGAGCGCCAGTAAAACCAATCAATGGCACCTTCAATTTTTCTTCAGTTAATAATTTAATCGTGTCTAATACATATGGAACATCTCGTTTCGGATCAATATTCCCTAATTTTTCAACATCTTGTATATTTTTAATCGTATTATGAATTACTGGTCCTATCCCGGACTTAATTTCTACGTCCACCCCTATCGGTTGCAATGGGGTCATGATATCTTTATATAAAATCGCAGCGTCCGTATTATAATTATCTACTGGTAAATGTGTTACGTATGCACATAATTCTGGCTGGTGTGTAATTTCAAATAAAGAGTATTGCTCTTTCAGTTTTCTATATTCAGGCTGTGATCTACCAGCTTGACGCATAAACCACACAGGTGTGTGCTTAACTTCTTTGCCCTTAATCATATCTAGGATTGTATTATTTTTATTATGCACCTTGTAATCCTCCTACATTATAATCATTCTTATTAATATTACCATATCCACTAATTTCCCGTATTCAATCAATAGAAATGTCATAAAAAAGACAAAGTGTGTCACTTTGTTATTCTTAATTATTTGACTATTGTTTTCTAACAGAAATCAATTATAATACTGTTAAAGTCTATTTTACATTTATTTGAAATATTAGAAGTATATATAGTAAATTATAATAGTTATGCAATGTTTCTTAAACAATTCAAGGGGGAAAACTTATGAAAATTTACGCATCTTACGGTACATTTGGTTATTTAAATCAAATTAGACTGAATAATCCGACACATCATCTACTACAATTTTCAGCTTCCGATTCTTCAGTTATTATAGAAGAAACAGAAGGTGAAACGGTTTTAAAACACCCGCTGGCTTATGACATCATTAAGTCTGAAGGGAATTTAGATGAAAATTACTTCTATTCTGTTATTTTTATACCAACATCAGAGGATCATGCATATCAATTAGAAAAGAAATTAGAAAATGTCACAACTGATTTCAAACAATTTGCAGGTTATAGAAGTTATCGCTTTTTAAAACCAAATCAAGGGTTAACATATAAAATTTATTTTGGCTTTAATAGTCGTACAGATTACGAAGATTTCAAAGCGTCTGCCGTTTTCCAAGAAAACTTTGATAAGCTAGCACTAAGTCAATTCTTTGGTTCTAGTGGTCAACATTCAAGTTACTTCGAAAGATATTTATTCCCAATTGACGATTACTAATTAAAAATCGCTACTCAAATTTAGCTCTAAGCTAAAACCTGAGTAGCGATTTTTTAATCTGTTAGCAAACTTTCTTGATATTTCAATTTTTTAGTTATATTTCTAATCGTCAACCATCCTACAAGAAAGTAAATGAGACCAAACAAACTATATTGTGGAAAAACAATAGCAAAAGTAACGATAAAAATCACGCCTATAATACACATTAATCTATTTAAAAATTGTTCATATCCTTTAATGACCTTACTATCAGATACAGGCCAAACTTGAGGCCATAGACCATATGCTTGTTGTGTATAAAATTGAGCCATTTGTAACAATATAATATACATAAATAGACTACCAATTAATAAAACTACGATGACTTGATGTAACCATATCATCATAACTAAAGCTATAATAATCAAGCGTAATATAATATTAAATGCGTCTTTACCTCTAGCAAAACTTCTAATAAATAAATAAAGATACATATAGTTTTCATTAAATTTTTTAGGTTTCGGTTTCCACAATAACGGATCTAAATAACTTCTCCTTACTGCTTTCTCTTCTAATTGTTTTACATCCGTAAACATATTTACAAATTTATAATAATTCATATGATGTTGTTGTTCTGTATTAATCATATGCTCCCATGGGAACAAATAGTCTTTGTTTAAATATCTTATTAACAGAGTCAGAGCAACAAGTATAATAACTGAAAAAATACTTGAGATATTTTTAGGATCTAAGGCTACATAATAACCAGATGTAAATATCACAAACAAAATGCTAAATAAAGACCAACGTTCAAGACGAAATTTATACCACTGCCATTTTAATAATAAACCTAAGAGCGGAAATATAATTGCTAGTCCAGCAAAGATAATATAAAATCCAAACGTTTTGTTATTAAGCACATAAAATAATGGAAATAATATAATAATTAATAATATTTGTATAGGTAATCTAGTAACATAACTATAAATCAAACTTTTTTTCATATATTCAAACATATGTTTTTCAAATGGCAAGAGAAATAATTTATCTGCATCTTTCAATAAAGTCCTAATTGGGAACATGGAAGTAATGGCTGTGATTATACTAGCAATTAACGCATAATTAATATGTTTAGGCATTGATTTCAACCAATCTCCATAACCTAAAATAAATGCACCTAATAAAATCACAAGAAATACAGAAAAATGACCATTAAATATAAATTTATTATAATAACTTTTCTCTTTTTTGATTGCTTGTTTCCTTAGGTTAAATAATTGTTTAGCTTCTTGTTTCATGAATTTTGGCCACCTTGAGTAACGTGTATATATATTTCATCTAAGGTTTTACCACTTAAACCTGTTTGTTCCCTCAATTCATCTATATTGCCAAATGCTACAATTCGCCCTTTATCCATTATTAAAAATCTGTCACAGTATTTTTCGGCCGTTGCCAAAATATGTGTACTCATCAATACAGTTCTGTTCTCTTCTTTTTTCTCGACCATTAAATCAAGCATAGATTGTATACCTAAAGGATCTAATCCTAAAAATGGCTCGTCAATGATATATAATTCTGGATCTACAATGAATGCACAAATAATCATCACTTTTTGTTTCATACCTTTAGAAAAATGACTCGGAAATATATCTAATTCATTTTCTAACCTAAATGTTTTTAATAATGGATTTGCCCTTTTCATCGCTTCCATTTTATCTATATTATACGCCATTGCTGTCATATTAATATGTTCTTGCAACGTTAATTCATCATATATGACTGGTGCTTCCGGAATATATGACAACTTACGTCTATAAGCTTCTACATCTTGTTTGATATTAATATCTGAAATTGTTAACTGCCCTTCCATCGGCGTTAATAAGCCTAACATATGTTTAATAGTGGTACTCTTCCCAGCACCATTCAAACCTATCAGTCCAACAATTTCTCCTTTTTTTAATTCAAAATTTATATCTTTTATCACAGGTCTTTTGCCATAACCGCCTGTTAAATGCTCTACTTTTACTGTCATAAGGCACCTCCACAAATAGTATTGTATCAAAAATCAAACATTGTTCATAAAGTTACTTCAAAAAATGACGGAATTTAATCAGTAATGCTATAATAGTTACTAAACATCTGACAAGGAGTGAAAATTTATGTCTGAAACAATCTTTAGTAAAATAATTAATGGTGAAATTCCTAGTTATAAGGTATATGAAGATGAATATGTTTATGCATTTTTAGACATCTCTCAAGTGACCAAAGGTCATACTTTATTAGTTCCTAAAAAAGTTTCTGCAAATATCTTTGAAACGGATAGTGAAACAATGAAACATATAGGCGTTGCTTTACCTAAAGTAGCAAACGCAATCAAAAAAGCATTTAACCCTGATGGTCTAAATATTATACAAAATAATGGTGAATTTGCCGATCAATCTGTCTTCCATTTACATTTTCATCTGTTACCAAGATATGAAAATGAAGTAGATGGTTTTGGTTATAAATGGGAAACACATGAAGAAAGCATAGGCGATGAACAAAAGAAAAAAATTGCACAAGAAATTGCAGCACAATTTAATTAATTATGCTTACCTGATATGATAAAGGGTATATTAAAAATATTAATGACTCAGAAATTTTAGAAATGAGGAGAATTTTTATGAAAACAGCTCAATTATTACTAGGTCTTGGTGCTGGTGTTGCAACTGGAATTGGTGTTGCATTAATGAATCGTGATAAGAAAAATTCAAACCAATTTGAGACAGAAGCGCGCAGACCTACGGGTGCTGAATCTGAATTTGATAAAGAAATCAACACTATAAAGCAAAGCGTCAATGATATTGTAAATTACATTTCACAAATCAAATCAGAAAGTACTGAAATTGGCAGTACTATTGGTGATGAAGTGAAAACGATGATTGGTGATTTTAAATCTGATATCGATCCTAATATTGAAAATTTGCAATCCCATATTGAAAATTTACAAAATCGTGGCGAAGAAATTTCAAAAGCATTTGAAAAAGACAAATAATTAACTCAATTAACTAAGAGTTATAACTCACTTGAAAACCTGAGTTATAACTCTTTTCTTTATTACAATAAAAACATCTATGTCTTTAAAATGATGCTGAATTAAAAAATATATAGTACACTCATCTTTCTTTGATTAAACACTATAATATCCTTACATTATAGTGTTTTGAGAACTTTTCAAACTCTAAAATTAACTTAAAGTTAAACTTGACGACTGTAAGAATACGTTAGATAATACGAAAGTATATTCAATAAATTTTAAAAAGGAGTATGATTGCGTAATGTATTTATGTACACGTCAAATAGATATTAACGCTCGTTTTGGCATACCTAGAATTGCTTTCCTTAGTTTTGTTACTACAATTATCACATTTTTAATTGCATACGAACTTTTATACTTCTTTTCAAATACCAAATTAACAGACGACCACTTTTTAATATTTTTAATTTTAGTAGTGCTTTTGTACCCTTTACATAAATTAATCCACTTATTGTTTTTCTATCCCTATCGTAAGTCATTTAAAAAATATAAATTAGTAAAACATAAGTCTGTGCCTTTTTATAATGTGTATGTAAATACACCTGTTAATAAATATTATTTTTGTTTTGATTTAATCACACCAGCTTTATTTATAACGATTGTTTGCACATTTATAAGTACTATCATCCCTCAATATGGTCATTATTTAATGTTTTTAATTGCTTTGAATTTAGGTTATTCGGTTATGGATTTTCTTTATTTAAAGATCATATTATTTTCAAATGAAGGTACTTATGTTGAAGAACATCAAACTGGTATTAATATTTTAAACAAAGTATCACCTTATACAAATCATGAACTTGATTAAGCAAACAGCAATGTTTGCTTTTTTTATTGGATAAAAAAACCATACGCTATGCGTATGGTGCAGTATGGTTATACCGTTGTATTAAAAATTGCATCTCTACGTGCTAAAATAATATTTGGTCAGCCAACCAAAATAAACAACACGAGGAGATGCAACTTATTTCATCAGACACAAATAGTTTAGCACATACAAAATGGAATTGTAAGTATCACATTGTCTTCGCTCCTAAATATAGAAGACAAATTATATACGGAAAAATAAAGAAAGATATTGGAATAATATTGCGACAGCTGTGTGAAAGAAAAGGCGTAGAAATTATTGAAGCTGAAGCATGTAAAGATCACATTCATACGTTAGTTAGTATTCCACCCAAATTAAGCGTTTCGCAATTTGTAGGATATTTAAAAGGAAAGAGTAGTTTGTTGATTTTTGATAGACATGCACATTTAAAATATAGATATGGTAACAGAAAATTTTGGTGTAAATGTTTTTACGTTGATACAGTTGGAAGAAATAAAAAAGTTATAGAAAATTATATTCGTAATCAATTACAAGAGGATATCGTTGCGGAGCAATTAACACTTGTTGAATATATAGATCCTTTTACTGGCGAAGAAACTAAGAAGAAAAAATAAAACAACCCTTTTAAGGGTTGCTGGGAAAGTAGTACATATGGCTGATCTTCTCAGAGCCCTTATCAGGGCTGGTCAGTAACAAAGGCTTATAGCCGAAGAACAAACCACCCGTTATACGGGTGGTTTTGATTCGCTCTTTTTTATATAAAATGCTTACAACTATAGTCGTATATATTAGGTTTCTAATTGGTGAAAACGACTTTATATGTTATATTTACGTTGTTATTCTTACAAAAGGAGTTCCCAATCATGAAAACATTTAAAAAAGTTATAATTCCTGTTACTGCTAGTGCATTATTATTAGGTGCTTGTGGTAATAGCGATACAGATTCTAAAGAAGATACAATTATTTCATCAAAAGCTGGCGATGTTAAAGTTGAAGATGTAATGGATAAAATGGGTGATGAGCAAGTTGCAAACACATCTTTTTCTATATTATTAAATAAATTGTTAGCAGATAAGTATAAAGATAAAATAGACACGAAAGATATTGATAAAGAAGTTGAAAAAGAACAAAAACAATACGGTGGCAAAGATCAATTTGAAAGTATGTTAAAACAACAAAAAATGTCACTTAGTGACTATAAAGAGCAAAAAAAATTACAATCATATCAAAAGGCACTACTGAACGATAAAGTGAATATTTCTGATAAAGAAATTAAAGAATCTACTAAAAAAGGTTCGCATATTTTAATTAAAGTTAAAGAGAATAAAGATGACAAAGAAGGTTTATCAGATAAAGATGCAAAAGCAAAAGCAGAAAAAATCCAAAAACAAGTATCAGAAAATCCTGACAAATTTGGAGAAATTGCCAAAAAAGAATCAATGGATAAATCTTCGGCTAAAAAAGATGGTAGCTTAGGATATGTTATCAAAGGACAAATGGAAAAAGATTTTGAAAAGGCGCTCTTCAAACTTAAAGAAGGCGACGTTTCAAAAGTAGTTAAAACAGATTATGGTTACCATATTATTAAAGCAGATAAAGAAAATGACTTTGATAAAGAAAAAGGTAAGCTAAAATCGCAATTAATCCAACAAAAAGTACAAAAAAGTCCTAAATTACTAACAGACGCTTATAAAGAACTGTTAGATGAATACAAAGTAGATTATAAAGATAGAGATATTAAAAAAGCTATTGAAGATTCTATTCTAGACCCTGATAAAATTAAACAGCAACAACAACAACAGCAACAACAGCAAGCGATGCAACAAGGTGGAGCTGGTATGACCTCTGGACAATAGAATCATAATTCACAAGTAAACAAGGCAAATGCTAATTTCTAGGGCATTTGCCTTGTTTTTTATTAATGAAACTAACTTATATTTACTTATTAATTATGCTTGTACACATATTTTTCGAGACGATTGTATTTTATCTCTTGCGCTGATATATAACACAGGATAAACACATATTCAATCTACTTATATCAAATCATACGATGCTCATGAATAGAAAACGATTATCTCACCCCCTAATTCTTACCTTCTAATACGACATATTAATTGTAAATAATCACGGTCAGAAACGAATGATTTTACATATAAAAAAGACTAATCCACGCTAATGAACTGCTCCCTTCAAAGTAGACACTTAAAAATGTAAACTTTGAAGGGAGCATATCAAAATTTGGATTAGTCCTTTACTTTCAAAATGTTTCAATTTTATTTTTTTAAAGCGTATATTTTCCGTATCGCTTAATCTAAAGATGTTGGATTGTAAAATTGTCTACCCTCAAGCCCAAAAATACGTTCAGTAAATTGACCTTTTGGCGTTTTCTTATATGCTTTTTCAAACATATTCATTTTTGCATCAATGTTATCGATGAAAAACAAAATTTCTGCCTCTTTCATATGTGGTAGTTTCGGAGAGCCAAATTCCATTTTTCCATGATGTGCTAAAATCATGTGACGCAGTAATAATACCTCTTCACCTTCTATATTTAATTCTCGTGCAGCATCTGCTACTTCATCACTGGCAATAGAGATGTGGCCCAGCAAATTACCTTCAACCGTATATGTTGTTGCAACAGGACCACTTAATTCTTTAACTTTACCTAGGTCATGTAAAATAATAGAACTATATAATAAACTGCGGTTTAAAAGTGGATATATATCACAAATAGATTTTGCGACCCGTAACATTGTTAATACATGATAACTTAACCCACTTGAAAAATTATGATGATGTGTACTTGCTGCAGGAAATGTAAAAAATTCTGTTTGATATTTACGCAATAAATGTCTTGTAATGCGTTGTAAATTTGCATTTTCAATCTCTAACATATAATGAGAGACTTCTTCTTTGATTTCTTCTGGTGTGAGTGGCGCGCCGTCTACGAAATCATGTATGTTTAAATCTGCTTCATCTGAAGCTAATTTAATTTTATTAATTTTCATCTGTTTACGACCACGATAATTAATAACATCACCAATAACGTGTACGATTTTTTCTGGTTCTAAAACACGCATATCTTCCTTAGTAGCAGTCCATAATTTAGCTTCGATGTCCCCACTTTTATCTTGAAGATATATCGTCATATAGTCTTTTCCTTGAGCAGTTACGCCTTGTGTCGCTTTATGAATCAAGAAATAGTGATCAACTGAATCTCCAGGATTTAATTTTTCTACATTTCTCATTATTTACCGCCTTCCTCAGGTTTATTCAAAGTAATAATTTGTTTTGAAGGCACACTTGTATCTTTGACACATGTAAAGTATAAAATTTGATAATCATTGGGCATTTGTCTTAGATAATTCATCATCGTTTCTTTTCTATGTTTATCAAAGTGTACAAATGCATCATCAATAATTACAGGGAATGGATAGTAAGGTTTTAATGTTTTAATTAAACTTAAACGCAATGCGATATATAGTATTTCTTTAGTAGACTGGCTTAATTCAATTGGTTCGTACATTTGACCATTCACTTGTTTTACCATTAAATCTTCATTCGCATAAGTTACTTGTACATAATTTCCATTTGTTAAATGTGCAAAGATTTCTGTTGCTTCATTTATCACTTGTGGTAAACGCTTATCTTTAATTTGTTTAATATGTCCTTCCACTAAAGATTGTAAGTAACTAAGACTTGCCCAATCTTTTGCTTCATCATTCACTCTATTTTTCAAAATATGGAACTTATGACGTAAATCCGCTAACGTTTTGTCTGTTTCCATATCCGTGATTTTAGCTTTTAAATCACTGACTTCTGACTGCATTTCTAAATATTGATCATTATAATGATCAACTTGTCTTTCTAACACTTCATCTTCTTCAGATAGTTGAGCATATGTTTTTTGACTCAGCATAGAACTAGCTTCGTAATTATAATTTTGGTTTTCTAGATATTTCGTTAAATCATTAAAGCGGTTTAATTGTTGATGATAAGCCTGGTATTGAGCATGCTGATGATAATACGATTCTTCATCATTTGCACTTACAAAGTTAAATAACTGTGATATCACATTATTATTCTCATGTAAGCGATGTTTAAGCTGTGATAATTCACTTTCTATTAATGTGATTTGTTCTTGATTCCTATTCCATTTATCTAAATTAGTTGTTTCTTCTTTTAACCATTGATTTACGTCATGAAATAAAGATAATGTGTTGAAAGAAGTAAATTGATTTTGGGTTACTGCTTTTGCATGTTCATAAAATGTATCTAATGCCTGTTGTAACTCAATTTTTTGCTCGTTCAATTCAACAGTATGATTGTCATAATCCTTAATTTTATTCATCGTCGCAATACTATCAATAATGAGTTCGTCTGAAATTTTATCAGATAAATGTAATTCATCTTTAATTTGGTTGATCTCATTCTCTGACTTTGAGTATTGTTGTTGTGCAGATTCTAAATTGGAAGATAAATAATTGGCTTTTTTATCTAATGCCTCTTTCGTTTTAATAGCATTATGGAATTGCTCGCGAATTCTATTTTGATCATCTAAATCAAAGTCCAAATTATAATTGGCTTCTAAATCATTAATTTGGTGTTGCAAATCTTCAATTTCATTAGAAAATGTTTCACTATGTCCTATCTCTTTCGATTTAACTAAGAAGATACCCACGATAAATACAAGAGATAGTAATGCAAATACAATACCGAAGACCAAATTAGCTGAAATAAATGAAAAGATAGTTAATCCAACACCAACAACTGCTAATATAACGAATGCAAATCGAAAAATATTTTGTTTACGTTCATTTTCTTGTTGTTCTTTATCAAAAGCTTCTTTCATTTTTTGATATAAATTATTTTTTTCTTGTAGTTCGAATACACGATTGTTATATTGTTTTTTCTTTTCATAGTTTTCATCAGACACAATATCTTTTTCTAATGCATCCATCTCAGTTTGATTTGTTTCTTTATCAATTTTATTTTCTTCAATATTGCGTTCTAATTGTTGAATAAAAGCAGTCTGTTCTTGCTTATTTTTAATTTGATCGCTTACATGACTCTTCATTGCCTCTGAACTGTCGACTTCATGGTATACATCTTGCCATCCGATATTAGACTTCAAGCCTGATTTTTCACGTTCTTTATCTTGAATTTCTTTTTTAACTGATTTTAATTCGTATTCTTTTTGTTTAATTTCATTTTCTTGTTGTTGTATATGGTTAAAAGCATCAATATCAGATTGCTTAGGTACATTGATTTTTTCATTTTCACTTTTTAAATGCGTTAATCGTTCTTCTCTTAAGCCAATATCTCTTTTTAAATTTTGTGTTTGAATTTTTGCAGATTCATAGCGATCGATGCCTTGTTCAGGAAA
Source organism: Staphylococcus sp. HMSC034G07 (assembly GCF_001835975.1). Classification (NCBI taxonomy): domain Bacteria; kingdom Bacillati; phylum Bacillota; class Bacilli; order Caryophanales; family Staphylococcaceae; genus Staphylococcus; species Staphylococcus sp. HMSC034G07. Next base: position 766,798 of record NZ_KV826609.1, read on the forward strand.
TGTGACAGGTTCTATATTTAATTGGGTTTCCAATGTTTTCCATTCTTGTGTTTGCTCATGTAAAGCTAATTCCTTTTGTTTACGATCATGCATTTTAGACAATTGGTTTAAATTCTGTTTCAAATTTTCTAAGCGTCGATCTGCTTTATCTTTATCGTCTACTAAACGTTTGTAAGATGACAATTTTTCTTCTTCTTCTCGAATTTGTCGCTCTAATGACTTCAACTCTTCAAGCTGTTGGTTAATAATTGGATTTCTGCCATTTTTCTTATATAGCGCTTCTTTTTTATCATTCAAAATCTCACGCATGCTAGTAAATTCTGTTGATCCTAATGCACCAGCCTGGAGTAAATAGTTTTGTAATTGTTTTTCATCCATATTTTTATGAATATTTTGTAGTCCTAAGACATCAAATGAAAATATACCTTGATATGTACGTTTTGAGATAAAATTAAGTTCTTTCTTTAACCAGCTTTCATCTTTAATGGCGCCATTCGGTAGATAAACTTTAACGTCTCCAGTTGCTGCACCTTTGATACGTTCAATTTCTATCAAAGAACCATCATCTTGAATCAATGTAAGTTTTCCGCCGTATTGATTGCCTAAACGTGGCTCTAGTCGTGGTTCATTTTCTTTCTTAGTTGGAAACCCAAAAAGAATGGAATGTATAAATGCCTGTATCGTAGACTTACCTGACTCATTTTCCCCATAAATTTCTGTAAAATTTTCATCAAACTGAATAGATCTTTGAATGAATCTACCATAACCATATATATCTAATGATTTAATCTTCATTTTACTCCCCCCTCATATCTGACTTTAATAATAATTCAGCGCGTTTAATTAATTCTCGACGATCAAAATCATCATAATTTTCTAGGTATTTGGAAGCTTTTGGATTAAGATATAAATCATTCATAGCTAACTCATAAACTGAATTATCTTCTATCAAATCTGCTGAAAATTCTTTGACAAGGGTCGTTTTTTCATCATCTTTATTCTTTATATTCAGATCTTCTATAAACACAAAATTATGCTCATTTTCTTCATATTCACTAATCATTTCATGCACTTGCATTAAATCTTGATCAGAAATAATTTCATCTGAATTGACATTTACTACTAATTGATAAATTGCTTTACCTTCAGCTCTAACTTGTGATTTAAAATTTTGTATTGCGTCAAACAAACCTTGTTTTGAAGTCATGTTTGTATCTATTTCAGCCTTTTCAAAACGAATAAACTGTGTTGGCACAAATTTAGCATTTAGATGTAAATCATCGCCCTCTATTAATAGGCAACCTTTTTCTCCAGTTTCTTTGAAATGACGACCTTGAATATTACCTGGATAATGAATTTGAGGCATATCGCTTAGTTGTTGTCGCTCGTGTATATGACCAAGTGCCCAATAATGATAAAGTTTATTGTTTAAATCTTCTAATCTAAATTCAGTATATCGGTCTTTTGTGTTCGTTTTGCTATATGTACCATGCAAAATACCTATGTGAATACCTTTTTGACCTTGACTTGACGGATAGGCATCAAGTTTATTTTCATAGCTCGCTTCATTTTGATAACTGAAACCATGTAAATATATTTCTTCACCGTTTTTAGTAATTGTTTGATATGTTTCTACATTTTCAGAAAAAACCGAAACGTTATCTGGCCACTCAGTTCCTATAGATGAAGATAATGGATCATGATTACCATGACAAAGATAAACAAATATTTGTTCTTTTGCCAGTCTTTCAAATTGCTCTTTTAAGAACACTTCAGCACGGAGGGTTCTGTTATGACTATCAAATAAATCCCCTGCTATAATCATAAAATCTACTTCTTCATTTAACGCTAAATCCACGATTTTTTTGAAACTTTCATATGCGCTTTTTTGCATATCTTCAAATATCGATTGACTTAAGTAGCTTCTAGACTTAAATGGACTATCTAAATGTAAATCTGCACAATGAATAAATTTAACCATATATTTATAGTTCTCCTTTATTTAAAGGTTTTTATAAAAAGCATGAAAAACAGGCATTGATATTGAGACTTAAAAAATGGACTAACACCTATGTACACGCTAATACCTCGTATCTCTTTATTTTACCACACCGACTATTGTACAGTCGATAAAACAAAAAAGCTGAAACATAAATAAATGTCTCAGCTTTAAATTCAATATTAACCATGATTCATTGAATAAAACATGAACGATTATCCAGCAATTAAAGAATTCATTTATTGGCATCAATTCTTTTGTATTTCATTTCTCAATATATTGAGTTTATCATACTTATGCTTGAATAAAAGTACATATATTCCTTCAAACTATGGTTGTTGCCATATATTAATTTTAAAATCATTATATGGCAACACATTAAATATTTTTAAATTTTTATAAGAACTTTAGATTACTTTTAAAATAATCATTCTGATTAATTAATTAGTCAGCATAAATTTCATCTAAAGGTTTAACAATGATTTGATTAATTTCTTGGAATACTTGGCTCATGTTTTGCTCAGCAGCCATTAATTCTGAAATGTTAGAATCATTTTCGATTTTTTGTGCTTGTTCTTGAGCTTTTTGTAATTCCTCTTCACCAATTTCTTCACCTTGCATTTGTTTTTGTTGGAAGTTTAATTGTGTTTCGCGGAATTCATCAAAAAGTGCTTTTGATTCATCATTTTCTTTTACTTTAGCATAAGCTTTTTGTATTGCTTGATATTCATCACTTTCTCTTAAAGCTTGTTCTAATTGATTTGCATGATCGTATAAATTTACTGCCACTGTGCTTCACTCCTTTATTTGTATATGTGTTATAACCACATCGATATTACAATAACATAATTTAATATGTTATACAAAAATTGCAATTATGCCTTGTAATAAACCTATGATGCCACCTAATAGAAAGCCTAAAAGCATAATTAATTTCAATTCTTTATTTGCGATATCTATGATTAAACGTTCAATATATGCTAAATCAAATGAATTTATTTGTTCTTCAACCATTTGTCTTAGGTTAACTTTTTTCATGATTGGAGAAATATGCTTAGATCCTTTATCAATAATTAATTCCGTAAGTTGTTTTGAAATTTTTGTTTCTAAGAATGTTATAAATTCTGGCATTAATTCTTTCAATGGTCGATTCGATATACTATCTATGTTTGCATAGTTTATTAGTAATTCGGTAACCGTTACCTTAAGCGAGTCGAATTGATCTTCATTGATGACATCTACTAACGCTTTTGATTTAAATGTAGCGTATTCATTTTCAATAATCTGTTTTGCAATTGCTTTAGCTTTGGGGTGATTTGTTAATCTAATCAATTCATGTTGTATTCGATCTGCAATACTTTCTCTTGTCATAAACATCTGTAGCAAACCTACGATTTTACCTTTCTCATTAAAGAAAGTATCTAACATAGATGCTATATCAGCAGCACCTTTTTCCGATTTAAGATAAACACGTGCGCGTTCAAATAATAACTCAGGCACCCCATCTACCTTTGAATCAATATTTTCTTCAATATCTGAAGGAATCAGTTGATTTATAGGGGTTTCTTTATGTTCAGCATAATATTGTTCTAATTTATTATTGATAACTGAATACATTTTATCATTAGTAAACTGTACAACATCAACATCGAAATTTTTCGTCAACGATTGAATTGTCGTATGATCTGCTTTTAATTTTTGGATCTGTTTTAAGATTAATGATTCGATTGCTTCTCTTGATTTAGGTGCATTTAATTTTGACTTAATTAACGTTTCAGTTAATAAGTGTTCTTCAATAACTTGTCCAATTTTATCTGCAATTTCTGTTCTTCTTTTTGGTATTAACCCGGGTGTAAAAGGAATTCGTCTATTAAAAATATAATAAGTTTTAAACGGATGAAATAACATTCTTACAGCAATTACATTTGTGACGCCACCTATTATTGCTCCAATAATCATCATCGCTATAATTATTAAAAAAGCGTGCATAGTTAATTCTCCTTCAAATAAAATTTGTTATAAACTGAAGGTACAATCATATCAGTCATTTTTACATTGTATAACATATAACATAAAAATGTGCATACTATTTGTTATTTTTCAAAATAAAATTGCTGGTAGCAATCATTATGAGTACATTCAATTTGTATTAGTAAAAATACAGAATTAAAAAAAGAGCGATTTAGAAATCAATCAACATTTGATTTCCCGTGTTCGCTCTTAAAATGATGTATTCTTTTTATCATGGGTCAAAAACTATATCAACTTACTTATTAAGTTCAGTTCATTAGTTCATGACCGATTTCAATTAACTATAGTGACTAAACCATTCAATATATACGCCATAACTTTTTTAGTTAATGTTATAAATAATGATTCTTCTATCACACAGTACATTTATTTATACGTGCATTAATTCTTCTTTAGAAACTCTACCAAAATATGTTTCAGCTTCTCTTAATTTAGAAGTACCAAAAATAGGTTGTGTTTCCTGATTTAGTACACGGTAGATATCACTTACTTTGTTGCTTTGTAAAATATAGCCGTTACGCGTATCAACTGTGTTCCAATATATATCACTTGTTGTAGAATGATTTGGATACGCACAATGGTTACGTGAAATTGTTTGTACCATTTCTAATGGGTCGCATCCGAAAGTACTATTTAGAACATCAGAATCTCTAAATAATGCACAAATTGACACACATGTTGTCCAGTTTGGCAATACTCTCTCTTTTTCAATTTGTACTAGTGTCTTTTTTGAAAGACCAATTGTTTGTGCCATCGTATCTTGAGTATAACCCGCTTCAATGCGCACCATTTTAAATTTTGTTTGAATTAAATCTGTAAAACTCTGTCTATCCATTACTTTAATCTACCTTTCATAAAAGAATATTTTATCCGGACACAAGAAATTGCAATAATACACGTTTCTTGAAACACAAATTACATCTTAATACAATTTGCGATAAAATAAAAGAGCGAAATGATATTTTCGTTGTTTTTTGTTATTTGCGAAATTATCTAAATAATCAATCTTATATCTTATAATTAACTTAAACATTTTTAGTACTTTTATTGTAAGCGTATAACAAGTATGAAATGTGATTATATTTTTCACTTATTACTCTTTTGATATAAAAACACCATTTATTATTATATCTTAAATTTTACTTTTTGGCATACCATTTGCCTTAAATAATAGAAATTAATCATTTATTTACATTTTTCTGAATTTTCATTATAATCAGGGTTACTTTAATAATTGAGGTGTAAAAAAATGACAGAGAAATATATATTACTTGCAACTTGTACAGATAAAGTCGGTATTACTTCATTAATTACTAATAAAATTGCTCAATATGATTCTAATATTCTACATTTAGATCATTTTACAGAATATGACCATTCACCAAATGCTACAGGTCAATTATATTTGAGATTGGAATTTGAAAATGTACCATCATTGAAAGAAGATTTAGAAACAACGTTGCAAACACATCAAATAGATTTTAAATTATTTAACGATCAGCAACATACAAAATTAGCACTTTTTGTTTCTAAGGAAGATCATGCTTTCAACGAAATTTTATTACGTGTTAACAGAAATGAATTGCCTGCCGAAATTGTGTGTATCGTTAGCAATCACGAAAACAATAGACAATTCGCAGAAACGCTTCATATCCCTTTTTATTACATACCGAGCAACGAAGATAAAGCGATTGTGGAAAGAAAAATACTAGATGTTTGTTCTGAGCATCAAGTTGAACTCATTGTTTTAGCAAAATACATGCAAATACTATCCGACCATTTTGTCAGTCACTATCCAAACCAAATCATCAATATTCATCACTCATTCCTACCATCATTTATAGGTGCTAACCCTTATAAACAAGCATGGGAACGCGGTGTTAAATTGGTCGGAGCAACAAGTCATTATGTTACTTCTGATTTAGATGAGGGCCCTATCATAGATCAAGACGTTATAAGAATTAATCATCGGTACAATGTACAAGATTTACGTAAAATTGGTCGGCATGTTGAATCAAGTGTGTTAGCTCAAGCTGTCGAATATCATGTGCTGCATAAGGTAATTGTCACTGCGAGTAGTAAGACTATTGTTTTTAATTAAAAACTTTAAAAGACCTGAGACCGATATCTGCCTCAGGTCTTTTTATTCGAAGCGCAACGCAATCTCAACAACTTTAAAAAGAAACTTTGACATTTTTAAGCATCTTACTTACTTTCTTTAATTTTAACTTTTACAATATCCCTTCTTAAAAAATTAATAGTATATCAACGCGTCTTCGTTAAGCTGTGCAATTAAATAATTATAATTCCTCAACCAATCAACACTACTTAACTTTAATTTATGGTTGTTTTCACTTTTTACTAAACACCTTTGCCAATCTACTTTATATATTGTTTTGTGTATGACATATCATTATATACACATTAAAAACTGTTCTATAACAGAACTACAATTGATATTAAGTGTATTACTTTTTAATACAGATTCCAAAAGCTTTCACATTTTAGATTAAAATTATTCAAAAACTTTGTGATTTTTTTAACAAAACAAATGATATAATTATTGTGAAAAAAATAACATACTTTTGGAGGTAATGATATGTTAAAAGAAAATAATATGCAATCCACAGCATGGAATGATTTTAAAAAAGGTCGCTGGCAACATCATGTAGATGTAAGAGAATTTATTCAACTCAATTACACATTGTACGAAGGTGATGATCAATTTTTAGCAAGTCCTACAGAGGCAACAACTCAGCTTTGGGATCAAGTCATGCAATTGTCTAAAGAAGAGCGTGATCGCGGTGGAATGTGGGACATGGACACAAAAGTTCCTTCTACCATCACTTCTCACGAGGCAGGTTATCTAAATAAAGAATTAGAAAGCATTGTTGGGGTCCAAACCGATAAACCATTCAAACGTTCGATGCAACCTTTTGGTGGCATTCGTATGGCAAAAGCAGCTTGCGAAGCGTATGGTTATGACCTAGATAGTGAAACTGAAAAAATATTTACTGATTATCGTAAAACACATAATCAAGGTGTATTCGATGCATACTCTAAAGAGATGTTAAATTGCAGAAAGGCTGGGATCATTACTGGACTTCCAGATGCCTACGGTCGTGGCCGTATTATTGGCGACTACCGTAGAGTGGCTTTATATGGTGTGGACTTCCTAATGCAGAAAAAAATGGAAGATTTCAACAATATGTCTAAAGAAATGTCAGAAGATGTCATCCGATTACGCGAAGAATTGTCTGAACAATACCGAGCATTAAATGAATTAAAAACATTAGGTAATATTTATGGATTTGATTTAAGTCGCCCAGCTTATAACTTTAAAGAAGCAGTACAATGGTTGTACTTAGCATATTTAGCCGCAATTAAAGAACAAAACGGTGCAGCTATGAGCTTAGGTCGTACTTCAACATTTTTAGATATCTATGCTGAAAGAGATTTAAACAATGGATTGATTACAGAACGTGAAGTACAAGAAATCATTGACCATTTTATTATGAAATTACGTATCGTTAAATTTGCTCGAACACCTGATTATAACGAATTATTTTCTGGTGACCCTACTTGGGTAACAGAATCAATTGGAGGTGTAGGTATTGATGGACGTGCATTGGTAACTAAAAACTCGTTCCGTTTCTTACATTCACTAGATAATTTAGGTCCAGCACCTGAACCAAACCTCACAGTATTATGGTCAGTTCGCCTACCTGACAATTTTAAAACATATTGTGCAAAAATGAGTATAAAAACAAGCGCAATTCAATATGAAAATGATGACTTAATGAGAGAATCTTATGGTGATGATTATGGTATTGCATGCTGTGTATCTGCTATGACGATTGGAAAACAAATGCAATTTTTTGGTGCTCGTGCTAATTTAGCAAAAACTTTATTATATGCGATCAATGGTGGCATAGATGAAAAATCAGGTCAACAAGTCGGACCATCATATGAAAGTATAAAATCAGAAGTACTCGACTTCGATGAGGTATTTGAAAAATTTGATAAAATGATGGATTGGTTAGCTGGAGTATATATTAATTCACTTAATGTCATCCATTATATGCATGATAAATATAGTTATGAACGTATTGAGATGGCACTGCATGATACAAATATCATTAGAACAATGGCTACAGGTATAGCTGGCCTTTCTGTTGCTGCAGATTCATTATCTGCAATCAAATATGCAAAAGTAAAACCTATTCGTGATGAAAATGGCGTTGTAACAGATTTTGAAATCGAAGGTGATTTCCCAAAATATGGTAATAATGACGCACGTGTTGATGATTTAGCAATCGACCTTGTAGAACGCTTTATGACAAAATTACGTAGTCATAAAACTTATCGTAATTCAGAACATACGATGAGTGTGTTAACGATAACATCAAATGTAGTATATGGTAAAAAGACAGGAAATACACCAGATGGACGTAAAGCAGGAGAACCCTTTGCACCAGGTGCAAACCCAATGCATGGACGCGACCAAAAAGGTGCACTTTCATCATTAAGTACAGTTGCAAAAATACCTTATGATTGTTGTAAAGACGGCATATCCAATACATTTAGTATCGTTCCAAAATCACTAGGTAAGGAAAGTAATGATCAATGTAAAAATCTCACAAGTATGTTGGATGGCTATGCTATGCAACACGGACACCACTTAAACATTAATGTGTTTAATAGGGAAACGTTACTAGATGCAATGGAACATCCTGAAGCATATCCACAATTAACGATTCGCGTATCTGGTTATGCGGTTAACTTTATTAAATTAACACGCGAACAACAATTAGATGTTATTTCACGTACTTTCCATGAAAAAATGTAATTTGAATTTAAGGTGGCCTCTATATGCTAAAAGGACATTTGCATTCTGTTGAAAGTTTGGGTACCGTTGATGGTCCAGGACTACGATATATATTATTTACTCAAGGGTGTTTATTAAGATGTTTATACTGTCATAATCCCGATACTTGGAAAATAAATGATTATACACGCGCAGTCACAGTTGAGGAAATGGTAAATGAAATAACTCCTTTCAAACCATATTTCGATGCATCAGGTGGGGGCGTGACAGTCAGTGGCGGTGAACCATTATTACAAATCAAATTTTTAACTGCCTTATTTCAATCATTAAAAGCACATGATATTCACACCTGCATTGACACTTCAGCTGGTACAGCGAAAAATACACATACTTTTGAAAAACAATTAGATGCTTTGTTAAAGTTTACAGACTTAATATTATTAGACATTAAACATATTGATAATATGAAACATAACAAATTAACTGGCCAACCTAATACACATATATTAAACTTTGCTAAAACACTTTCTCTTAAAAATCAACCCGTTTGGATAAGACATGTACTAGTGCCAGGTCTCACAGATGATAAAAAAGATTTGATACGGTTAGGCAAATTTATAAATTCACTCGACAACGTTGAGCGCTTTGAAATACTGCCATATCACCAATTAGGTGTGCATAAATGGCAATCACTAGGTTTAACTTATGCTTTAGATCAAATAACAGCACCTACCGAGGCTGAAGTAAAACAGGCCTATCAATATGTAAATTTTAAAGGTTACACCCCTATTTAACTTTATTACGACACGTTAAAATAATCGCGCTTATTAAAATGTAGTTCATCAAATAAGTAGTGAATTGATATCAGTTGAAATATAGATATCATTCACTACTTTTCTTTTTTGTTAATGAACACGAATTTGAATAACACTATGCAAAATGATATATTAACTAAAACAAATTTTAAGGGGATGTTTCTTTGAATAATCATTCTTCAACAAAACTAATTTCTATCAGTGCTTCTATGAAATTTATTAATGCGCAAATGATTCCAGGCATATTGACGTTATATAATGATAAAATTACGTTTAAAGCAAAAGGAATAATTGAAAATCATGAAATCAAAAGTTTATTCCCTTTTAATGAACTTCAAAGTGTTAAATTTGGTCTATCTTTAACTCCTTTTAGAATAACGATTATGGAGTCTGATGGAGAGCCTTGGCTATTTGATCAGGTTCCTAGAAAAGATGGTAAAAAATTTGTAGAATTGTACAATGTACTTCATTCTTAATAAGTCATCTATCAGGTTAATCTAATACTAAACTATCATAGTGATGGTTTATTTTTTAAGAAAAAAATTTTTATAAATCAACAACTCATTTGTAACACTTCTCACGTATCACAAAAAAGAGTGGCCAGCATATTTCAATGTTAGGGCCACTCTCAAATTTTAAATATCTTTAATTTATATCTCTTATTTAATTAACTTTCATTTTTAGCAGCTAATTTTTTATCTTCAGCTTTTGAAATGATTAGTGCACATGCAGCATCACCTGTAATATTGACAGATGTTCTCGTCATATCCAACAATCTATCAATACCTAAGATAATACCAATTGCTGCTGGATTCAATCCAACGGCATTTAAAACCATCGCTAACATTATCAGTCCAACCCCAGGGACACCTGCAGTACCAATGGATGCTACTACAGCGATGACTACAACAGTTATAATTTGCATAAATGAAAGCTCTACCCCAGATATTTGTGCAATAAATATCGTTGCAACACCTTGCATGATTGCCGTACCATCCATGTTGATTGTAGCGCCAAGAGGTTGTACAAAAGATGCTACTTCTGATCTAACACCCATATTCTTAGTACATTTAAGCGACACTGGTAAAGTGGCTGTAGAACTCGAAGCACTGAAACCAAGTGTAATTGCCGGAAGAAAATCTTTAAAGAATTTCAGTGGACTTGATTTAGCTATAAACTTCACTGCTGAACCATATATAACAAAGAAATGGATAAATAGCGCAAGCAACACTATAAAGAAATACATACCAAGTTGTTGGATAGCTCCAAACCCTGCTCCTGTAAACGCATGTGCAACAAGACCAAAAGTACCAATAGGTGCAAACACGCTCATGATCATCGTTACAATATACATTAAAACTTCATTGGTTTGCTCAAATAACCGGTATACCCCTTCAGCCTTCGAACCAACCATAATCAAACCTATCCCAATGAAAATAGCAAATGTAATAATTTGCAACATATTTTCTTCACTCATAGCTTGTAACGGGTTTTTAGGAAATAGATTAATCAATGTTTGATCAAATGATTGATTGGCTGCAGAACTTTGTGAATTATCCTCTTTATCTAATGTTTTTTGATAACTTGATACATCCTCACTTTTTAATAAATCTGATTTCCCCTCACCCGGCTGTAAAACTAAAGCTAAAGTAATCCCAATTATAATTGCTATTGCAGTAGTAGTTAAAAAGAAACTAATCGTTTTTAACCCAATACCACCTAATAATTTAGGATCACCTACCCCTACTACACCTAATACAATTGAAACAAACACAACAGGCACTACTAACATGAAAATTAAATTCAGAAAAATTTGCCCAATCACGTTAAAGATATATTTATCAACGTTGATCACAAAACTTGATTGAGCAAACATGTTAAATATAGACCCTATTGCTATACCGAGTATTAACGCTATAACAATTTTCAATGAAAGATTTTTAGTCTTCATAACAACATCCCCCTTTATGTTTATTAGCTACATTATATAGTAATATTATACATTTTGAAACAAAAGTATATACACGACAAAAAAATGCTATGTAAAATAATATTTACATAACATCTAATAATTTATATAAGATTATTCTGCATAGCATAAATCGCCGCTTGTGTGCGATCAGATACTTGCAATTTAGCGAATATGTGACTGACATGGGTTTTAACAGTTTTTTCTGAGACAAATAAAGTTTCCGCAATTTCTTTATTTGTTTTACCCTTTGCCATTTCTGTCAAGACTTCAGATTCACGTTTAGATAGTTTATTTGTATAGTGCGGTTTACTACTTACTGACTCCATAACGCTTTGAGCTTGTGGATGGATAACTTTTTCACCTGACAACACGTTTTTAATTGTTTTAATCAACTTCTCAGGTTCAACATCTTTCATTTCATAACCATCGGCGCCTTTATCAATTGCCGAAATCACATGTTCATCGTCTACATAACTGGTTAGCACTAATATTTTAACTTCTGGATATTTTTGCTTCATAATTTCAGTGATTTCTATTCCATTCATATTGGGCATCACTAAATCTAATAATACGATATCAGGTAATTCATGCGCTTCTAAATATTTTAAAAATGATTTGCCATCTGAAAAACCTTTAACAACCTCTATATCATCAACTGTTGATAATAGAAATTCTAAACCTTGCCTAACGATATGGTGATCATCTACCAAAATGATTTGATTCATCTTGACCTTCCTTTCGACACTTTATAACGGTATTGAGATATGAATTTTTGTACCTTTGTTTGGTTCACCTTCAATTGTCAAATTACCACTTATCTGTTTAGTCCGTTGTTTCATATTATTTAAACCATGTGAGTGATAAAGGTTTGATTTATGTTTATCAAAACCTTTTCCAAAATCAGCAATCGTAACTAATAAATAATTATCATCTTGAACTAAATCTAATCGAACTTGAGTGGTTTCACTATGCTTTTTTGTGTTATTCATCGCTTCTTGAACAATTCTATAAACATTTTCCTCGATTTGACTTGGTAGTTTAATCAAACCATCTACTTTAACGACTAACTCTAACTGTAGTAACTTACTATACTGTTTTAATGCATTAACCAATCCTTGCTCTAATCCAACGGGTTTTAATTGCCATATCAAAGCTCTCATTTCATTAACTGCTTGTTGACTCGTATCTTCAATCACTTGAAACGCTTTACGAGAAACATTTTCTTGTGTCATCCCTAATGCTGCATGTGCTGTCAACTTAACAGAAAAAAGCATTTGGTTTACAGAATCATGTAAATCTCTTGCTAATCTATTGCGTTCACTAATACGCGCAGCTTCTTTTTCTTGATCTGTTAACAAAATCCTTTTAATCGCTGATCCAATTTGTAATGCAACAGATTCTAACAACTCTAAGTTTTCTGCGCTATATCTCCTCGTATAAGGCGTTGCAACATTGAGTAATCCAAATTGCTCTTCACCAGATCTTAATGGAACTGTAGCATGGTGTGTAATACCATCAGTTTCTTCATGATAAGCTCGATTCGCTAAATTAATTCTCGAACAATTTATAATATTTGAAGCCTTCGTTAATTTCTTATTTTGATATGCTTGAACACACCAACACGTTCCTTTTCGCATATACTGACAATGGTTATTTTCCAATGCTCCTGGCAAACCATTATATGATACGAGTTCATGCTGCCCCACATCATCAATGAAAAAAATCCATCCCGTTGTAAATTCACTTCCATCAATTAATGATTTCAATGCGCCTTGTAGCATACTATATGTTTCTGTTTCTTCATTTAAAAATTCAGCAATTTCTTTTAATAATGCTAATCTAGTCGGTTTTTCCATTTAACCAGTCCATCCTTTAACAACACTATTTACATACATTATACAAGTTTGTTAAGCATTTAAAAATAGATAAATAATTACTTTTTAATTGGACTTAAATAATATGAAAAATTATTAAATCAATCGCAAGGTCTAATATTTTTAACAGCGTGTTTATGGTATGATAATAATTGGTCAAAGAGGAGGATATTATGAAATTTCAAATCCCAGAAAATTATAATGCGTTAACACTAAGAGAAATTTTCCAGCAATTACAATTGCCAAAAAAAGATTTACACAATTTAAATATGTCAAAAGAGATTAAAGTCAATGATAAAAATGCAAAACTTACGTCACAAGTTTATGCCGGCGACCATGTTTATATTCCAACACCAGATGAAAAGAGTAATTATTTACCAAGCTATCGATTTGCACAAATTTATTATGAAGACAATGATCTAGCCATCGTTATGAAGCCTAAAGGGGTTAAAACGCATCCCAATGATTTAAAAGAAAGTAATACATTAATGAATCATGTGATATATACCATTAAAAGTGATTATGTAGAACCAATACATCGCTTAGATCAAGAGACAGTTGGTCTTTTAATAGTTGCCAAAAATCCTTTAATGAAAAAAATCCTCGACCGTATGTTAGAGGAAAATAAAATTGATCGTATCTATAAGGCAAACGTACATAGCTTATTACCAATAAAACCACAAACCATCGATGCACCTATAGGTAAAGATAAATTTCACTCGAATAAGCGCCGAGTGTCTACTACAGGTCAATCTGCCATTACACATATTTTAACTTCTCGCATGGTTAAAGAAAATGTATGTGAAGTCGATTTAAAATTAGATACGGGTAGAACACACCAAATACGTGTACATTTAGCAGAAATTGGACATCCAGTTATCGGTGACCCATTATATGGTGATTCGACGTTAAGACAACTTCAATTAAATAGTTACAAAATAGAATTTATTCATCCTTTAACACAAGAAAAAATTTCAGTTAGTTTAGATGATGAAATCTAAATATGTAAAGTTACATTTCTAATTCTTTTTATAGATTTTATCGTACACATACCATTGTTGTTAATAAGAGTCACAATAAATGTAGACACTTACGCATTCATTCAATAAGAAGACCGATATCATATTAGCTGAAGACTTAAACAGAATGGGTAAACTTTAAACTATTAATCAGTTTTTGATTATATTTAAGAAATGATAACTTAAACCCTAATATTATTAACTCTAACCTAGAAGTAAACAAAAAATGTAATTCTATAATGGTGCTAATAAATATAAAAAATAGTTTAGCGTAATTGAAAACTTTTATAAATGAAGAAACGTCAATTTCAATAGAAATTGACGTTTCTTCGTTAATCAAAGATATTGATATTCCTTTATTTTTTAAAATTACTTAGGTTCAACCATATCTTCAGGTTTAATCCACTCATTAAACTGTTCCTCAGTTAAATATCCAGATTGAACAGCCGACTCTTTTAATGTTAAACCTTCACGGTGGGCTTTTTTAGCTATGCTAGCAGCTTTTTCATAACCAATATGAGGATTTAAAGCTGTTACTAACATTAGTGATTGATTTAAATAATTATCAATGTTTTCTTCAATTGGTTCTATGCCTACTGCACAATTATCATTAAATGTTTGCATACCATCTGCCAATAAGTAAATAGACTGCAATGTATTATGCAAAATAACAGGTTTATAGACATTTAACTCAAAATTCCCTTGTGAACTACCTATGCCAACCACAGTGTCATTTCCCATAACTTGAACTGCAACCATCGTCAACATTTCACATTGTGTTGGGTTGACTTTACCAGGCATGATAGATGAACCAGGTTCATTTTCTGGTATAGAAATTTCAGCAAGCCCAGCACGTGGTCCAGACGCTAACCATCTCACATCATTTGCAATTTTCATTAAGTCAGTAGCTAATGCTTTGAGTGAACCATGTAATTGAACGACTTCATCATGTGCAGTTAATGCATGAAATTTATTTTCAGATGATACAAATGGATACCCTGTATTTTTTGAAATAAATTTAGCAACTTTATCACCAAATTCTGGGTGCGCATTGATACCGGTACCTACTGCAGTACCACCGATTGCTAAATTTAAAATATGGGCTTTTGATTCACTAAGTAATGTTTCACATTTATCTAACATATAACGCCATCCACTTATTTCTTGGCCTAAACGAATAGGTGTAGCATCCTGTAAATGAGTACGCCCTATTTTAATAATTTCATTAAACTTTTCTTCTTTTTCTTTAAAAGTATCACGTAATGATTTTAATGCCGGTTCAAGTTTTACCTCAATTTCATTATATAGTGCAACATGCATCGCAGTTGGGAAAGTATCATTTGAACTTTGAGATTTATTCACATCATCATTTGGATGTATTGATTCATCGCTACCTTGCTCTTTGAGATACATGTTCGCAACATAACTCACTACTTCGTTGACGTTCATATTACTTTGTGTACCGCTTCCAGTTTGCCAAACGACTAATGGGAAGTGTTCATCTAATTCTTTGTTTAAGATACGATCACATGCATGCACAATAGCATCTTTTTTTGCGTCACTTAGTTTTCCTAATTCATGATTGGCTAATGCTGCCCCTCTTTTTAATTGAGCAAATCCATAAACAACTTCAATTGGCATTTGTTCTTTGCCAACAGGAAAGTTTCGTTTACTTCTTTCTGTTTGTGCACCCCAGTATTTATCTGCAGGTACTTCAATTTCACCAAATGTATCATGTTCAATTCTAACTGACATTTAAAAATCTCCCCTTCAATATGTATTTAACTTTAGTATAGCATTAATTAATTTAACTGGGCAATCTCTTTAATATAGCGTTTTCATTCCATTGAAAAATGTCTGATTATTAACTTTGATTTGTACATTCAAACAATTAATTACTAACTATTAATAAAACCAGAAACTAATTTTAGTCTCTGGTTTTAAACATCATTCATTATTATTTTGTAATTGTTACATCATTAAATTTCATCTTTGCTGCTTGTATTATACCTATTGCAGTTAAAATTAAAAGTATTGCACCAATAATCATTGTTACAGGACTAACTGTGATAAGAAGTCCTAAAAACCCAGTTAAACTAATATAAAAATCACCAAGCGGTTTAAATAATAATACTGTTATAACAATACAACACAATACACTAATAATGATTCCAGTTTGATTACTTTTTACAAATGTAGAAGCATTGACTTTATCTACGAGACCATGTGACAAGTTGATTTGTAATTGAATAATTTTAAATAAGATTGGTAAATATATTGCACCAATGGCCATAGGAAATCCTTTTATAGAAATTAAATTTACAATTACCGCACATATCATGAGATATTTCCAATAGTTACTTAACATATTAATGATAACTCCTTAAATTCAAATAATGACTTAATAATAACATAATCAAATTTATGTTGGCATTGTTTTTTTAATATTCATATAACCACATACTAATAACGTGGCAAATTGATTACATTTATAAAAAAAATAGAAGCGAGTAAGACATCAAATATTAATATTTGATCAACACTTACACGCTTCCATGTATTTATAAACGAATTAATAATTTTTAATGTAAATCACACGTATTGACGAACAATTTAAACTTTATTTCAATTTTTTCACTTACTAAATAAACTCACTAACTTAATTATCTAAATCTGAACGTACGTTAGAATCATGTGATTTATCTAATTTATCTTCATCATTTTCTTCTGAAATTTGTTCCATTTCTTTGCCCAATTCTACAATATCTTCAAAATCATCAACCATTTCATTTTGTGGTTCTGCATCATGGTTGGTAGACTTTTTATTTACATTATCATTAGTCATTGGTTACACCTCACATTTTGAATTTTATGCGAAACGTGCAGTGAAATAGTGACGAACATCTTCAGGAAGACCCTCAGCAGCAGCCTCATCTAAAATAACATTCACCATGCGATGTGCTTTTAAATCAGATGGTTCAAAAGAAGTTTTACCATTTTCTTCATATAATTTATGCACAACATCTTTTTTCTCACTACCAGTAATCACTAAAATTACTTCTCTTGCAGAAAATAGACCATGATTAATACTTACATTAAGTCTACCATTTGTATCAATTGAAAGTATTTGTGTAATCAATTTACCTTTATTTTCTTTAGTTTTGATTTTATCACTTATAAATGACTCCGTATCTTGACCATATGAAACACCATATATTTGGCCTTCTGGTACGCCTAACGCTTCATAATATGATTTATTGCTATCATAATCTAATATATTAATTTGACTGAAATCTACTGCATGATCATCTACATTTTTCTTTAATTCATCTAATACTGGTGCATTATCATTAGATAAATGGATACCTGCTATCGTAGTTGGATTATTGTTAAACTGTTTTCTTAAAATATCTGCAGCATATTCTGCTACACTTTTTTCGTTTTCTAAAACTTTAAAGTTCATTGCCATAGTTATTACACTCCTCTTAATCTTTTAAGACGCGTTCTAGCATTATTTATAATAATACCCTTGAAGCTATCTTCATAAACTACTTAATTTTAATAATCAACTAAATTTTCAAATACTCACTTTTAGCTTTAACTATATTATACAAATGTCAAAGTCGTTTTTCATTGATTAATATAGATTTTAATGTAAATTTGGGAAATTTTGTTGTCTCAATGCTTCATAAATAAGTAAAGAAGCAGTATTGGATAAATTTAATGATCTTATATTATCATTCATGGGAATTCTTAAAGCTGTATCTTTATATTTGTCCTTTACCCAATCAGGTAAGCCCGTCGTTTCTCTACCAAAAATAAAATAATGATTTTCATCTTTATTAGTAAAATCAAAATCAGAATAAGTTTTTTCTCCAAACTTAGTTAATAAATAATATTTACCTTCCGTAGTTTCAAAAAACGATTCTATATTTTCATAATAATTGATATTTACTGCATCCCAATAATCTAATCCTGCTCTTTTCAGCATTTTGTCATCTGTACTAAATCCTAATGGTTTTATAAGATGTAAATGTGTGTAAGTGCCAGCACAAGTTCTAGCGATACTGCCAGTATTTCCAGGTATCTGTGGTTGAAATAATACAATGTGGTTGGTCATGCTTTTTATTCTCTCCTCATATTTAGTCCTTTTATCATCTCATGTTGGACTTCCTCTAATTCACTATCGTAGTGTGATTCAATAAATGATCTTGCTTGCTCTCCTTGAATTTGTCCAATTGCCCAAAAAGCAGTAGCTCTAATCATCGGTCTTGGATCATTCAATGCAACTTCTTGTAATTCAGGTATCGCAGTTTCTTCTTTAAAATGTGCTAATGCTAGAATTGCGTTTCTTTGAATTGGTTTTTTACCTCTCCATGCGCCCGCTAAATGACCATAAGTGTTTTTAAATTCCTTATTGCTCATTTGTAATAGTGGTACTAACCTTGGTTTTAATATTTCTGGCTCTAATACAATATCATCATGCTGTGTATTGATACCACGATTTCTTGGGCAGACTTGTTGACATGTATCACAGCCATAGAGACGATTACCTATTTTATATCGATATTCATCTTGTAGATAACCTTTTGTTTGTGTTAAAAAGCTAATACATTTTTGACTATTTAGTTGGCCATCTCCTACTAGGGCCCCTGTTGGACATCGATCAACACATATTGTACAATCTCCACAACTATCAATGATTGGGTCATCAGGAGGAAAAGGAACACTTACTAACATTTCACCTAGATAAGTCCATGTTCCGAGATCTGGATTTATAACAAATCCATTTCTACCTACATAACCTAATCCTGCACGTTCTGCTACAGCTCGGTCTGACAACACACCTGTATCAACCATTGATTTAATTTCTACATCTGGTACTCTAGTCTCTAAATACTCAGCTAATTTATCTAAACGTTTTCTCATGATTGAATGATAATCTTGACCCCAAGATGCCCTAGCAAACATACCTCTTCTGTCTCCACGCACACTTCTAGGTGCACCCTTCAATTTATTAGGATAACCAACAGCAATGGCAATGATAGATCTTGCAGTAGGTAATGTTAATTTGGGTTCAGTACGTAATCCAATGTCTGGTTCTTCAAATCCTGAAGCATAGCCCTTTTCATGATAATCAACTAATTTTTGTTTTAATTCATCAAATGGGTCAGCAGTAGTAAAACCAATACTATCAATACCAATTGAATGTGCATAGTCTATAACATCTTGTTTCAATTGATTTATATTCATTTTTTACACCCCACCTTAAAAACATACATTCTTTAGTTTAACACATTCATTATTAATAAGAGAATTCGAGAATTCAAATTTTTATATAAAAAAACCAAGATGCTATGAATGAAAAACTATAATCCATTTTCATAACATCTTGGTCCATTTTGTAACTATAAAACACGTGCTAAAAAGTTTTTAGTTCTATCATGTTGCGGCTGTTCAAAAATATTTTGTGGTGTCCCTGATTCTACAATGACACCATCTGCCATAAACACAACCTTATCACTCACATCTTTAGCGAAATTCATTTCGTGTGTTACAACTACCATAGTCATACCCTCTTTAGCTAAAGTTTTCATTACTTCTAAAACATCTCCAACCACTTCAGGATCTAATGCTGAAGTAGGTTCATCAAATAGAAGTACTTCTGGATTCATTGCTAAAGCCCTAGCAATCGCAACTCTTTGTTTTTGTCCCCCGGATAATTGAGATGGATATGCATTAGCTTTATCTTCCAATCCAACCTTTTTCAACAAATCCATTGCTTCTTTTTTCAATTCATTTTGACTTCCCTTTTTTAATAAACTCGGCGCCAATATAATATTATCTATAACTTTTTTATGTGGAAACAAATTAAAATTTTGGAAAACCATACCCATCTGTTGTCTTAATGCTTCTAATTTAGTTTTTTCATTTGTTAAACTATGCTCTTTAAATACTACTTCCCCACTTGTAGGTGTTTCGAGCAGGTTCATACAGCGTAAAAGCGTACTTTTACCACTACCTGAAGGACCTATTATAGCAACAACATCACCTTTATCCACAGTTAGATTAATTCCCTTTAAAACTTCATTTTTTCCAAACGATTTATATAAATTTTTAATATTAATCACTAACTTTCAATCTCCCTTCGAAGAAATACATCACTCTCGATAAAGTAAATGTAAGTATAAAGTATAAAATTGCTGCTACAATAAGCGGCGTGAATGGATCAAATGATGCTCCCTGTACAACTTGTGCATTAAACATTATTTCACTAACGCCTATGACAGATACAATTGACGATTCTTTTATCACAGTGACAAATTCATTACCTAAAGCCGGTAATATGTTTTTTATAGCTTGTGGCAAAATAACCGATTTCATTGTCTGACCATAAGTAAGACCTAAACTTCTTGCGGCTTCAGTTTGCCCTTTATCAACTGCATTTATACCAGCTCTTATTATTTCAGCAATATATGCTGAACAATTTATAACAAGTGCTATCATACCACATATTAAAGCTGAGATATCTAGACCTAATACTGCTGTAGTACCAAAATAAACTAAGAAAACCTGTACTAATAAAGGAGTGCCTCTTAAAAATTCGATATAAGCTGAAGAAATCCATCTCAATATTTTAATTTGACTTAGTTTTAATAATGCAATCAATGCACCAAATAAAGCTCCTAAAACAACACCAACTATAGAAATTAAAATTGTGTTTTTAATTCCTTTTAGGAAAAAATCACCATATTTTGTAAAGAAATTACCGTCATCTTTTTGCATTGCATCAGCAGCTGACGCTTTATAATCTTCTAGCAAATTTTTATTTTTAACATCTTTGATTGAAGTATTTAATTTCTCCATGAGTATTGGAGAATTTTTAGGTAAGGCAATTGCCGTTTCCTTTCTACCTTCATTGAATTTAACATCATTAGCAAAAGTTAAATCTTTATTTTGTTTTAAATATGCTTCTGCAACAGGACCTTCAATCACCATTCCATTAACTTTTCCGCTTTTTAACGACATTATAACTTCAGGTACACGCGTTAAAGATTGAATTTGTGCATTATCTATTTCAGTTTGTGCTATTTTTTCTTGCTGTGTTTGTTTTTGTACACCGATTTTTTTATTCGCAAAATCTTCTATTGTTTTAAAACGATCAGTTTCTGACTTTTTAATAATCATTTTTTGGTCGACTGTCATATAAGGTTTTGAAAAATCTACTTCTTTTAAACGTTCAGGTGTCGGTGTCATTCCTGAGATAATGATATCAATCTTACCAGTTTGAATCGCTCCTAATAAACTATCAAATTGCATATTTACAATTTTCAGTTTTAAATGATTATCTTTCGCAATCTTTTTTGCGATATCAATATCAATACCTGCATACTTTGATTTACCATTAACATTATGTTCAAACTCATAAGGTGCATAATCAGCTGATAAACCAACACGCAATTCACCACGTTCTTTAATTTTTTGCCATTGGTCTTTTTCATTAGCATTTACTTCTGGATTTATGTAAATAATTAAAGTACTTATAAGGAGTGAAAAAACGGTAATTATTTTCAATATTTGTTTCATCTATTTATCCCCTTTCCATAATATTTATTATTATACATAATAACGCAAAAATATTCAATATGATATATGTGTCATTTTTCTTAATTTTAAAAATTCTAGTTAATGTGATTATATAAAATGGTATTTGGAATATGGTGTGATGACAGTAATATTCACTGCATATTAAAAAAACACCTCCATTTAAATGAAGGTGCTTGAGTATAGTCTTGATTTTAACTATTTATATCAGTTTAAAGTTAAATATCTGTTGTAATCATACACAATGACAATAAAAGGCAAATAAATACAAAAAACTTATGATCTATTAAATTTTGTTACTTCATTACTGTTTAGGGATCTCAAACTTATAAATATCATCTGTATATTTACGCATCATTTTTTTACAAATTTCATGCACAAAGAATGCGGAAACAAATGGTATTATAAAGTATCCAAATACTAATAAAATAATATTCATGTTAGGATCTCCATCCATTCGATTAAATGCATTAATCGGCCCAACTAATCCTGTATAACCAAAACCAGCAGACATTGGTGTACCTTTAATGCCAATAAAGTAAGCGATTAAACCGCCAATCACTCCATTAATTATTAACGGTATTGCAATAATTAAATGCTTAAAATAAACAGGTATCATCATCTTAGCAGCACCAATTATCAATACTAAATTGACTCCGGCCCCGTTAACTCTAATTGAACCAAATAAAAATGTCACACAAGCTGCAACAATACCCATATTAGCTGCACCGCTACCTAAACCTGATAAACTGATTGCCGTTGCTATAGCAACTACAGATATTGGTGTAACCATTAACAACGCATAGGTAACACAAATCAATATTGACATCATTAATGGATTTAATTCTGTAAAGGCATTTACTATATGACCGATTCCTTTAGTGACATTTGTCACATAACCTAATGTAAACAAGCCTATAACACCACTTAAAACTGGAATAATAACAGGTAATAGAATCATTTCCAGTGATCCTAACTTATTTTGTAATAACAAATACAAAGTACAAGCTATCACTACAACTAAAATAGTATTTATGATATCACCAGTACCATTAAGTAAAAATCCACCTTCAGTCATTTTAACAGCACCACTACCTATCATAGCGGAAACACCTATCATAGTGGCGCCAGCCCCATTAAATTTAAACTGATGTGCTGCTAAAACACCAATAATAAATGCCATAAATGATTGGATTAAAACTACTAACTGATAAACAGTCTCTAATAATTGGTTACCTTCTTTAAAAAATTTTAATAATTCACCTAATAATGCATTAGGTATTAATGCAATGACTACACCTGCTCCAACAGCTTGTAAAATATTACCAAAAAATGATTTCCCTGTAATTTTAGCTGTGCCTGATTTTACCATTCTTGTATCCTCCAAATATAACATTAGACTAATAATATTATATTTTCGACTAAAGTACAATATTAAGTTTAAAGTTATAAACTAAGATATAATCATTAAATTTCTGCATATACACCTAGCTACCAGAATTCAAAATAAATCATATACATTTTAAATCATAAAAAAAAGAAACCCCATAAATATGGGATTTCTGAGATATTTTCTCTCTATTTAAACACTAATTATACCAGCGGTCGGGATCGAACCGACACTCCAAAAAGGAACGGGATTTTGAGTCCCGCGCGTCTGCCAATTCCGCCACGCTGGCTCAATATTATAAACAAAAAACTTCCAACCTGGAAGTGATAATGGAGCGGAAGATAGGACTTACACCTATATCTCATTCCGGGAAGGAATGTGTTCTAGAAATTGAACTACTCCCGCATAATTCATGGAGGCGGCAACCGGATTTGAACCGGTGATAAAGGTTTTGCAGACCTCTGCCTTACCACTTGGCTATGCCGCCAATAAAACTGGGCTAGCTGGATTCGAACCAGCGCGTGACGGAGTCAAAGTCCGTTGCCTTACCGCTTGGCTATAGCCCATTAATCAATAAGGGCGGTTGATGGGAATCGAACCCACGCGTGTCGGAACCACAATCCGATGCGTTAACCACTTCGCCACAACCGCCAAAAATAAAATGGTTCAGGACAGAGTCGAACTGCCGACACATGGAGCTTCAATCCATTGCTCTACCAACTGAGCTACTGAACCTTAATGGTAAATCAATAATGGCGGTCTCGACGGGAATCGAACCCGCG
>NZ_KV826609.1:791212-792804 GCF_001835975.1 Staphylococcus sp. HMSC034G07
ATCCGATGCGTTAACCACTTCGCCACAACCGCCATGGCAGGGGCAGTAGGAATCGAACCCACATCGAAGGTTTTGGAGACCTTTATTCTACCGTTGAACTATGCCCCTATTAAATTGAATGGTGGAGGGGGGCAGATTCGAACTGCCGAACCCGAAGGAGCGGATTTACAGTCCGCCGCGTTTAGCCACTTCGCTACCCCTCCATGAAAATGGTGCCGGCCAGAGGACTTGAACCCCCAACCTACTGATTACAAGTCAGTTGCTCTACCAGTTGAGCTAGGCCGGCTTGTATAAAATGGTTCAAGACAGAGTCGAACTGCCGACACATGGAGCTTCAATCCATTGCTCTACCAACTGAGCTATTGAACCATAATGTTAAAAATAATGGCGGTCTCGACGGGAATCGAACCCGCGATCTCCTGCGTGACAGGCAGGCGTGTTAACCGCTACACTACGAGACCAAACTATGTAATTGCGGGAGGCGGATTCGAACCACCGACCTTCGGGTTATGAGCCCGACGAGCTACCGAACTGCTCCATCCCGCGTTAATGATATTAATGGCGGAGGAAGAGGGATTCGAACCCCCGCGAGCCGTTAAGCTCCTGTCGGTTTTCAAGACCGATCCCTTCAGCCAGACTTGGGTATTCCTCCAAAAATATACGATAATTATACTATTAAATTGTTTTAAAATGGCGGAGGAAGAGGGATTCGAACCCCCGCGGGCCGTTAAGCCCCTGTCGGTTTTCAAGACCGATCCCTTCAGCCGGACTTGGGTATTCCTCCAAAATTATATGGACCTTGCAGGATTCGAACCTGCGACCGAACGGTTATGAGCCGTTAGCTCTGACCAACTGAGCTAAAGGTCCAGAGTATAATTTACAACTAACAATAGTGGCGGTGGAGGGAATCGAACCCACGACCTCACGGGTATGAACCGTACGCTCTAGCCAGCTGAGCTACACCGCCGTTGTAATTTAGTTTGTATCAATAAATATGGTGGAGACTAGCGGGATCGAACCGCTGACCTCCTGCGTGCAAAGCAGGCGCTCTCCCAGCTGAGCTAAGCCCCCATTTAGTTAAATGAATTTTAGTAGATATCGGGAAGACAGGATTCGAACCTACGACCCCTTGGTCCCAAACCAAGTGCTCTACCAAGCTGAGCTACTTCCCGTTTTTCATAGGATGAAGCAATCTAAATTACGCGCCCGATAGGAGTCGAACCCATAACCTCTTGATCCGTAGTCAAGCACTCTATCCAGTTGAGCTACGGGCGCTTAATTCAAAGATGGTGCCGAGGACCGGAATCGAACCGGTACGATGATCTCTCATCGCAGGATTTTAAGTCCTGTGCGTCTGCCAGTTCCGCCACCCCGGCAAAATAATGGAGCAGAAGACGGGATTCGAACCCGCGACCCCGACCTTGGCAAGGTCGTATTCTACCGCTGAACTACTTCTGCAAATGCGGGTGAAGGGAGTCGAACCCCCACGCCGTAAGGCGCTAGATCCTAAGTCTAGTGCGTCTGCCAATTCCGCCACACCCGCGTTATTTGATTAATGGTGAGCCATAGAGGATTCGAACCTCTGACCCTCT
>NZ_KV826610.1:0-462 GCF_001835975.1 Staphylococcus sp. HMSC034G07
AAAGCAGGCGCTCTCCCATCTGAGCTAAGCCCCCATATTCTTTTAATAAGAGTCGGGAAGACAGGATTCGAACCTGCGACCCCTTGGTCCCAAACCAAGTGCTCTACCAAGCTGAGCTACTTCCCGTATTCATTATAATATTCATTCTAAAAATGGTGCGCCCAATAGGAGTCGAACCTATAACCGCTTGATTCGTAGTCAAGTACTCTATCCAATTGAGCTATGGGCGCTCTATTAAAATGATGGTGCCGAGGACCGGAATCGAACCGGTACGATGATCTCTCATCGCAGGATTTTAAGTCCTGTGCGTCTGCCAGTTCCGCCACCCCGGCAAAATAATGGAGCAGAAGACGGGATTCGAACCCGCGACCCCGACCTTGGCAAGGTCGTATTCTACCGCTGAACTACTTCTGCAAAATGAAACTGGATGAGCCATAGAGGATTCGAACCTCTGACCCTCTG
>NZ_KV826611.1:0-123750 GCF_001835975.1 Staphylococcus sp. HMSC034G07
TTGACATATTGCAATTCAGTTTTCAATGTTCATTGATGTGTTACAAGAATTAATTGTAACATTAAGTTTTTGTTAAGTCAATAATAAATTTTATTTGTTATTGTTAAGTTTGTTTCGTTTGTTAACTCAACATTTAACATTGTATAACCATTCAATAATTTTAACAAGTGTCAAATTTACACTTTCTATTATTTTTATTTTGGTTTGTTTTTAAGCCGTCTCGTTTTGACGACTTTTATATAATATCAAGATTAATCTCACTCGTCAATTCAATTTCAATAACTTTTTAGTTAAATTTTACCTTTGTAATAACTAATTATTTTTTATATGTATAAATATGTCAAATTGTATAATTATATCAGTGTTGTTTGGACACATTACGCATTATACCGTTAGTTAAAATTGCATTTTTTGATTTCACTTATATCGATATAAAATAAGCTCATAGTAATAGAAAGTGCTACATTTATAAATGTAGCACTTTCTAACTTAATAGTTTTTTCGTAATTGTTCAATTATAATTACTGCTGTAAATTCTCTTTATCTTTACATTCTTTACATAGACCATAAATTTCCATACGATGATGTGTCACATCAAAATTCGTTACGTGTTGAGCTAATTGTTCAACTTCATCTAGTTGTGGGTAATGAAAATCAACAATCTTTCCACAATTTTCACATATAACATGGTAATGATTATGTGTATTAAAATCGAATCGACTTGAAGCGTCGCCATAAGGCAACTCTTTAACAATGCCTATTCCTTTAAATACACGTAAATTATTATATATCGTTGCAACACTTATATTTGGAAAATCGGGTGAAAGTGCTTGATAAATCTCATCAGCAGTGGGATGTGTTTCTGAAACAATTAAAAACTTCAATATCGCCTGTCTTTGTGGTGTTATTCTTATTCCATTATCTCTTAAAGACGCAATCGAGTCTTCTAATTGATGTTCAACTGTTTCCATCTCTGCACTCATGTCCCTCACCATCTTTCTATTTAATAATAATTATTACTTAATATTAATATAACTGTTGCATTATCGAATTGTCAATAAACAAAGACCATTTCAATCAATATCCTGTATTGGGATCAACTTCATTCTCAATTAAAGTATTGTTATTGAGAAAATAACTAAGATTTCGTTTGAATATCTGAGTAACTTCTTGTTTGTTTTCTGTCCCATTGCCCGTAATATGTGCTGTAATTGTAATATTATTTATATTATATAATTGGTTATTTGGAGTAAGTGGCTCGTTTTCAAACACATCTAAATATGATTGTCGTATGATGTTTTCTTTCATTACATTTGCTATTACATTTTCGTCTACGATTGTTCCTCTTCCTACATTAATAAATAAAGCAGCGTTTTTCATCTTTTCAAAATGTTCTCTTTGTAGTAGATGTATTGTTTCTTTCGTTTCTGGTAACGTATTAACAACAATATCTGCTTCTTCTAGTGCTTGAAATAAATTATCGATAGTATACGTTTTGGAAAACCCTTCTACATCATGACCAGTTGTATTAACACCTTGTACAATCATGTCCATCGCGTTAGCAATGGTTGCTGTTTTTTGCGCTATACTTCCTGTCCCTAAAAATAAAAGGGTTTGCCCGCTTACTCTTTTTCCAGTTAGCTTCGAATCATATTTTTTATTTGTTTGATTAATAAATGAAGTCTTCATTTTTTTATAGTCATCTAATATAAACGCCATGATAAATTCAGACATTTGTTTTGCGTGTACACCTCGACCATTCGTCAACAAGATATTATTACTATCGATATAGTTTAAAGGAAGCTTGTTTACACCGGTAGCATACCAGGCCAACCATTTCAGATTCGAGCATGACTCCAAAAAATCTTCATCTAATTTACCATCATATCCAAATAGTATGTCCAAATCCTTTTTATCATGGTCATTAATATCAGAAACACCCTGTGTAAATATAAACTTAACGTTTGGAAAAGCTTCAACTAAATCATTTTCTAAATCTCCCATTCTTTGTAAACTGACTGCCTTCATCTCTAATCACCCCAGAATTGCTTTTAATTCGTCCATTTGTGATTTTACTTTCACTTTTTCTATGACATCGATAATAACGCCATCTTCGTCAATAATGAACGTAGTTCTTACTATTCCCATACTTTCTTTTCCAAAATTTTTCTTTAGTTGATATACACCCACTTCCGCGGATAATTGATAATTTTTATCTACCAATAAATCAAAATTCAAACTATGTTTTTCGCTGAAGTTTTGATGTTTTTTCTTTGTATCTCCACTAATTCCATAAACTTTTGTATTAAGTTCATTAAAATATGATAAATTGTCTCTAAAATCACAGGCTTCTGTCGTGCATGTTGGCGTGTTATCTCTCGGATAAAAATAAAGCACTGCTTTATTTCCTCTTAATGTATCATTAGAAATAATATCACCATTTTGATTCTCAAGTCTAAATTCCGGAAATTGATCTCCTTTTTTCAACAAATAACTCACCCTATTTCTTTTTATTAATAATTATATGATACGATAATAAACGAAAATATTAAATAAAAGAGGTTGATATTAATGAAATTTACTGAAAGTGAAAGACTTCAAAATTACTCAAATGAATATATATTAGGAGGCGTGAATTCACCTTCTCGTTCATATAAAGCTGTAGGTGGTGGTGCTCCTGTAATGATGAAATCTGGCCAAGGCGCTTATTTATATGATGTAGATGGCAATAAATATATCGATTACTTACAAGCTTATGGACCAATAATTACTGGTCATGCTCATCCTCATGTAACTCAAGCTATTCAAGAACAAGCAGCACTTGGCGTATTATATGGAACGCCAACAGAACTTGAAATAAACTTCGCTAAGAAATTACGCGATGCTATCCCCTCATTAGAAAAGATTCGTTTCGTTAATTCTGGTACTGAAGCTGTAATGACGACAATACGTGTGGCACGTGCGTATACTAAAAGAAATAAAATAATTAAATTTTCTGGCCAATATCATGGTCATTCAGATTTAGTTTTAGTTGCAGCTGGGAGCGGACCTTCCCAATTAGGATCACCCGATTCTGCCGGTGTACCTCAAAGTGTAGCCCAAGAAGTCATCACAGTACCCTATAATGATATAGAATCTTATAAAGAAGCCATTGATTATTGGGGAGATGATATAGCAGCAGTACTCGTTGAACCTATTGTAGGTAACTTTGGTATGGTTAAACCTAAACCAGGATTTTTAGAACAAGTAAATGAAATTACACATAATAATGGAAGTTTAGTGATTTATGATGAGGTTATTACCGCTTTTCGTTTCCATTATGGTGGTGCACAAGACTTATACCAAGTTTATCCAGATTTAACTGCCTTCGGTAAAATTGTAGGTGGTGGTTTACCTATCGGTGGTTATGGTGGTAAACAAGATATTATGGAACAAGTTGCTCCCCTAGGCCCTGCATATCAAGCTGGAACGATGGCTGGAAATCCATTATCCATGAAAGCAGGCATCGCATTATTAGAAGTATTAGAACAAGATGGTATTTATGAATATTTAGATAGCCTAGGTCAACAATTAGAAGATGGTTTAAATAAATTAATACAAAAACACAATATCACTGCTACAGTCAATAGAGTTTATGGTGCATTAACGCTCTATTTTACAAACGAAATTGTCACACACTATGAGCAAGTTGAAAATTCAGATGGTGATGCTTTTGCACGATTCTTTAAACTTATGTTACATCAAGGTATTAATCTCGCCCCTTCAAAATTTGAAGCTTGGTTTTTAACGACTGAACACACTAAAAATGATATTGAAAAAACATTAGATGCTGTAGATTATGCTTTTAGTCAAATGAAATAAACTTGAATTTTATAGGGAATCGTTGTATAACAAGTATAAACATAAATTTATTAAATATATGAAGGAGCGGTACATTTGAAATTAGGAGCACGCATTCTGAAGACAGGTATAGCTATTATACTTGCTTTGTTTATCGCTTCTCTGTTCCCTGATGAAGCAGGATTAAAAGCAATCGCTGCTGTCAGTGCGGTAATCGCGATGCAACCAAGTGTTTTTCGTTCCATTAAAACAATTTCTGAAAGAGCAATTGGTAACCTGATCGGTGCAATACTGGCAGTTGTTATGGTTACTGTTTTTGGTAATAATCCAGTAATCATGGGGGTTACTGTTATATTATTAATTGCTATTTTATTCCGTTTTAAATTGGAACATGTAGCTACACTTGCAAGTATAACTGCATTAATTATTATGGGAACACATACTGGTAACTTTTATATTTCTGCATTTTACAGATTTGTCCTTGTTATGGTAGGTGTAATTAGTTCTTCTGCAGTTAATCTTTTATTCTTACCCCCTAAATTCGAGTCTAAAATTTATTATAATTCTTTAAACATTTGTTCAGATATCTTTGTATGGTTCAAACTTGTATTAAATGATACCTCTGAATATCATCATATAAAAGAGGATAGAGGGCTAATCAGCAAACGTATTACAAAATTAGAACAAATCTTTGAATACTACGAAGAAGAACGACCTTGGACGAAAAAGCAAATGTATGCGCAAAATAGAAAAAAAATTCTATTTAAACAAGTTGTCCGTAGCACACGGCAAGCATACGATGTTTTAAAACGAATGAATCGTTATCAAAACGATCTTCATAATTTGAATAACGAGCTGTTACTTCAAATAAAATTAGAAATAGATTTGCTAATCGCCTATCACGAACAAATCTTTATTAGTATTTCAAAGAAAGCACGTTATGATATTAGTCACTTTGATAGTCAGATAGAAAATCCACAAAAAAAAGATTTAATGGATGCTTTCCAACGCGAAATCATTAAAGATCCTTATCAGACAACATATTCATTCACTAATATAATGCAGATTATTTCAGCTATAGAAGAATATCGTTATACTATAGAACACTTGGATCGTTTAGTTATCAGTTTCTTCTCATATCATTCTAATGATAATGAAATTGAAATTGAAGAAGAAGATTTTGATCTATAAAAACTCAATATTTTAACTAAAAAGACCAGAGACATTTAAAATTGTCTCTGGTCTTTTATATTTATTAGTTCGTTCAAAGTCTTTTTATAAATTTTGAATGCTATAAAGATGTTCATAAGCACCTTTTTTCGCTAATAATTCTTGATGTGTGCCACTTTCTACTATTTCACCATTTTCTATAACAACAATTTTATCTGCATGAGTAATTGTAGATAATCTATGTGCCACAATTAACGTAGTACGATCTTTACTTAAGATATTTAATGCATCTTGTATAATAGATTCACTTTCTAAATCCAATGCACTCGTTGCTTCATCTAAGATAATAATCGGTGGATTATTCAAGAAGATTCGCGCTATAGATATACGTTGCTTCTGGCCTCCAGAGAGTTTAACTCCTCTTTCACCCACTTCTGTATCATATCCATCTGTTAATTCCATGATGAAATCATGTGCGTTTGCCATTTTTGCAGCAGCAATGACCTCTTCATCTGTTGCATCGGGTCTGCCTAATAAAATATTTTCTTTAATCGTATCTGAGAATAGTACGTTATCTTGTTGAACTAATCCAATTTGATGTCTGAGGCTACCTGTTAAATAGGACTTAATATTGGTGCCGTCAATTTTAATTTCACCATCTGTAACATCATAAAATCTTGGTATGAGATTGATAAGTGTTGATTTACCTCCACCACTCATACCGACAAACGCTACTGTTTCGCCTTGTTCGATATCCAAATTAATATGGTTTAATATCGTAGATTCATCCGCATTATATCGGAAACTCACATTATTAATTTCAATACGTCCTTCTTGAATTTCTAATGGTAAGGCACCTTTTTTATTCTTTATGTCATAACTTTCATCCATAAGTTGGAACACACGATCCATCGATGCAAAACTTTGCGTTAATGTTGTAAATGAAGAAACCAATCTACGTAAAGGTCCAAATAATTGTTCGAGATAACCCACAAATGCAGCGAGCGTACCAACTGTAATGGAACCGTTAATAGCTAAAACCGCACCAGAACCTATTACAATTAATGGCCCTAAATCAGTTACTGTATTAATTGCAGCAAATGAATAGGCATTCCATCTCGTATGCGTAAATGCGCGTTGTAAGAAATTGCTATTATGCTTATCAAAATTCACTGCTTCGTTATCTTCTATTGCAAAACTTTTAATGACTGACATGCCTTGTACACGTTCATGTAAAAATCCTTGTACTTCAGCCAAGGCTTGAGATCTCTTACGTGTCAGATTTCTTAAACGTCCAAAGAAGAAGTAGACAGTCAAAATATAAACTGGAAATACTATAATTGCAGCTAGTGTTAATTTTACATCTAGTACAAACATAATAGATAAAGCGATAATGATAGTGATACAATCAAGCCAAATATTCATAAGGCCTGTCAGGATGAAATCTTTTGTTTGTTCAACATCATTAATAACCCGTGAAATAACTTGCCCAGCTTGGTTATTAGCATAGAATCTTGCACTTAGTGCTTGTAAATGATTATATAGACGCTTACGAATGTCATATAATATTTTATTACTTGTCCACTGAGCTAAATATTGTCTTAAAAATTCTATAGGGGGCCTTACGATTACAAAAATAAATACAGCTATTCCTAGCGCAATTCCCAATCTAGCAAATTTTTCTTCTACCGAGATTGCACCGTTATTGATAATGTCATCAATAACATATTTAATTAATAACGGAATAAGCATTGGAATACCAAATTTTAATATACCAACAAGAATTGTGGCAATGATCCGCCATTTATATGGTTTTACGAATTGTATATATCTGCGAATCATACAAACTATACCTCCCTGCTTATTTCAGCAAATGAAACAGCCTTCGTTGAAATTCAACGAGGCTGTTATTACAATTATCTACGATCAGATCATTTAGTTAAGCATTTGCTATTAAGATTTATTCTATACAATTAACTTGTATCATATATACCTTTAATACTATATCGGATATAACTATCAATTACATTAAATATGCTTAATAATCTCTAATCTTTTTAAACCGTTCACGCCAAACTTTAATAAAATCCGGTGCAAAAGGACCTTTTTTTTGTTCAATCCATTGTTGAAGAATATCTACGTTTCTTCGTAAAATTACATCAATATCAGATGAATAATTCATTTGACGCATATGTTGTTCATATTCATCTTCATCTAATAAATGATATTTACCATTGGGATAGACTTTAATATCTAAATCATAATCTATATATTTGAGTGCTTCCTCATCACAGACAAATGGTGAGGATAAATTACAATAATAATAAACACCATCTTCTCTAAACATACAAATAACGTTAAACCAATATTCGGAATGGAAGTATACAATTGCAGGTTCTCTTGTAATCCATGTGCGATTATCACTTTCTGTTACCAATGTATGGTCATTACCACCAATGACTACATGATCCGTACCTTTTAAAATAGTTGTTTCAGACCAAACACGGTGTATATTTCCATCGTGTTTATAACTTTGAATTTTTATCGTCTGACCCTCTTTAGGTATGGACTCTTTAACCATGCTCCACACCACCTTTTCTGATTTCACATATTGAATTATAACATAGTTAACGATTATAGAACGACCTTAATTATTTGTTATTAAAAAATTATATATTTTTGACATACTTACTGGAAAGTTATAATTAACTTTATCATCTACAGGCATCCACTGCATATTGTTAGCTAATGTAATCTCTTGCCGATTAACACAACTTTTAGATATATACACATCAATATCCCATGTTAAATGTGTAAACTGATGTTTTAAAGAATAAACAGGTTTAGCTTGAAATTCAATTTCTGTAAATAATTGTGTATTAATATTTTCGTTGCTTTCCGCTTCATACATAGGAAATTCCCACATATTATTTAATAATTTTTGAGTTCTTTTTTCAATAAGTAAATCACCCTTTTCGTTACGCACTATATAGACATTTTGTTTTATATGTTTTTTCTTCACTTTAGTCGTTTTTACAGGTAACTGCTCAACTGTTCCTTGTTCAAAGGCTTCACAATGTTCTTGTACAGGACAAAATAAACATAACGGATTTTTTGGTGTACAAATTAATGCGCCTAGTTCCATCATCGCTTGATTAAAAGTACCTGAATCTTCTTGAACATATGTTTCTAATTCTTTTTCAAATGTTTTTCTCGTAGTTTGTAATTTGGTATCGCGATGATCATTATTTAGTCTTGACCACACTCTAAAAACGTTACCATCGACTGTTGCTAATGGAAGGTTGAAAGCAATACTCATGACTGCTGCTTTGGTGTATGGACCAACGCCTTTCAGTTCTCCAAAACGCTTCGGATCATTAGGTACCTCACCATTATAATTTACCGCTACATCTTTGATTGCATTATGGAAGTTACGTGCACGACTATAATAGCCGAGTCCTTCCCAATATTTTAGCACTTCATCTTCATGTGCGTTGCTTAAATCAGTTATTGTTGGAAACCTACTTACAAATTTATGATAATAATCGATAACCGTCTTCACTTGAGTTTGTTGTAACATTACTTCACTTAACCAAATATAGTATGGATTTTTAGTTTCTCTCCATGGCATTTGTCTTTGATTTTTCTCAAACCATTTTACGAGATTATTTTTAAATTCTGATTCGTTATACATGTTATACATCTCTTTCTCTACGTGATTCTAAAACTTTTTTTCTTCATTTTAGTATGTTAATTTTATTATTTAGTATATTAGATTATAATAGAAATAATATTGAAATGAAATGAGAGGATACTTATGGATACAGGTACGCATATTGTCATGGGTATTGGATTAACCGCTTTGGCAACACAAGACCCAGCGATGACTGGTTCATTTGCAGCAACTGCAACTACTCTAATCATCGGTTCTCTGATACCAGATGGAGACACAGTTTTAAAACTTAAGGATAATGCCACTTATATATCAAATCACAGAGGTATAACACATTCAATACCTTTTACGATTCTGTGGCCATTACTTATAACTTTATTTATATTTACATTTTTTAAAAATATTGATGCTAGCCATATCTGGTTATGGGCTCAGCTTGCGGTCTTTCTTCATGTCTTTGTTGATATATTTAATTCATATGGAACCCAAGCGCTCAGACCCATCACAAATAAATGGATTCAACTCAGTGTCATCAATACATTTGACCCAATCATATTCATCCTTTGGTGTGTCGGCATTTTGCTTTGGGTATTAGGCTTACATCCATACCTTTCATTTTTCCCTATTTTTGGTATTCTTGTTGTTTATTATATTATTCGGTTTAGGATGCAAGCCATCATTAAACAACAAGCGCTTAAACAAATAAAGCAAGAACATAACCCTGTTAAAGTTTTTGTTGCACCTACCATGCGATTTATGGAATGGCGTGTTGCTATTCAAACAGAAAATCACGATTATGTTGGACGCAGTTATGGTAGAAATATCGTTTTTAGTGATAAATCTGAGCGTCATCCTTTTCCTAGTAATGATTTAATGCAATTTGTTAAAGATGATAAAAACATAAAAACTTTCCTTAACTTTTCATCTATATATCGCTGGCAAGCTAGAAAGCTAGATGATGACACGACAGAAATTAGACTAATCGATTTACGCTATCTAAAAAATGGTCACTATTCTTTTGTAGCAATCGCACATCTAGACGAATTTATGAATATTGATCATTCTTATATTGGTTGGGTGTTTAGTGAAGATAAATTACAAAAAAAATTATTTGCAAAGTAAAAATTTTATTGATAGTAACAAAGGCTGGGACACAAGATTGTGTCTCAGCCTTTACTAATAAGATTGAAAATGAATAAAATCATTATTTATGGTTTGTATTTTGAGCAATTACATTTTCGTTATGATTTGAATCATTTTTTAATTTGTCATCAGTATCCTTTTTCTCATGCGCAACTCTATATTTCTGATATGCTGTCGTTCTAAACAGAGCAAATATCAAAGCACAAGCTGTCGCCATTAAAAATATAAAATAAAAATGGTATGGTATATTATTTAAGCTTAATGCACCTAAAACAACAGACTGTGAGATTCCCTCTATAAGATAAAATAACGGGTTCAACATTAAAATATGAGAAATTACTGTTGAATTACTGGACGGAATATACACAATTGGTACGAGAAAAAACATAATGACTGATAATATATAAAATATGATATCTACATTATTTTTTGTAATAGTTAGTAAACCAAATACTGTAGAAATAACTACGACAAAGATAATTGACATTATAACAAAGTATATTGTCGATGGAATGGAACTCTCTATATTAACTGGTGTCATTAATATAATCATCATTAACGCAATAAACATTAATAAATTAGAAATAATAGCTATCATAATCGTTTGAAAAATTGGGTTCAAATTAAAAACTTTAGCAGTAAAATACTCTTTTTTAAACAATTGATAACTTTGATAAATAGCTATCCAGATAAATGAAAAACTTATTAATGCTGCTAATCTAAAATAACCACGTGCTTGTTTTATTTCTTCTGTACCATTCACATTGAATATGAACATTAGCAGACATAATAACAGGATGCTAATAATAAATGGTATTACAAACCATTTCCATTGCCCCTTTAATCGATGGTACAAGTGTTTACTTAAAAATGGTGCATTCTTATAAAAATTAATTAAATTATCTATCATTTACTACACCTACAATTCAATATATATCCATTTATCATTTTTAAAATCTGCCATGAAATAACCATCACCTGATTTAGTAATCCAGAAGTTATTATCAATATTAAATTTCTCTTTTAACTTCGCTTTATCTTTCATCGGAATTGTAAAGCCGGAAAGTTTATTTTGATCATTAAATATCATTGCAATCGGTTGTTGAACGATAGGTACAATAAAGCGATCATTTTTCCCTTCTTCTGGAACTAGTGAATCTGTCACAGTACCATGCTTTTTATGTAAGTGACTATTAAAAAATTCAAAATAATTACTATAATTTTTACTCATAAATGGCGCGAGTGCATCCCCACTATGTTCTTCAAATAAACCTGCTGGATCAAAATAACGAATATCTTTTTTTCCGACTTTATAAGACTGATTATCGACACTAACACGATAATTTTTTGTGTTTTCACCAGTAATGGTAAGCAAAGCGTACTTGTTAGGACTTAACTCTTTTCCTTTTTTTAGGTTCTTTAATTTAACTGAATCATCTAATACGATTCCGTATGATAGTTTAACTTCGTAAGGATTTTTAGGTTGGTTTTGAATAGTGGCTTGGTCTTCATTTTGTCCTATGTTAATTTTACCAATATCATTAAATATTAACACTGCTGTTAAAAGCACACCTAGCATACAAATAGTTATAAATGTCCAGAATCTAACTAGTACAACCGGTGGTTTAACGTGGTTATATCTTTCAATTCGTTTGAAATTATAAGTTAACTCAGGCGTACGCGCTCTACTTTTTTTCCAATCTAAATCAAAATTTCGTTTTTCTTCATCACTTTCTAAAGATGCTCTATCTCTCTCATGTTCATTAAATACAGGAATGACTTGTTTAATAGAACCTTCCATTCTAAGTTGACCATGCGAAACCCACGCTATATAATTACTTGCCTTACTAACTCTTTCAACATTGTCATCTATCATAACAATGGTTAAATTATTATTTATGTATTCATCTGATAGTTCAATTGCTTTTTCAAAATATTCATCCGTTAAATTTTGCAGTATTTTATTAAAAATAATAATACTTGCTTTAGATGTTCTGGCAAGTGAAAAAAGTATGCGGGCATATACTTCATCTGGTAATTCACATATAGGCGTATCACTTTGCGCTTCGACATGTGCATATTTTAGAACTTGTTCAACTTTATGCGTATTGACTTTGTATGGGAATAATGTAACTGCATTAGATATGTAATCTTCAACCGATATATTTTGAGCATATTTATCGTCTATATCTGCATAAAACAAATCTGTTTTGCGCACAACTCTTCCCTTATCAGGTTTAATTTCACCACTTAATATCCGACCTACAAGAGATTTTGAAGACGCAGGCTCACCGATGATGCCAAGTGATTCACCTTGATAGATATGTAGATTAATATTATTTAACTCTATGTTATCTGCATCATAACCAAAAGGCTGATACCACTTTTTTGATTTTTTATTTCTATAGTAATGTGTTACATTAAGTAACTTTAAAATAATTGAACTACCCATACTATCTTCATCCTTCTACAGTTTTAATAATGCTAAGGGCAAACCTTCTTCTGGCTCTGAACTATTGATTCTGAATCCCCATGCAAAAATACCTTTAAGTCGTTCTACCTTAAAATAACTTTTTGTACCATCATTCAGTTGATAAATTTTGCCAAGTTCTACTTTATTTCTATCTACTAAATAGCTTTCTGCTATGATTGCTTTACTTGCATATACGTCATACTCGTTATAAATACCATTCATTTCTGCTTTGCGCATTTGTTCTTTATACCCTTGAATTTCATGACGTAATTCTATTTCACTCATTTCACTCAATTTCTTCCGTTCCATTCTCAATTCCACTCTCTTCTAGTTTAGATTTTATTTTATCATATTGATAGCCTTTTCTCATAAGTGTTTCAATCGTTTTATTGACTAATTTTCTACCTGTATACTTTTTCGAACTCTTAGTATACGCTTTTTCTAGATCGTTTTGTAATAACATGTCTAATGATTCTTCTGATTGTGAAAAATCTAATTCTTCCATCACAATGTTAATCGTTTCAAATGTATAACCTTTTTGCATCAAAGATTGTTTCAACTTTTCTTCACGCTTTATTTGTGGCCCTTTTTTTTGTTTCAATATTTTATTTGCTAATTTTATAATCTTGTCTAAAGGTTGTTCTTCATTATATAAAAGCGCATATTCATCAATGATATTTTGCTCTATACCAGCTTCGCGTAATTTTTGTTTGAAAATTTCAGGTCCTTTATCCGTAGTTAAAATCATAGTGTTTTTTAAACTATTCGCGTAGTCTTTATGATCTATTAAATTTTGCTTATGGCAATAATCTAATACATCTGCAATAACACTTTCTGAAATATCTTTCTTTGCTAGATGCTGTGCCACTTCGTGCTCAGTTCTTTTTCTATATGACAGATATTGAATCGCTATATTAATCGCTTGTCTATATTGCTCATACTTTTGAATTTTTTCCATTTCAGCTGCTTCAACAAGTTGTCCCTTTTTAAGATTGAAATAGACAAAAGTATCAATATCAATACCCATCTCAAATTCATCATCTAAATATAAATTAAAACGTTCTTTATTGTTTTTTTGAACTTCTATTTTTGTGATTTTCGGCATTATCTTCACTCCACTTATAAGAATAACTTATATTGTTTATGAATGGAATTATAGTGATTTTTATTTGCAAACTTCAACTTCATTATTTTTATATACAAATTATATCATGGTTCAAGGTTTATTCCTTTCACAAAATGACATCGTTAATCTACAAATTTCAATATATTTTATAGTACTTAACAAGCATTTAAAAAACCTTCATTGCACAGTTGCAATTAACGTATTTTGTATTTTTAAAATATTTAAAAAAGCCCCTTCCAAGCATTCATTTTTTCATGACTACTAAGGCAGGGACTTCTCTTTGACAACTTATTTTATACTTCTCGTGATACTTGCTGATATTACTATAATCATACGCCTAATTCTAATAATGCATTTTTGTATTGTTCATCTGAAATAAATTCTTGTTGTTTCATTTTTTCTAAATCCGTTTTCACTCGATTTATGAAATTATCCGACATATCATCGATGTTATAAACACTAGGTGCATTAATTTTGCTTGCTAAAATGGCACTCTGTAAAACTGAAATTTGTGGCAACTCTTGATTATTTTTATCTGTCGTAACCCCAAAGTAATAATTTGCAGCTGATTCTACTGAATAATTATCACTACCGTAATAAATGTTATTCATATAAAAACTAAGTATTTCATCTTTACTGTAGTTTTTTTCAACGCGATGAGCTACAAACAATTCTTTAACTTTACGTGTAATAGACTGTTCATTATCATAAAAATAATTTTTTACTACCTGTTGCGTGATTGTACTTCCACCTTGTACATTTTTATCACTTAATGTCGAAAAAAGTGCCCTTGACGTTCCTTTTATATCAAATCCGTGATGCCTATAATAGCGTTCATCTTCCATAGCTATAAATGCACCTTTAGTATATTCTGGCATGTTTGAGACAGATACAAACGAATTCTTATTTTCTATTTTTTTTAATTCATCAATATCTGCGCGCGTACTCAAAGCATACATTATAGCAATAAATATTCCTAAAACAATTAAAATAGGAATAAGTAATTTGAAGAAAAGTCCTTTTCCTTTTTTCTGTTTTTTTGTTTTTGTTACTGGCTGAAAATAAGTATTATATTGAGGTTCGTTTACAGTATCAGCTTGAGATTTTTTGGTTGTTTGCTTATAACGATCGCTTCTTTTCATGCGGTAGCTCCTTTATATTGCTCTCATATCATTATAAGTGAGTTTATCAATTGTTGGAATTTTTATCTATAGTAAATCATAAAAATCGGTCCAAGGGTGTATATGTAACTCCTATCATGGCATTATGATCAAAGCTTTTAAAATTTATAATATCTCAATACCAAAATACGGTTTGAATTTAAAATTCAATGCTAATAAGAAACAAAAAAGTTGCCTATATTTTATAATGAACCACTTTAGCACATTCAAAGTAAATTCATCTAAAACATAGACAACTATTTCATTAATACCATTTTTTAAAATTGACGTACCACAAATGATTAGGCATTTAATTGATCTACGATTGCTTTATTAAAGTCATCTAAATCATCAGGTGTACGACTAGTTACAATATTCTTATCAACAACTACAGATTCGTCAACAACTTGTGCACCAGCGTTCGCTAAATCTTTACGAACATTTAGTACTGCAGTTACTGTTCTACCTGATAAGTCGTCTGTATCTATTAAAATTTGTGGTCCATGGCAAATTGCAAACGTTGGGACATCATTTTTGGTAAAGTATTTAGCAAATGTACCGTATCTGCCTTCAGAATCACCACGTAGATGATCAGGTGAGAAACCACCTGGAATTAATAATCCATCATAATCTTCTGGTTTTGCATCAGCAATACTTACATCCACAGAAACTTTTTCACCATGTTTCCCAACAACTTCACTATTGGCTTCATCTCCAATAACAACAGTTTCGTGTCCTGCTTCTTCAATTGCTTCTTTAGGACTTGTTAATTCTACATCTTCAAATTCATTCGTTACAATAATTGCTACTTTTTTAGCCATGAATTATCACCTTTCCATATTTATGTTATATACTCTGTATAGACGAAACTAGAGTTTTTTAAACATAAAAACTTTCAATACTCCGAAATTTAATCTGATGATTTCGAAACTGATTTAACTTTTTCTTCTAATTGATCTAATAAGCCAATCCATTCGTCTATGTCTTCTACTTTAACTTCATTTGGGTTCACATGATCGATATCATTCATAAATTTTTCTAATCTCTTTTTTATTTGATCTATTGTTTGATTGTCATCCATTGTATTAGTAACTCCTTTTTTTCAGATATTATTATACTAACATGGATTTGACAAATTTTGCTAAAGTCTTAATAATTATAAACTGAAATAATTTAACAAAATTAGAATAATTTCTATATGTTTAACCATTTCATATATTTAAACCTAAACCAAGCTTTAATAAAAGGATGTTTTAAATGACATATCAAAAATCTATATTATCTAGTATTAAAAAACCTATATCTATATTTAATGATCCATGGGAAACCTATAATGATATTCAAGAACATAATGCATTAACTTTAAGTAATATTGAATTCACCACGACGAATCTCTGTAATATGCGTTGCAGTCATTGCGCGGTAGGATACACACTTCAAACTGCAGACCCTTCTCCTTTACCAATAGATTTAATTTATCGACGTTTGGATGAAATCCCAAATTTAAAAACGATGTCCATCACTGGTGGTGAACCTATGTTTTCAAAGAAATCTATTAAAAATGTTGTGAAACCACTATTGAAATACGCCTATGAACGCGGGATTTATGTTCAAATGAATTCAAATCTTACATTACCTATCGACAGATATTTAGATATAGCTGAATATATTGATGTAATGCATATTTCACATAATTGGGGAACGATAGATGAATTTACAGAAGTTGGATTTGGAGCAATGGAAAAACAGCCACCATTGAAAGCAAAATTGAGACTTTATGATCAAATGTTATCAAACGCTCAAACACTTTCTGAACAAGGCATGTTCATTTCTGCTGAAACAATGTTAAACAAAAGTACAAGACCTTATCTGAATAAAATACATAATGAAATTGTTAATGATATGAAATGTCAAAGACATGAAATTCATCCGATGTATCCTTCTGACTTTGCTAGTCAATTAGAGGTGTTATCATTAGCTGAAATCAAAGAAGCAATTCATCACTTACTAGATATTCGACATCCAGATATATGGATGCTTTTTGGAACATTACCCATTTACCCATGTATTTCCAACGAAGATGATCAAGCATTACTACATAGATTAAGAAATTCCAAAAATGTTACGATGCGAAATGATCCAGATGGTAGAAATAGATTAAATGTGAATGTGTTCTCTGGAAACATTATAGTGACTGATTTTGGTGATGAAAATGGTACTTTATCAAATATTAAAAATGATAAACTCACAGATGTTTTTGATGCATGGTTAAAGACACCTTTAGCACAATCATTAAACTGCCATTGCCCTAAATTTAATTGCTTAGGACCAAATGTACTTGTGAAAAATATGTATTATCCTGATACAAATTTCAAACAAAATGAAATAGATATGCATCGACGTTATCCTATGCATTGATCATCTCTATTAAATTTGATAATTCAATCAAAAAGGAATGTCATTTTCAAATAAGATGAATATCCTTAGTCAAAACTAAGATTTCAATCATCATATTCGGAATAGACATTCCTTATCTTTATTCAATATGCTGCACACTAGCTAAAAACTCAATTGTTTCTTTACTTTCTTGTCTTCTTTCTTTACGGCGTTTAACCCTCGCTAATGCTGTTTCATGAAACCAGTTTTCGGTTTTTGATTCTGGATACACTTGTGGTACATTTGATGGTTTACCT
Organism: Staphylococcus sp. HMSC034G07; assembly: GCF_001835975.1. NCBI lineage: Bacteria > Bacillati > Bacillota > Bacilli > Caryophanales > Staphylococcaceae > Staphylococcus > Staphylococcus sp. HMSC034G07. Next base: position 17,279 of record NZ_KV826611.1, read on the forward strand.
TCATTGTTCAGTGCAACAAAGGTCAAAAAACTCAGTGCTGCTAGGTGCCTTTCATTTTTCAAAACATCCTCAATTGTAATTTGTACACATACTTCCATTGATGATGTACCTGCATATGACACCATTGCCTCATATGATACGATATCGCCCGTTTTAATTGGCTTTAAAAAATCAACAGAATCTGTAGATGCCGTAACAACTTGTGCGTTACTATGCTTCATTGCTGTAATTGCTGCTATTTCATCAATGTTAGCCATCAACATTCCACCGAACATTGTATGATGATGATTCGTATCTTGCGGAAATACTTGTCTTGCTTTAACACTTCTCGATTCAGACATCGATTTCATTTTAGTAGTTCCCATAATATATTCCTTCCCTTTTTTAAACTTAAGCAAATATAAATTAGGAGTGGGACAGAAACCTATTTTTATTAAAAAGATTTCGCCGTCCCACCCCGAAAATGATGATTTTAATTGGAAAATATCTAATGATTAAACTATTTTTATTTTAAAATGATTAATTAGCCCAATTACCATTTTCAAAAATCAGTTCTTGCTCGCCACTTGCTGTGATTCCATAAATCGTTAAATCAGAACTACCAATCATAAAGTCGACATGAACCAGTGAATCGTTTAATCCATGTGCTAATTTTTCTTCAGTAGTCATCGTTGTGCCACCCTCAATATTAAAGCCATAAGCTGAACCTAATGCAATATGACAAGAGGCATTTTCATCAAATAACGTGTTATAAAATATTGTATTCCGATTAGAAATTGGGGAATCGTCTGGTACTAAAGCCACTTCACCCAAGTGTTTGGCTCCTTCGTCTGTATTCAGTAAATCACGTAGCACTTCTTCACCTTGTTCGGCTTTAAAGTCTACTACTTCACCATCTTTAAATGTAAGTGTAAATCCATCAATAATATTACCGTTATGGCTTAATGGTAATTTATTCGTTACATATCCATTCACTTTCAATCGATGCGGTGCTGTGAATACTTCTTCTGTCGGAATATTAGCAACAAATGCTTGACCATTCTCTGTATAACTCGTTGCATCTTCCCAAATATGCCCTTTTGGAAGTCCAATTTTTAAATCAGTTCCTTCAGAGATATAATGCAAAGCCTCATAGCTTTTATGTTGCAATTTATCTGCATGTTTACTTAAATTTGCAATATGCTTTTCCCAATTTACCACTGGATCATTTCCGTCTACACGTACAATGTCTAGGACTTCATCAATAAATTTTTCATATGCTGCTTCTACAGTTAATTCTGGGTATACACGTGCTGCCCACGCTTTTGATGGAAATGCAGCTACACACCAAGGAAATTGATTTTTCTGACTTGCTTCCATATAACCTTTATATGCTGTAGCGTATTGTCTTTGGAACGTGGCTAATTTATCACTATCTATACCATTTAATAAATCTGGATCCTGAGTAATTAATGCTAGATTTGCTGCACCACGGTTAACATAATCCATGCGTTTAGCTACCTCGTATGTCTTAACTTCATTTTTTTCAAAATGTTCAACTGTTTCATTTTCAAATTTAAGACGTGCTAAACGATCATCACTATACTCTACTTTCACATCTGAAGCCCCTCTTTTATATGCTGCTTCAACTATGTAATGTGTCAATTCTAAAGCATCTACGCTTGAACGGATGAATACTGGTTGGCCTTCTTGTACGTTCATGCCAATGCCTGCTAATAATTCAGCGTACTGTTTCATTTTATGTTGTAATTGCCCCATATTTAAACTCTCCCTTATTTACGAATTTGTCCAAGCGCATCTGCAATTGCTGAAGCTTCACTTGGCGTAAATGAGGCTTTCGAAGTTACATAATCATATACCTCTTTTACTTCTTGCGCATCAGCAGATTTATATTTTTCGGGATTGATTAAACTTTGATTAACTAGATTTAAACGATCACGAATTTCTTCAATCATTTCTTCGTTATTTTTAGTCACAACTCTCACCTCTTTTTAATTTATTTTATCAAATTTGCTAACCTTGTAAAACTTTTATCATAATTCCTCTTTAGAAATGATTAAAAAAACATTAAAATGGGAAATAGGATTATATAATTTGGAGGTCAATATATGATTACAGTTGCATTTGTTTGTTTAGGAAATATTTGTCGCTCACCTATGGCAGAAGCTATAATGCGCCAAAGATTAAAAGATAGAAGTATCGATGGTATAGAAGTCACTTCAAGAGGTACAGGTAAATGGAATCTTGGTCAATCACCTCACGAAGGGACACAAAAAATATTAACTGAACATCATATTCCATTTGATGGGATGATTAGTGAACTATTTGATTCTAACGACGACTTTGATTATATTATTGCTATGGATCAAAGCAACGTTGATGATATTCAAAGTATTAATCCAAATATTAAAGGAAAATTATTTAAATTGTTAGATTTCAGTGATATGACTGAAACTGATGTACCAGATCCTTATTATACAAACAATTTCGAAGGCGTGTATAAAATGGTACAATCGTCTTGTGATAATTTAATTGATTTCATTATTAAAGATGCTAATTTAAGAGAGGGGTAACAACATCATGCAAAACAAATTAATTCCAGGTATATTATTAGGTGCTGTAATAGGAGGCGCAGCAACACTTGCTGACAAATCTACACGCCAATCATTAAAACAATCAATTAAAGATATTAAAGAAGGTAATCGTTCACAAAAGCCTTCAGCATTTTCTAACATTAAAGATGAAGTTTCATATTGGAAAGATGCAATTGAAGAAATTAGACGTAATAATCCTGAGTTAGAACGTTCTTTAAAAGATGCAAAGGATACTTTTGTTGAACGCAAAAATAATCGTTTAAAAAATTAAGGAACAGCTTTACTAATGAACATTATAAATGTTTATCTATTTCATATTTATAAATTGAAGTGAATCGTCAAAGATGACTAGCAGAAATATAACATAGTCAACTTAGCGGGGGTGGGAATTGGAAATCAACTTGTTAGTTATGATTTCTTTCCTACCCTCTTTATTTTTGATTTATTATCTGATATTTTATTTCTCAAAAGATACTTTATTTCAAAAGAATGTGGCAACACATATTTACCTTTAATAGATTTTACAGTATATTAAACTGTATACGTAAAATATCAGTACACAAGGAGATTTGATATGTCTAAAAATGAAAAAACATCTTCTAATTTTCTGAATGAAACTAAAGAAGTTGAAGAACAAAAGAACAAAAAAGATAAGCACGAACAAATTGAACGTGATCGCATATACATAACACCAAATGAATTCAAATCGAAATCACCAAAAAAAGATAATCAAGAATTTTTTGTCTCACGTATCAATAAACCAGCAAAATATACTAAAGATTCAAATTTTTTCTCTTATTTAGTATATAGAATAGGAAAAGACGATGCATCAGGATTATCAGCACAATTATCCTATTATTTTATGCTGTCACTATTTCCTATGTTACTTTTCTTGTTATCTATTGTGCCATATCTCGGTATTAAACAAGGTTCAATTAGAAGCATGATTAAGGAACATGTACCACAAGATTACGCACCACAAGTATCATCTATTATCGGTGATATTATGGACAATGCTAGTGGTGGCTTACTATCTATTGGGTTAATCGCAGCATTATGGTCTGCATCCAACGGTATGACTGCATTAATGAATTCGTTCAATGTCGCATATGATGTTGAAGATAGTAGAAACTTTGTAGTTTCTAAACTCTATAGCGTGTTATTCACATTAGCAATGATAATCGTAATGCCAGTTGCGCTTGTTTTACCTACATTTGGTCAACAAATTGGCGATCTATTATTTGGGCCTATTGGACTTGGTGAACAAGTGAAATGGGTATTTGATACAGTACGTTTTGTATTGCCCGTTATTGTCGTTCTAATTGCATTTATGGTTTTATACACATTAGCGCCAAATGTTAAAATTAAAATGCTTTCAGTTATACCTGGTGCTATTTTTGCAACTATCGTATTTTTAGGCGGCTCTTATTTATTTGGTATTTATATTTCAAACTTTGCTAATTATTCTAAAACATATGGCAGTATTGCCGGTATCATTATATTAATGCTATGGCTTTATATCACTGGTTTTATCATCATCATTGGTGCTGAAATCAATGCTATTATGCATCAAAGAAAAGTTGTTGCAGGTAAGACACCAGAAGAAATTACCATTGATCAACTTGAAGAAGAAAAAAATAACGATGTAAATGAAACGACTTAATTTTCTTTATATATAAATTTAAAAAGCTAAAACCTAGGCACACATTATTTGCTTAGGTTTTAGCTTTTTTTATTGTATTAAATTATGTTGAAATGCATAAATTACAGCTTGAGTTCTATCTTGTACTTCTAATTTACTCAACACGTTACTGACATGTGTTTTAACTGTTTTGATTGTAATATGTGAAGCACTAGCAATTTCCTGATTTGAGTAACCTTTAGCGATTAATAATAATATCTCCATCTCACGTTCAGTTAACATCTCATATAATTCAGCGCGTTGTTTCATACGATTCCTCATCTTAACCAACACTTCTGCTTCAAACACAGATTCATCACGATATGTTTTACGTATCGCTTCGGCGATATCGCTGGCACTTGTCGTTTTTAAAATATAACTATCTACACCAGAATCTAAAGCACGGTATACTTCATTATCTTCAATATAACTGGTTAGCATAACAACTTTAATGTGTGGCAAATCTTTCTTGATTTGTTCTGTAGCTTCTACACCATCCATATCATCCATGAGTAAGTCCATTAAAATTAAATCAGGCTTAAGTTCATGTGCTTTTTCAATTGCATCTTTCCCCGATTGCCCTTCTCCGACTACTTCTATATCTGGTTGAGTAGATAAATAACTAGAAATACCAATTCTGACCATTTCATGATCATCAACAAATAATACTTTAATCGGCATACGAATCCTCCTTATTTAATGGGGCTTTGACTTCAATCCGTGTTCCTGAATCTGGCAGTGATACTATATGAAATGTTGCGCCAATTTCAAGTGCTCGTTCACGCATATTTTTTAACCCATAGCTTTGTTCTACCTTATCATCAACGTTAAAGCCTTTACCATCATCTTGTATACGTAATAATAAATATTCTTCTCTATTAAACAATTCAATCGTAACTTTTGTACCTTTTGAATGTCTTAATGTATTTGAAATTGCTTCTTGTGTAATTCTAAACAAATGATCTTCAATGCCTTTAGGAACGTCGAAATCTTCAATATCATGTACGACTTTCATTGGCACTTTTTTCTGTAGATCAACTACTAAATCTTTGATACCTTGGCCAAGTGATTTATCCTTCAAGCCAATTGGTCTTAAATGTAATAGCAAGGCGCGCATTTCTAATTGTGAATCTTGGACCATTTTTTCCAATACTGGAATTTGTTGATCTAAAGGTGCTTTCAAATCAGTTTCTTTAATGGCAGAGAGCATCATGCTTGCTGCAAATAGTTGCTGGCTTACGGAATCATGTAACTCACGAGCCAGTCTTTGCCTTTCATCTTCAATTATTTTTTTAACTTTCACATCGTTCATATTATATGATTCATTCGTTAAATTTTGTGTTTTTAAACGTAATTTATGAACTTCTTGATTGAGCGGTACAAGTGTTTGATATAATTCAATTGTTTCATTATATAATTCTATATTCTGGTCGTTGATACCAACTGTTTGTCCTTCAATAGAACGCTCAATTTGATCTTGTAACCAATGATTTTGTTGGTTGATTTTATATGCTAATACTGAGCCAACTATGATGCATAGTAATATAACTAATAAATTAATAAATAGTAAAACTGGAATACCAAAGATTTGTGTATAAATCATACCTTGAAAATATATAATATTCACAAATACTTTATCTATAAAAAACATAGCGAAAAATGTACTATAAACTAATATCAACATCGACCCTATTGCTCTTATGTAGTGATTCATTTATAAATCACCTCAACATCTCCTATGAATGTTGACAAATAGACATTAACAGCATAATTATCTTCTTTTGTTTCTTCAATAACTTTAATATTGTTGTTTTCAACTTTATATGATGTTTCATTGACGTATGCATTGCCATAAAGTGCTGAAAAATGTAATTTTATATTGTAATTTAAAGGCACAATAATTTGCACTTTACCTAAAAAATGTCTGATTACTACCGTATTATGTTCTCTAATATTAGCGGCTTTAGACATATCTATATGAATATCACCAATACCATGCTGTATTTGTAAATCTTCCCATTTATAAACATAAATAGGTGTACGTTGCTCACCAAACCACTTTTGTTTAATAAATTCTGGAGATTCTACTGCCTCTTCTGTCGCAATAATTTTCAACGGTTTAAATCTATAAAAGATATATCTCACTATTAACACAATTAAAAATATAAATAATATAATAATCGTGTATTTATTAGATAATAAGGTAAAAGCAATAAGTAATACCCCTATCCAAAATGATAATAAACCTCGTATTTTATGAAAATATAAATATCCTACATAAACCAATATACAGCCTAATAATAATACAAAAATAAAGCCAATTTTTTCAAAGAAAATATAGTAGAAATTAGCTATTATCATTAATGCTGTAAACACAATCAACATCTCAGTTGATATATATTTATGAGTCATGTTTCGCCACCTTTCTTCAAGCGACTAAACTAATTTGTTCGATTAAATCACATTCTGTTTCAACATTTACTTTTTCTTTAGCTTGTTGTGATAAATCGGCTACAATACGTGCGTAGTCTGCTTCCATTTCATTCAAATCACTTTTAATTTTTTCTATATCATAGTGCTCAATTTCCTGTGCACATTCAATATCAGATTCATCTAAAATGTCGATATATTTATTTTCTAAAGATAATGTTAAATGATCTATTAGCCTAGCTACATAAGTTTTTCTTTCAAATAGATAATTTATGTACATTTCTATACTTCTTAATTTTTTATCAAGATATTGTCTATACTCAATTAAGCTTGAATAAAAGGTTTGTTTGGTCATTTTTTCTAAATAAGTCGTAATATAATTCATAGAATCACCTCATGATTGATTAGATTCTATTATAAAAAATATCCGGAACCATTAGTATAGGCTCCGGAACCATCTTATATTAGGACTTTAGACCGAAACTCATTCTAATCTATTTTAGTAGTTAAAACTGGTCCTTCTTTCGTTACTATAACGGTATGTTCAATTTGAGCAACAAAGCTTTTATCTTGCGTTTCAAAAGCCCATTCATTTTTACCTTCTGTGACAAATGTTGCTTTTGAAGAAATAAATGGCTCAACAGCAATTACAGTGCCTTCTTTAAGCAATGTTTTATCTTTTGGATCATAATAATTCATCACATGGCTTGGAGATTCATGTAATGACTGACCTACACCATGACCTGTTAAATTTTTAATCACAGTTAAATCATTTTTACGTGCCGTCGCGTGGACTGCTTTACCAATTTGACTTAGCTTCGCACCAGGCTTGATTTTGGTCATAGCTGCATCAAATGCTTCTAATGCAACATCACAAACTTTTTGTTTCAATGGATTATCCGCTTCACCAACTACAAATGAAATCCCTGTGTCCGCATAATAGCCATTTTTCAAGGCAGAAACGTCAATATTTACTAAGTCGCCTTCACGAATTTTTCGTTTTCCAGGAATACCATGTGCCACTTCTTCATTTACGCTGATACAAGTTTGGCCTGGAAAGTTTTCGTCATGAATTGGCGCTGAAATAGCTCCATGTGCTTCAAATAAATCTTTTGCAATATCATCAAGTTCTTTTGTAGTAATACCAGGTTTAGTAGCTTCTTGCATTTTGTCTCTGACAAGTGCACAAATGTATCCAATATCTTTTAGTGCTGTTAATTCTTCTTCTGTTTTTACAATCATTTTATCCCGTTCCTTTTTGTAAATTATATTCCTTCTTATTATAGCAGACTTTTTTTGATATAATAAATTAGAAAATTTTTATCATATATAGTTTAACATTTTAACGAAGTAATGACATAACCAGTTTTACAATTCTGGTTAAATCATTAAACGTTTATTTATATAGGAGTTTTAATATGAATGATTCTTGGTATAAAAATATTGTTGGTGCACGTACAATAAAAACAGGTTTAGCTACATTTTTAACTGCTCTTTTTTGTTTAGCCTTAAATTTAAACCCAATTTTCGCTATATTAACAGCTATAGTCACAATTGAACCAACCGCTAAGGCTTCATTAATAAAAGGGTATAGAAGACTTCCTGCTACAATTATTGGTGCATTATTTGCCGTGATTTTCACTTTTATTTTTGGTGATCAATCTGCTTTTGCCTATGCATTTAGTGCAACATTCACCATTATTTTATGTACAAAATTGAACTTACAAGTTGGTACTACTGTAGCAACATTAACCGCAATGGCTATGATCCCTGGTATACATGATGCTTATTATTTTAATTTCTTTTCCAGACTATTAACAGCTATTATTGGATTAGTAACAGCTGGATTAGTAAACTTTATTGTCTTACCACCCAAATATTATGATCAACTGGATGATGCTATTAATTTAACAGAAGAAAAAATGTATGCACTATTTCATAAGCGTATACGCCAACTAGTTGTTGGTAAATTTTATAATGGATCGACCAATCAACAACTTGCCACTTTATTAAATTTAAATCAAAAAGTCGAAACGTTGCTTTCTTATCAAAAAGACGAACTCAGTTATCATAAACATCATCATTCAGAATGGATTCGTTTAAAGTCTTTAACTACACGTACACATACAAATCGATTATTCATAACACACCTATCTAACTTAGTTTATTTGCCAAAAGACACGCAGGTTACTTTTACTAAAGAAGAGCAACTTGCTATGCTGAATATTGCTGACAGTATAAATAATATACATAGTACCGGACATTTTGAACGTCATCCTGAATCAGCGTCATTACTTAAATCCACGGTCAAAGGTTTAGATGAGTTTGATAAAAACCAATTAAAAAGTCATATTGTCTATGAAATACTATTAATTTATAGAATTTTAAATAGTCGATTTGCTTAAAGAATAACATTAAATACGTAACATAAAAAATAGCCTAGGACCTTTGTCCTAGGCTATTTTTTATGTTTTAATAAAGTCGAAATTCTATTTTTTCTGTTGAGAAACGCGTTCAATAATGACTTTCTTAGCTGCTTCTTCCTCAGTATTATCTAATTCTTTCGGTTCGAATACAATGCCTTTGCGTTCACACGCTTTTTCTAATAGATAGTCTGTAATTTCATGGTTTTTAGGTAGTATGGGTCCATGTAAATACGTACCTAATAAATTCTTGTAATGAATACCTTCTTTGGCATCGTCATCATTATTACCAAAACCATGCGTAACTTCTCCCAAAGTCCCGAAATTATGATAAGTACGTCCCCCATGATTTTCAAATCCAACTATTGTGCCAAAAGTATTACTTTCGATTACAATATCTCCTGTCAAACGATCTTTTTTAGATTCTGTATAAAAATCTAAAATATTTAAACCGTCTAATTCTGTACCATCTGGCGTAACGTATTTACGTCCTAAAAATTGGTAACCACCGCACACAGTTAGACCGGGTAAGCCATCTTCAATCGCATCTTTCAACTTGCTTTTAATTTTAGTTAATTCTTGTGTTGCTAATGCTTGTTCTCTGTCACTACCGCCACCAATAAAAAAGATATCACATTCATCGAAAGTAACATTTTCTGTCTGATTAATATCTACTACCTTTAGTTCGATATTACGGCGTTTAGCACGTTGTTTAAGTGCAATGATATTTCCTATATCACTATATAAATTTAATTTATCGGGCATAAAGTGATAGACCGTCAACTCATTCATTTTACTTTGTCCTCCTCAAAAGAGTGGTTCAATTGCTTTAACATAGGGGAAAGTGAAGTATAGTTAGGTATTGCTACAGTAAAGCTATTTGTATATTCCATTGTTTTCGCAGTCGCTTTGTAGATATCACTTTCTAATATGATCGGTACATTAATCTCTGCAAGTTTTAATCTTAATTGTAGCTCTTCCGCTCGTGAACCTGTAACTATAATAGCTTCTATTTGTTGATTCACTAATTTTTCAAAATCAGCATCGTAAATCCAAGATGTGTCACGTCCGTCCGCAGCATAATCATTTAAACTGATAACATAAACTTTATTCCCTTCTATTCGATCACCGACCGAGAGACTTGCATTCATACCGGCAGGGTTTTTTGCTAGATTGATCATAGCTTCTTTGGTACCCTTTTTAAAATACTGCATTCTGCCATTATCAGAAGTATAAGTTTCAAACCCTTTTCGAATTGACGCATCATTTAATCCAAGTTCTCTGAGCACGGTATAAGCAGCAATTGCATTATATGCATTAAAATCGCCTGCAATTTTCATATTAAATGTTGTAGTACCAACATTTAAGTTAAGAAATGGAGTTAAATCAAATTGAGATACTTCATATTTTGTTTTTTCTCGTTTAAAACCACATTCACAATAATAATGGCCTAATTGGTTATAATGAATATAATCATAATGTAATAAACTACCACAATTAGGACAATATCTACTTTCATTCATAGAACTTTGTTCAAAATCATGCGCATGCTTTTTCATACCATAATAAGTAACAGTATCACTTGCTATCTTTAATCTACTAACAAAAGGATCGTCGGCATTTAATAATAATTTTATACCTTTATTATCAATTGCTTTTGCAATATTATTTACCATAATATCGATTTCCCCAAATCGATCCATTTGGTCACGAAAGAAATTAGTGACGACCATCATTGTAGGTGTAACTTCGTTTAGTACTCTTGGTATAGAACCTTCATCAATTTCAATAACTGCAATTTTAGTATTTTTTTTAAGTTGCAAAATAAAAGCTGATGTAATTCCAGCAGCCATATTTGCACCTTCATTATTATGTATGATTTCAATTTGGTTTGCTTTTAACGTATGACCTATTAAATTTGATGTAGTCGTTTTCCCATTTGTACCACTTATAAATACAATCTCATCAACATGAGATGCTAATTCTCTTAAAATATTTTTATCCACTCTTCTAGCGACTTGACCTGGTAAGTCTGTTCCTTTTTTCCCAACAGTACGACTTACTTGTCTTGCCAATCTCGCTAGGCGTGTTGCAGTCCATTGTCTCATCTACTTCCTCCTCTACTATTCACTCAAATATTATAACACGATTAAGTTGTATTCCAAACAATTCTCAATGCAAATATATATCAACCTCCCAGATTAGAATAATTATTATTTACGAATGAGAATAAATTTGCTATACTAATAAAAAATGATACATGGAGGCTTTGACTTATGTTGAATAAAGAATTATTAGATGCATTAAATGAACAAATGAATCACGAATATTTTGCTGCACACGCCTATATGGCAATGGCTGCATATTGTGATAGCAAATCCTACGAAGGCTTTGCTAATTTCTATATCCAGCAAGCAAAAGAAGAAAGATTTCATGGTAAGAAAATTTATGATTACATCAATGATCGTGGTGAACAAGCAATCTTTAATTCGATACCAGCACCTAAATCTGAATTCACAAGTATCTTAGAAACCTTTGAAGATGGCTTAGCTCAAGAACAAGACGTAACACGCAGATTTTATAACTTATCTGATTTAGCTAATAAAGATAAAGATTATGCTACGATTTCATTTTTAAATTGGTTCCTAGATGAACAAGTCGAAGAAGAATCAATGTTTGATACACATATTGATTACTTAAAACGTATCGGTGATGATAGTAATACTTTATATTTATATGAGAAAGAATTAGCCTCACGTTCATTTAATGAAGATGAAGCATAGAGTTAGTGTGGTAACTCACTACTTATTTCTATATAGTTATTAATGACTATACAAAAGCATGCCAATGATGTTGGCATGCTTTTTAAGTATTTATGAGTCAGCAGCAAAGACTAGCAGATGCAACTATTTGTTTCATTGAGTTTTACTCACTTGACTTCGAAAAGAGAATTATATAAAGTCATAACATATTCTATAAGAGAAAGGATTCTTGCTTGATGACAGCCAATGCTTATATTGCTTTAGATTTTGAAACTGCAAATGGAAAAAGAACGAGTATATGTTCAGTGGGAATGGTCAAAGTGATCAATCATCAAATTACAGAATCTTTTTACACACTAGTTAATCCAAATGACTATTTTTCAAAACAAAACATTGCAGTTCATGGTATTAATCCAAATGATGTGAAAGATGCGCCGACATTTGAATCAGTATATCCATATATGATGCAATTCATTGATGGTTTACCAGTAGTTGCTCATAACGCAGCCTTTGATATGAATGTGTTGTATGACAGCATTAAACAAATTGGACAAGAAACACCAACAATTACTTATTTTTGTTCACTACAACTGTCTAGAAAAACAATAAATAGTCATCGTTATGGGTTGAGCCACATGATGCATTATTACAATCTAGATTTTCATGGTCATCACGATGCTTTAAATGATGCGAAAGCATGTGCAATGATTACCTTTCGACTATTACAACACTATGATGATTTAAACAGTATGTTATCAATATTTGGTAAACAGTTAAAAGATAAAGATTAATGGATTTAAAATCAGTCTATATTACCTTTGTATTTTACTTAAATATAGTCGTAAATTGTCATATTTTCATAGGTCGCCTTTTCTAGGTTACCCACTGTCACACCAACCAATCTAATTGGTGTTTCTGAATCTTTTAGTTCAGTATATAAACTATAAGCAATATTATAAATATCCGTCTCATTTCTTACTGGATCTCTCAAACTTCTTTGTTTTGACAAAGTTTCAAATTTAAAAGTTTTAATTTTAACAGTAACGGTTTTGCCAGATTTTTGAATTCTGGCTAAGCGTTCAGCTGTTTTATGACTTAATTCCCATATTTTTTGCAGAATTTGATCATCATCGTTAATATCAGTTGCAAAAGTACGTTCTGTGCCGACGGATTTTCTAATTCTTGTAGCTTTCACTTCATTATTGTCTATACCTCTTGCCTTATTGTACAATCCATAACCGCGTTTTCCAAAAAGACGAATTAATTCACGTTCACTTTGATTATACAAATCTTGACCATTATAAATTTTATGTTCATGCATTTTTTCTTTTGAAGCTTTACCCACCCCTGGAAAATCTCCAATATCTAATCCCATTAATATATTGTGTACATTTTTGTAATCAATAATAGTTAGACCATTAGGCTTATTCATACCACTCGCTAACTTCGCCAAAAATTTATTGTATGAGACACCTGCAGAGGATGTTAACTTAGTTGCTTCGTATATATCTCTGCGAATATATTGTGCAATCATAGACGCCGGTAAATCAGGTCGCACTAAATGCGTAATATCTAAATAAGCCTCATCTAATGACAATGGTTCGACAATTTCAGTATAACTTTTAAAAATATTCATAATTGTATTTGAAGCTTCTTTATAAGCTTCAAATCTAGGTGATACATAAAAACCATTCGGACATAATTTATGAGCTTGTGCGGTGGGCATTGCAGAATGAACACCATATTTTCTTGCCTCATAAGAAGCTGTTGACACCACGCCTCTACCACTTGCCTTTCCACCGACGATGACTGGCTTCCCTTCCAAATTTGGATTATCTCTTATTTCTACTTGAGCAAAGAAATAGTCCATATCTATATGAATAATCCTTCTTTCTGACAATGCACACACCTCCCTTTTAAAATTCATATTATGATGCTTTTGATATTTATCTTACAATCTAAATGATTTTGTTACATAATATATGCTCATAACAAAAAAAACATACAAAAAAGAGTTAGCTAACCACTTTTTTAACACGCAATGATCCATAAAAACAACTGCGTATATAGTAGTAATACTAACTCAGATTAATTATTTTTTATGATTTTGGTTCAGCTTGCAATTCATTTGAAGGGCTTTTTGTATAATATTTAATACCATCCTCAGTGTCTTCTATCACTTCAACCTTGTCATTTAATACGCCGGAAAGTAAATATAAATCCATAATACAATAGCCAATATGGAAACTTGCTATAAATATGATAGATGAATAAGGCGTAATAAAAAATACGATAAATAAAATGGATGATATAACAATTAAAGGGGCTAACATAATCAAGCTATATTGCCATTTTTTAAAATAAACTTGTGGCATATGTGACTTTACCAAACCATATTTAACTCGATAAATTGGTTTTTGACCTTTTGATAAAATGCGAAACATCAAGTTATGAATCAATTCATGTATGAAATAAACAATTGTAAAACCTAAAATACCATATATTAAATTAAATAAGATATTTTGCTCTATAACTGAAGCAAATAAATAAGCAAATTTATACGATAGCAATATACTGATCATTACTATTGTCAATTGGAATAGTAAAAATCCTTCTAATAACTTTTTATTAGAAAACAACTCAATTTTAAACATTAGCAACCCTCCAAATGCTTTGTTGTTACCTAGAGTATACAATGATTTTATCCACTTAGAAAGAGCTATTGAACAAAGTTAATGACTTGTAATTGAATTTTAACAAATCTTCTTAGATTGAAATAAACTGCAATACTGAGTAAATAACAAGTTAATTAACTTTACACAAAGTTTATTGAATAACACTTATCTATTAAGCTATTTTTAAATACGGTTGAATTGTGCAACCGTTTCAACATGTGTTGTATGTGGAAACATATCTACTGGTGTAATTTTCGTTAGTTTGTAATGTTGCGCTAAATATTGCGCATCACGTTGCTGTGTAGATGGATTACATGAAATATAGACAATTTTTCTTGGATTTAATTCTAATAATGCTTGTAAAAATGTTTCATCACAGCCTTTTCTAGGTGGATCAACCATCACTACATCTGGTTTAATTCCTTGTGATTTCCATTTTAATATAACCTCTTCTGCCTTACCACAGACAAAAGTAGTATTTTCAAATTGGTTTATAGTCGCATTTTGTTGTGCATCTTCAATGGCTTCTGACACGACTTCTACTCCATAAACATGTTTTGCTTTTGGTGCCATATATAAACCTATTGTTCCAATACCACAATATGTATCCAGGACAATATCATCTTGATTTAAGTTTGCATATTCAATCGCAAGTTGATACAATTTTTCAGTTTGTATCGAATTAATTTGATAAAAAGATTGATCGCTTATTTTAAAAGTAACGTCTGATAATTTATCATTAATTGTTGTCTCACCATATAAGGTATTAGACTCGGCTCCTAATATCACATTGGAATGTGTATTGTTGATATTATGTTTAATACTCGTGATTTCAGGAAATGTATCAATTAATTTTTGTACAAGTAAATCACTTTGTTTAAATTTCCTGCCATTTGTCACAAAAATAACCATTAATTCTCTTGAATGGTGTCCAGTACGTATAACAACATGTCTCATAAGCCCTTGTTTTTTTTGTTCATTATAAACACTAATATTTAATTCGTTAAACCAAACTTTAAGTTGGTTCATAACTTTTTGATGCAATTGGTCTTGAATTAAACATGTTTCCATATCTATAATATCGTGACTTCTTTGTCTATAAAAACCTGAGATAATCTCTCCTTCTTTATTCTTTCCAACGGGTATTTGTGATTTATTTCGATAATACCAGGGGTTTTCCATACCAACTGTTTCATTAATTATCGTTTCTTTAAAATCTGCTTTTCGATGAAACAAATTAACCACTTGTTCTTTCTTCATATTCAATTGAGCTTGGTATGTCATATGTTGTAATTGACAGCCCCCGCATTTGTAATAATATACACAGGGTGGCTCGACACGTTCACTACTTTGTTCTTTAACTTCTATTAATTTACCTATCGCAAAATTCTTTTTTACTTTGATCACTTTAAATTTAATCGTTTCATCTATTAAACTATTAGGAACAAACACAGGATAACGGTCTAACTTTACAACGCCATGTCCTTCATGTGTTAAATCAATTACGCGTCCTTCTATAATTTCATTTTTTTGTATTATGCTCATTTTGTCACCCCATATAAAAGAGGTTAGGCTATTTGTAGTTTTACCTAACCTCGTTGTCTATTAACATTTTGGAAGATTCATTTTATCTTATTCATTAATCTCGTTCACGATGATGCTTTATTTTAATATATTGTCTATTATTGCTCAACTAACTCCTCGTTTTTAATATCGTTTGGTGTATAGACTTCAATATGCTGTTTTAAATTCAAAAAGTTACCAGGCAACTTGCCACCATATTCACCATCCACATTTAATTGCAAATCTATAAATGAAGAAATATTAATCGATTTGGCTTTTTTATAATGTACTTTAGGATGTTTAATATGTTCACCTCGAGATGCAAGCGTCATAATATGTCCTAATTCTGCTAAATTAGCTTTTTCAACTATAATCAAGGTAAAATAGCCATCATCTAATTTGGCATCAGGCACTAACTTTTCAAATCCTGCCATAGAGTTGGTCAAACCTAATAAAAATAAGAGCGCCTCTCCTTGGAAAACCTCATCATCATATTCGATACGTAAATCAACAGCTTTCATCTGAGGCAACATTTCAAATCCTTTAATATAATATGCAAAAGGGCCGACAATTGATTTTAATCTACTTGGTGTCTCATAAGATACCTGTGTTAATTGTCCACCTGCAGCTAAATTAATGAAGTATCTACTGTTCATTTTCCCGATATCAACGCGTGTTGAATGACCTTCAATAATGACATCTATCGCGCTCATAATATCATTAGGTAAGTGCAAAGCTCGCCCAAAATCATTTACAGTTCCCATTGGGATAATGCCAATCTTAGGTCTATTCGGATGTTCTGCTATGCCATTGATGACTTCATTAAGTGTCCCATCACCACCAGCAGCTATTAAAACATCATAATCTTGTGTTAAACAACGCTTCGCCTCAGTGGTAGCATCTCCAATTTTTTCAGTCGCATAGGCACTCGTTTCAAAACCGGCCTTTTCTAATTTTATTAACACATCTGGTAATGTTCGCTTAAACAATTCTTTACCAGATGTTGGGTTATAAATGATTCTAGCTCGTTTTCTCATATTTTATCCCTCAACTTTTTATACTCAGTATATATATTAAATGATTTAGTTAAATGATAAAAGCATTTAGGCTATTTTTAAAAAGAAAATATAATATACTACTCAATATTAAAGTTTTTGAAACATCCATACCAATGGCTAAAACATAAGCATTAATCCATAATTAAGAATTGCTATCACATTAGAAATTTTAAAGTTTTGATTGTGCTACATTTTACATGAATATACCTTATCCTCATTTGCTCATTTTAAATAATCCCCCTGGTGTCAATAATTGCCAAAATCGCTAAAAAAAGATGATAATGATATATTCCTGAATGTTACAACAACAAAAAACGCCAATTCCTATATTTGTAATAGAAATTGACGTTTATTTTTTAATTTAAGATGCTTCAGTCTCAGGTTTTTCTTTAATTAGATTAAAACTGTTTAAAAATGAATGATGATGTTATCTTTTATCTAATTCTTGTTTTAATAATTGGTTCACTAATTGTGGGTTAGCTTGACCTTTGGAAGCTTTCATAATTTGACCAACTAAGAAGCCCATAGCTTTACCCTTACCATTTTGATAATCTTCAACGGATTGTGGATTGTTGTCTAACGCTTCATTTACAAATTTAAGCAGTGTTGCTTCATCAGAGATTTGAACTAAGCCTTTATCTTCCATAATTTGTTTGGCATCTCCACCATTTTCAGCTAGTTCTGGGAAAACTTTTTTAGCGATTTTACTACTCATTGTGCCATCTTCAATCAACTTAATCATACCTGCAAGATTTTGTGGTGTAAGTTTAGTATCTAATAATTCTATTTGATGTTTATTTAAATACTCATTAACGCCGCCCATTAACCAGTTTGAAGTTAATTTTACATCTGCACCTTCAGCTACTGCACCTTCAAAGAAATCAGACATTTCTTTTGTCAATGTAATCACATGTGCATCATATGCTGGTAAACCAAATTGATTGACGTATTTATCTTTTCTTTCATCTGGTAATTCAGGTATTGTTTGACGTACGCGTTCTTTCCATTCATCGTCAACATATAAAGGCACAATATCTGGTTCTGGGAAGTAACGGTAATCATCAGAACCTTCTTTTACACGCATAAGATTCGTTTTACCTGTAGCTTCATCAAAACGTCTCGTTTCTTGTAAAATCTCTCCGCCGTTCAATAATTCTTCTTCTTGACGTTTTTCTTCATATTCTAACCCTTTACGTACATAAGTAAATGAGTTTAAATTTTTCAATTCTGCTTTTGTTCCAAATTCTTCTTGACCATATGGTCGTAAAGAAATATTAGCATCACAACGCAATGATCCTTCTTCCATTTTACAATCAGAGACACCAGTATATTGTATGATTGAACGCAATTTTTCTAAGTATGCATACGCTTCTTGTGGTGAGCGAATATCTGGTTCAGATACAATTTCAATCAATGGTGTACCTTGTCTATTTAAGTCAACTAGTGAATAACCATCCTTATGTGTTGACTTACCAGCATCTTCTTCCATGTGTAAACGTGTGATACCTATACGTTTCGTTTCACCATCTACTTCAATATCAATATAACCATTTTCACCAATTGGCTGATCAAATTGTGAAATTTGATATGCTTTAGGATTATCTGGATAGAAATAGTTTTTACGATCAAATTTTGATTCTGTTGCAATATCCATATTTAATGCCATTGATGCTCTCATCGCCCAATCAACCGCACGTCTATTGACAACCGGTAATACACCAGGGTAAGCCAAATCAATGACGTTTGTGTTTGAGTTAGGTTTTGCTCCGAAATGTGCTGGTGATGGAGAAAACATTTTAGATTCTGTTTTTAACTCAACATGGACCTCTAGTCCAATAACTGTTTCAAAATGCATGATTTCCACTCCTTATAAATTTTCGTATTCATTATGCAAATTAAATTTTGTTTCATATTGGAAAGCGACACGATATAATGTTTTCTCATCAAATGGTTTACCAATAAATTGCAAACCAATTGGACGTCCATTCGCTTTACCGCAAGGAATAGATATACCTGGCAAACCAGCTAAGTTAACTGGTGTTGTTAGTAAGTCATTCGCATACATTGTAAGTGGATCATCGATTTCTTCACCTATATTAAATGCAGTTGTTGGTGTTGTTGGTCCTACTACAACATCATAGTTATCAAAAATACGATCGAAATCATTTTTAATTAATGTTCTAACTTTTTGTGATTTTTTGTAGAACGCATCATAGTAACCCGAACTTAACGCAAATGTACCAAGGAAAATACGACGCTTAACTTCTTCACCAAATCCTTCACTTCTTGACATTTTATATAATTCTTCAAGTGAATTTGCTTCTGGTGAATGATAACCGTATCTGATACCATCAAAACGCGATAAATTTGATGATGCTTCAGATGATGCGATTACATAATAAGAAGGAATGCCATATTTTGTGTTTGGTAATGAAACTTCTTCTACTGTAGCACCTAGTTCTTTCAATGTTTCAACAGCGTTTTTCACAGATGCTTTCACTTCGTCAGATATACCTTCGCCAAGATATTCTTTTGGTAATGCTACTTTAAGTCCTTGAATATCTTTACCAATATCAGATGTAAAGTCTGCATCTTCTACTGGTGCACTTGTACTATCATTTTCATCTAAACCAGTGATTGCTTCTAATACTAATGCATTGTCCTTAACATTGCGTGTTAACGGTCCGATTTGGTCTAATGAAGACGCAAATGCTACCAAACCAAAACGTGATACACGACCATAAGTTGGTTTTAAGCCTACGATTCCACAATAAGCTGCAGGTTGACGAATTGAACCACCAGTATCAGAGCCTAAACTAAAAGGAACTAATCCTGCTGCAACTGCTGCTGCAGAACCACCAGATGAACCACCAGGAACAGCTGTGTGATCAAATGGATTTAACGTTTTTTTAAAATAAGAAGTTTCTGTAGAACCTCCCATTGCAAATTCATCCATGTTTAATTTTCCAATTAAAACCGCTTGTTCGTTGCGTAATTTATTCATAACTGTGGATTCATAGATAGGTACAAATCCTTCTAGCATTTTACTAGCACATGTTGTTTCTACACCTTCAGTAATAATATTATCTTTAATTCCCATTGGAATACCAAAAAGTTTGCCTTCCATTTGGTCCTTGGCTTGTAACTCATCTAATTCTTGTGCTTTTTTAATAGCATTATCTTTATCTAATGCAAGAAATGATTTGATTGTTGGATCAGTTTCTTCAATTGCATCGTAGATATCGTTTACTACTTGTGAAGGTTTAATTTCTTTGTTTTTTATTAATGTAATTAAATTTTCCACAGATTCATAACGGATGGTCATCTTAAGCGTCCTCCTCATTCATGATAGATGGCACCTTGAATTGTCCATCTTCCGTCTCTTTAGCATTTTTTAATGCAAGCTCTTGAGGAATGCCCTCGATTGCTTTGTCTTCTCTTAACACGTTTTGTAAATCTAATACATGATAAGTTGGCTCAATTGAGCTAGTGTCTGCTGTATCTATATGATTAGCAAAATTTAAAATACTTTCTAATGTATCTTGCATTTCAATTGTTTCTTCTTCTGATATTTGAAGTCTAGCTAAATTAGCAATATGCTCTACCTCTTCACGTGTAACTTTAGCCATTAAATAAAAGCCTCCTTTTTACTCATTCATTATAAAATTGTATCAAAATTCCAAGCAAAAATCTAAACTTTTCACCAATAACAATAAATAACCTTGTTTATTTTAATTCCTTTTGCTCAACCTTTTGGAATTATGTGACTTAAATATATTTTGAACATAATCTACTTAAGTATCACAGCATTTATAACAATCATTGCATAATAAACCATATTTTTTATAAATAGTGTAATATTATTTCATTTAATGTAAGCATTTTCATTTTTGTCATTGAGCTAATTATTTTGAAAAACAAAAAATATTTCTACTCTATTTATAAATTTCATTGTATAATAATTCATGTAACACAATTTAATATTCTGGGGATAAGGGAGTTGAAGTATTATGTTTATTCTAGGCACATCTTTAGCGAATCAAGTTCACGCTACTTGGCAAACGTATATCATGATTATTATTTATTTTATCATTTTATTAGTTATTGGCTATTACGGTTATAAGCAATCCACAGGTAATTTAAGTGAATTTATGCTTGGAGGTAGAAGTATTGGCCCTTATGTAACTGCCCTATCAGCAGGTGCATCTGATATGAGTGGATGGATGATTATGGGGCTTCCTGGATCTGTATATAGTACTGGATTATCTGCAATGTGGATTACAATTGGTTTATCGCTTGGCGCTTATGTTAACTATTTTGTAGTCGCACCTCGACTTCGTATTTATACTGAAATTGCAGGAGATGCTATTACCTTACCAGATTTTTTTAAAAATCGACTCAACGACCGCAAAAATTACATAAAAATAATTTCAGGTCTAATCATCGTCGTGTTTTTTACTTTATATACACATTCTGGGTTTGTATCTGGTGGTAAATTATTTGAAAGTGCTTTTGGCTTGAACTATCATTGGGGGCTTATCATTGTTGCAGCAATCGTTATTTTTTATACGTTTTTTGGTGGATATTTAGCTGTATCCATTACAGATTTCTTTCAAGGTGTAATTATGTTAATTGCTATGGTCATGGTCCCTATCGTAGCACTTATAAAACTCAACGGTTTGGATACATTTAGTGAGGTAGCAGCTATGAAACCTACCAATATGGACTTGTTTAAAGGGACTACATTTTTAGGTATTATTTCCTTATTTGCCTGGGGTTTAGGTTATTTTGGACAACCACATATCATCGTTCGTTTTATGTCCATTAAAACACATAAACTTTTACCAAAAGCTAGACGTTTAGGTATAAGCTGGATGGTTGTAGGGCTCTTAGGTGCAGTTGCTGTAGGGTTAACAGGTATCGCATTTATACCTCAATACCATATTAAAATGGAAGATCCAGAGACACTATTTATCATTATGAGCCAAATTTTATTCCATCCACTCGTTGGTGGATTCTTATTAGCAGCTATATTGGCAGCTATCATGAGCACAATTTCATCTCAGTTATTAGTAACTTCTAGTTCACTGACTGAAGATTTTTATAAACTTATTCGCGGTGAATCGAAAGCAAAAACACACGAAAAAGAGTTTGTAATGATAGGAAGACTATCTGTTTTACTAGTAGCAATTATTGCAATTTGGATTGCTTGGTCTCCAAATGATACAATTTTAAACCTTGTAGGTAATGCTTGGGCAGGGTTTGGCGCGGCATTTAGTCCGTTAGTAATCTTCTCACTTTACTGGAAGGGTTTGTCTCACGCTGGTGCTTTGAGCGGTATGATTACCGGTGCTATAGTCGTTATTGTATGGATTGCTTGGATTAAACCATTAGCATCAATAAATGAAATCTTCGGTATGTATGAAATAATTCCTGGTTTCCTAGCCAGTGTGATCGTTACTTATCTAGTAAGTAAAATTACGAAAAAGCCCGGTGAATTTGTAAATAACGATTTAAATAAAGTAAAAGAGATTGTCAAAGAATAATCGTGTAATAACTCTTTCACTATAAATTAACACTAAAAAAGCCACACTTGTAATACATATTTTGATTACAAGTGTGGCTTTTAATGTGTATACGCTTATTAATTATTGTTTTTATAAATATGGACTTGTGGGTCTTTGTCATCTTTAGTTTTACTGATTAAAGCTTTTGCCTTGTTACCATCTTTTATACGAATTTCATATTCGTCAATATCATCAAAGTATTTCTCTGCTTGTTCAGTGATATATTGTGTGATACCAATTGTTTCTGCTTCGCCATAATAATCAATCGGTACATCAACAGTTAGTTGCTTCGCTTTTTTATTATCAAATTTAACTGTCCCTACTGCTTGAGTAAAGTTATTAAAATACGTCTGTAAATCATCATTAAATTGTTTGAAATTATTATTTAAATTTTCATCAATTTTACTTGCTTCATCAGAAGGTAACAATGCTGTTGTTTGATTAATATCTTTCCATTCATTAATACGTGTCTTACCATCTTCAACTGTCGTACCAGCAATAAACTCTCCTGGTACAATTGAATTTTCGCCAGTTTGTTTATAAATTGCAAAGTGTATAGGTATGTCTTTCAAAGCTTTATTTTCTCTGACTCTTGACAAAATTTCGCCTGCCATTTGCTTTCCTTGTTTCTTAATTTCTTTATCATCTAAATCTTTACTATAGGTCTCGCCATCTTTTTCTTTTTGATAGTAATAAGTACTATTCATTGCTAGTCCAATGGTCATACCTTTAATTTTCTTCCCTTTAGTATCACCACTCGCATAAAAATCCTGTTCCAAAATATTAGAAAGATATGCAGGTGAATCTTCCGCAATTTTTTCTGGATCTGTTTCACCATTATGTGATGGATTTAAACCTAAATTCTCATTCGCTTTCTTTTCTTTTCGTTCATCTTCATCCATTGCATCTACTTCTGATTTGGTATATTTCGGGTCTAAATAAGCGTTAATCGTATCTTTATCTAAGTATTGACCATCTTGATATAAATAATCGTCAGTTGGAAAAACTTCTTTACTCAATTCTAAAAGCCCGTTTTCAAAATCTTCACCGTTATAACTATTTGCCATATTATCTTGTAATAAACCACGTGCTTGACTTTCTTTAAATGGTAAAATCGTTCTATAATTATTGCCTTGAACATTTTTATCGGTAGCAATTTCTTTAACTGAACCTGATTTTTCTTGCTGCTTATTGTCATTAGATTGTTCTTTACTTTTTTCATTATCCTCATTTCCACATGCTGATAATAGAAAAATTGCTGAGATGAATAGTATAATCGTTCTTTTCATGCATTATCTCCTCTATCCCTCTATTTCTTTTTGTTTCTGGACAAAGTCATCTTCTGTCCAAACTTCTGTACCAAATTGTTCAGCTTTTGTAAGTTTTGAACCAGCGTCTTCTCCAGCAATTACTAAATCTGTCTTTTTTGTAACACTGTTTGTAACTTTAGCACCTTGAATCTCTAACCATTTTGAAGCTTCATTTCTTGTCATTTGATATAACTTTCCAGTTAAAACAATGGTCTTATTAATAAATTCTGGATGTCCTTCTAACTCTGTTGTGTTGACACCTTTATAAGTCATATTAACATGTTTTTTCTTTAATTTATTAATAAGTGCACGGATATCTTCATTTTCTAAATAAGTGACTAATGATTGTGCTAATTTTTGACCAACATCATAGATTTCAATCAATGACTCTTCTGTAACATTAAACAAATCATCCATGGTTCCATATTTTTCAGCAATGACTTGGCTCGCTTTGACACCTAAGTGTCTAATTCCTAAACCAAATAGCAAATGTTCTAATGAGTTTGATTTAGCATCTTCAATCGCATTTAATAGATTGTTTACTTTCTTTTCACCCATTCGCTCTAATGGTAGCAAATCGTCTTTAGTTAAGTAAAATATATCAGCAACATCTTTTATTTTTTCATTTTCATAAAGTTGTTGAATAATTTTAGTACCTAAACCATCTATATTCATTGCTTGTCGTGATACAAAATGAATCATACCTTCAACAAGTTGTGCTTGGCATTTTGGATTGATACATCTTAAAGCCACTTCTCCTTCAATTCTTACAAGTTCATGACTACAACTAGGGCAATGTGTAGGCATGTGATAAACTTCAGCATTTTGTGGTCGACGATCTAATACGCTTTTTATGACTTCTGGTATAATGTCTCCCGCCTTCTTAATTACAACACTATCACCAATTCGAATATCTTTTTCATGTATTAGATCTTCATTATGTAAAGAAGCTCTAGAAACTGTAGTGCCCGCAACTTTAACTGGTTCAAGTATAGCCGTAGGTGTAACGACGCCTGTTCTACCAATACTCAGTTCAATATCTAATAAATCTGTTATGACTTCTTCAGCAGGAAACTTATACGCAATTGCCCAACGAGGAGATTTTTGTGTATAGCCAAGCTCATCTTGCTGGTCTAAATCATTTACTTTGATAACAATGCCGTCGATATCATAAGGTAACTGTTCACGTGCTTCAGTCCATTTTTCAATATAATCGAATACTTCTTCTATAGTTTGGACACGTTCTCTTTCTTTATTTGTTTTAAAACCTAATTTATCTAATTCATCTAAAGCTTCGCTTTGTGTATGTGCATGAAATTGTGTAAAGTCATTTACGCTATATAAGAAAACACTTAACTTTCTCTTTGCTGCAAGTTTGGAGTCTAATTGTCGAAGTGAACCAGCAGCTGCATTTCTTGGATTGGCAAAAGGTTGCTCATCATTTTGTGCTTTAGCTTCATTTAAATCAAAAAATGATTTTCTGGGCATGTATGCTTCACCACGAACTTCAAATGTTCTAGCTTCATTAATCTTTAATGGTATTGCATGTATCGTTCTTAAGTTTTCGGTGATATCTTCACCCGTAGTACCGTCACCACGTGTCAAACCTTGTACGAATTTACCATTCTCGTATTTGAGAGAAACTGCTAAACCATCTATTTTCAATTCGCACATGTATTCCACATGATTAATTTGTTCACGTATACGCTGATCAAATTTTTTTAAATCTTCTTTATTAAAAGCATTCCCTAAACTTAGCATCGGTGTATCATGATTCACTTTTTCAAAAGTTGATTGAGCTGAGCCGCCCACTCTTACTGTAGGTGAATCAGCTGTTCGATATTCTGGGTTGTTCGCCTCAATATCTATCAATTCATGTAAAAGTTTATCGTATTCACTGTCTGGTACTGAAGGGTTGTCTTGTACATAATATTCATAACTATATTGATTTAGTAATTGATGTAATACATCGACACGCGATTGTAAGTCAGCCACGCTTTATTCCCCTTTCTTTTCAATAGGTGCAAATTGAGCAAGCAAACGTTTAGGTCCTTCAGATTTAAAGATAATATCTAATTCAACCGAACCATTTTTTTCATTAACATTACTTACCATACCTTCACCCCATGATTTATGAATAACTTTGTCACCAACATGCCAATCCGTCGATTGTTGTGCTTTTTTCGAGGATGTCACACGTTTACTATATCCTCTTTTTTCAGGTTGTTTGGTTGCAGATTTAAATCGATTTCCTTGTGTAGTTGCTCGTGATTTATTTTCGTTTTCTAATAAATCTTCAGGTATTTCATTTAAGAATCTTGAAGCCATATTGGACTGCGGTCTTCCAAAAAGCATTCTTGATGTCGCATGCGTTAAATATAACGTTTCTTCAGCACGTGTAATCGCTACATAACAAATTCTTCTTTCTTCTTGCATTTCATGATCATCATCACTTTTTATCGCCCTTATATGTGGAAATAATGATTCTTCCATGCCCATAATAAATACAATAGGAAACTCTAATCCTTTGGCTGAGTGCATTGTCATCAACGTTATGCCATCATCTATTTGCGCTTCGTCTATATCAGCAACTAAAGATAAGTCTGTTAAAAAATTGATTAACGACTGTTCTTCTAATGGCGTGTTTTCTTCGTAGTCTTTAGGGACTGACATAAATTCATCTATATTTTCTAATCTACTTCTTGATTCTAATGTTTGTTCTCGTTCCAACATCTCACGGTAACCTGATTTCACCAATACTTCTTCAACGATTTCTGTAATCTCTAAAAATTCTTGTTGTTTAATTAAGTTCTGTATCATGTCATAAAATGAAATACATGCTTGTGTTACTTTTTTAGATAAGCCTATAAAGTCTACTTCTGCTAGTGCATCAAACATACTTATCTCGTTTTGAGCAGCATATGCCTGAATTTTATCTACTGTCGATGGACCTACGCCACGTTTTGGTACATTGATTACACGACGTAAACTGATATCATCATTGCTATTGGCTATTATTCTCAAATAGCTAAGTAGATCTTTAATTTCTTTACGATCATAGAATTTTTGACCACCAACCATTGTGTATGGAATATTAGATTTCATAAATGTCTCTTCCAACACACGAGACTGAGCATTGGTACGGTATAAGATAGCCATATCTTTATATTTTTTTCCATTACGTTGTTGTTTCATAATTTCCTTAACTACATATTCCGCTTCGTCTCTCTCAGTAGTAGCTTCATAATAGTGAATTTTTTCTCCAGATGTATTACCTGTCCATAACCCTTTGGGTTTACGCTCTGAATTATTTTTGATTACTTCGTTAGCTGCATTTAATATATTTTTAGTTGAGCGATAATTTTGTTCTAAAAATATCGTTTTAGCTTCAGGATAATCTTCTTCAAAGGAAAGTATGTTTTGAATATCAGCACCACGCCAACCATAAATAGATTGATCAGAATCACCAACTACACATAAATTTTTAAATTTAGATGCTAAAAGATTTACTAATGTATATTGTGCTTTGTTTGTATCTTGGTACTCATCGACATGAATGTATTGGAATTTATTTTGATAAAATTCTAACACATCTGGCACACGTTCAAATAATCGAATTGTAACCATGATTAAATCATCAAAATCTAACGCTTCATTTCTTGATAACTGTCTTTGATATCCTTTATACACTGTAGCAACCATTTGTTCATGATATGTTTCAGCATCTTTTTGTGCATCCTCTGGTGTTTTCAATTCATTTTTCAAATTACTTATAGCACCTATAAACATTCTTGGTTCAAACTTTTTACTATCTATATTTTCATTTTTCAATACATCTTTGATAACTGATTTTTGGTCCGTAGGATCAATTATAGTAAAATTACGTTCAATACCAATTCTATCCGCATCTCTTCTCAGTATTCTTACACACATTGAGTGAAATGTTGACATCCATATAACTTGAGCCGGTTCTCCTACTAAAGCTTCCACACGTGCTTTCATTTCTTTTGCTGCCTTGTTTGTAAAAGTAATCGCTAGAATGTTGTATGGGGATACGTCCTTTTCATCAAGCAAGTAAGCTATACGATGAGTTAAAACACGTGTTTTGCCTGAACCCGCACCCGCCATAATAAGTAGTGGCCCTTCTGTAGTGCGTACTGCTAAACTTTGTTCATCATTCATCTTATTTACTAATGCATTCATTTATGTGACTCCTTTATCTTAACTGTTTTTAATGCGTTTTTAATATCTTTATAAACAATATCACCAACGATAATCGTATCAGCAATCGAAGCCATTTCTTCAGCTTCTTCTTGATTACTAATGCCACCACCATAAAATAATTGTGTATCACTTAACATATTTGCAGCTGTCTTTACCTTTTCAACTTCTCCGTATGCACCACTATATTCAAGGTACATAACTGGTAATTTATACATTTCATTAATCATTTGAGCATATGCTTCGATATCTTCATCTGTTAAATTTGTTTCAGCTTGTGTAACTTGTGCTACTTTGCTTTCAGGATTCATGACAACATATCCTTCAAAAACAACTTCTTCAAAATCTATGACATGTCCAAATGATTTCAATGCTTCTAAAAGTACACCGTTATGATATTTTACATCTGTACTATTCAATACAGTCGGTACAAAATAAAAGTCAAAGCCAGGCATAACACTTTCGATATTGGAAATTTCGAAAACGAGAGGTAAAGGATATCTTCTCACCCTACTCATCAATTGAATAACATTATCTTCAGTAACATCATCTGTGCCACCTATCATAATTGCATCGGTTTGAGACATACATACCGCATCTAAATCATCGTCAGAAATCGACTTAGCAGGATCTAATTTAAAAATATGTTTCCATTTTTTAATGTCATACATGATATGTTACTCCTTTTTTTAGCATACTTTTGATTATATCATTTTTAACCACTGAGTTCTAAAACGATATAGGATTTTATATTGAATTCTAACATGACATACAATGGTAGATTAATCATGTTTCTCATTAAATATATTCAAAATTTTTCAGAAAAATAATCGCTTCGTATCTATTTTATCAATACACTTTAAATTAACAACATAAAAAGCTGTCAGCAAAGAAAGTTTCTTTACTAACAGCTTTACTAATGAAATCATTAAAATTACACTTCGCTACAGTATATAGAATTGTTAATTAATCGGCCGTTTCAATATTCATGCGGTCTAGAATCATTGTGTAAGCATCATTTCCCCATTGTAAAGATCTCTTAACACGAGAAATCGTTGCAGTTGAAGCACCAGACTCTTGTTCAATCGTCGCATAAGTATATCCTTGCTTAATCATTTTTGCGACTTGCAATCGTTGAGATAACGATTGAATCTCATTTACTGTACATAAATCGTCAAAGAATTGGTAACATTCTTCTCTGTTTTCTAATGTAAGAATTGCATCAAATAATTCATCTAATGCTTTTCCTCTTAATTTTTCTATTTGCATTAAAAACAACCCCTGTACTTTCATTTTAATCTTAATTCAACGTGCTAATACATTAAAGTGTAACGATTTCATAAGTAAATTTCAATTATTCTAATCCTGCACGTTTAAAAATCGTATCAACTTGGTTTAAATGATGTTTTGGATTGAAACATTCATCTAATTCTTCAGTGCTCAATAAATCTGTAATAGATGAATCTTGTTCAATTAATGTTCTAAATGGTGTTTTTGTTTCCCAAGACTCCATCGCTTTTGGCTGTACTTTATCATATGCTGCTTCACGTGCTAAACCTTTATTTATCAACGCTAATAATACACGTTGCGAATAAATAAGACCAAAAGTTTTATCGATATTTGCTAACATATTATCTTCAAATACAGTAAGTCTTTCTACAATATTTGTAAATCTATTTAACCCGTAATCTAAAGCTATCGTTACATCTGGCAGCATGATTCTTTCTGCAGATGAATGTGAAATATCTCTTTCATGCCATAAAGCTACATTTTCATATGCAGTTGTAATGTATCCTCTGATAACACGAGCAATACCAGTAATATTTTCTGAGCCAATTGGATTACGTTTGTGTGGCATCGCTGACGAACCTTTTTGGCCTTTAGCAAAAGCTTCTTCAACTTCTCTTGTTTCAGTTTTTTGTAAGTTGCGTATTTCCACTGCAAATTTTTCCATAGAAGTACTTATCAAC
Source organism: Staphylococcus sp. HMSC034G07 (assembly GCF_001835975.1). NCBI lineage: Bacteria > Bacillati > Bacillota > Bacilli > Caryophanales > Staphylococcaceae > Staphylococcus > Staphylococcus sp. HMSC034G07. Next base: position 47,533 of record NZ_KV826611.1, read on the forward strand.
GCTAAAGTAGCTATATAATATGCGTGTCGGTCACGTTGTAACGTTTGAGTAGAAACAGCGGCTGTATCTAAACCTAAATTTTCACAGACATGCGCTTCAATTTCAGGTGGGATGTTTGCAAAAGTCCCTACTGCACCACTCATTTTACCAACTTCTATTTCTTTTCTCACACGCTTAAAACGCTCTAAATTACGTTTCATTTCTGTATACCATAATGCCATTTTGACACCAAATGTTGTTGGTTCCGCATGTACACCATGAGTTCGTCCCATCATTAAAGTATATTTATAATTTTTAGCTTTTTGTGCTAAAACATCAATAAATCTTTCTAAATCTTTTTCAATAATATCGTTTGCTTGTTTAATGACATAACTTAATGCCGTATCAACTACATCAGTTGATGTTAACCCGTAGTGTACCCATTTACGCTCTTCACCTAATGTCTCTGATACTTGTCTTGTAAATGCAACGACATCGTGTCGTGTTTCTTCCTCAATTTCTTTTGCGCGGTTAACATCAACCTTTGCATTCTGACGAATTTTCAATACATCTTCAGCAGGTATATCTCCTAATTTACTCCAAGCTTCACATGCTAGTATTTCTACTTCTAACCAAGCTTCATAGCGATTTTGATCCGTCCAAATATTAGACATTTCTTCTCTAGAATAACGTTCTATCATTAAAATAAGCTCCTATCTTGCGTAAGTTTTAGTTCACAAACTCCAAAAACATGTACATTCCATCAAAAAATACAATTAAAGTTCGTGTTTATTCTTGTCATTATTAGTTTAACAGAATTGATCATAAATGTATAAGTCTTTTCTATCTTCTTTATAGAAATTTTAACACGTTTTATCAAAAGCCGTGCATAAAAACCTTATTCTCCTCAAGATTTATCATTTTATATTAATTTGCGATTATATGATAAAAAAATCGTTGACCTGAGATTTCTATCTCTGCCAACGATTACATTTATATATCTAACACTAAGTATCTGTTTTAAACGATTATTCTATTAATTTTCCAACAAATTGAATTTCTTGCCTGTATACTTCATATTTACCATCTTTATTTTCTTTATAAATTGGTTTTTCAAAGCGTTTAATAGGCATATATCCAGCATCTCGCATACGTTGCAAACAAGCCTGTATCGTTTCGTTTTCTTCTACTTTAAACTTTTGCTGCTTTTTCATATACTTTCCACTTTATCTGGATCATATTGTTTAAGTTTCTTGCTACGCACACCTTTAACCCAAAAACCACCGTGAATTGTTCTTGGTTCATATGCGATGATAAACGCTTTTTCATCAATTTGCTTAATGGTTTCTATCAATTTCAGCTCAAAACGTCTTGGTGTTAATATTTGTAAAATTAATCTCGTGCCATCTCTGCCATAAGCAGTATTATGTGTAACGCCATAACCTAAATCTCTCAATTGCTTTGGTAAATCTAATTCATATTCAGATGAAGTAACATTCACAACTGTATAGCCAAGCGCTAATTTCTCTTCAATTTTCATTCCTACAATAATACCGATTGAAAACCCAAATGCATATGCAAAGACATTTTGAATTTGATCTAAACTAGACATAACCATTCCCAAACCGATAACGTATACTAAAACTTCTAAGAAACTTACCACTGCTGCAACATAACGATAACCTTTGAGTGTTAAAATCGTTCTCATTGTCAAACAAGTTACATAAGCAACATTAATAATAAAAATAGCTAAAACCATTAACCATGGATTAGAAGTAATTACTGACATGTTCATTTCCCTTTCTTTCTCATTAAATTCAAATTATTTTATCAGTAACTTATTATTTTGTCACTAAAATCATTCGAAATCTGTTTGATTTTTCGGCCATGTATATCTTGTGTAAGCTAATTCTCTTTTATGTGCATTTTTAATATAATGATTTTCTATGATAGCTTTTGCTTCTTTTGGCACTTGTTTTCCTTCTAAATAATCATCTATATGAGCATAACTAACACCAAGTGCATCTTCATCTGGTAATTGTGGTTTGTTTTCTTCTAAATCAGCAGTTGGTACTTTTTCATATAAATGTGCTGGAGCATCTAAATATGCTAATATTTGTCGCCCTTGACGTTTATTTAAACCAAATAACGGTGCGATATCTGCTGCACCATCGCCATATTTTGTAAAAAATCCAGTCAAGTTTTCCGCTGAGTGATCAGTACCCACAACAATTCCTTGTTGATTGGATGCAATCGAAAATTGTGCTTTCATACGTTCACGCGCTTTTTCATTCCCTTTTTGGAAATCCGTCAACACAATTCCAGATTCTTTTAGCGATTCTACACTTTGATCTACTGAAGGTTTAATGTTGACTGTAATTGTTCGATCCGGTTGTATAAACTTCAAAGCATCTTCAACTTCATCAGCATCTTTTTGTTCGCCATATGGTAATTTAACTGCAATAAATTGACAATCAATATCTTTTTCTTTTAATTCATTTATCGCGATTTGACATAGCTTACCAGCTAAAGTCGAATCTTGCCCACCTGAAATACCTAAAACCAATGATTTAATAAATGAATGAGATTGGATATAATTTTTAATAAATTGAATAATATTACGCGTTTCTAATTTGCTATCAATGCTGGGCTTGACTTTCATTTCTCTTACGATAATATCTTGAATTTCACTCATTTTCTTCTTCCATCTCCTTCACATGTTCTGCCACTTCAAATATACGTTTATGTTTATTTTCCCAACATTCTGTACTTAAATCAACTGGGTACTCCTGAGGATTAAGATGACGCTTGTTCTCATCCCATAAGTACGAAAGACTTTTAGTCAAATAATTTTGTGCTTCCTTTTCATTTGGTAAATCATAAACGAGTTCACCGTCTTTAAAAATATCATGGTGTAACGGCTTGGCTATAAAGGATTTTATAAATTTCATCTTATACGTATGTACAGGATGGAACAATTTAAGTGGAGACTCATCATAAGGATCTTCATGCGCTAACGTGATATAGTCACCCTCAGCTTTGTTTGTTTTCTTATTAATAATACGATAGACGTTTTTCTTTCCTGGTGTAGTTACCTTTTCTGCATTGTTTGATAGCTTTATTCGGTCTACATAATTCCCTGAAGCATCTTCTACTGCCACAAGTTTGTATACTGCACCTAAGGCAGGCTGATCGTAACCAGTAATTAATTTAGTACCAACACCCCATGAATCAACCTTTGCACCTTGCGATTTCAAGCTTGTAATCGTTTGTTCATCTAAATCATTTGATGCAATAATTTTAGTTTCAGTAAATCCTGCATCATCTAACATGCGACGTGCTTCTTTTGATAAATAAGCGATATCACCAGAATCTAAACGTATACCAACAAAGTTAATTTCATCACCAAGCTCTTTAGCAACTTTTATCGCTGTTGGTACACCAGATTTCAAAGTATGAAAAGTATCAACTAAGAACACGCAATCTTTATGGCGTTCTGCATATTTTTTAAATGCAATATATTCATCACCATAAGTTTGAACCATTGCATGCGCATGCGTTCCTGATACTGGTATGCCAAAAAGTTTTCCAGCGCGCACATTACTCGTTGAATCAAATCCACCAATATATGCTGCTCTTGCACCCCACAAAGCAGCATCTGCTTCTTGTCCACGTCTTGTTCCAAATTCCATTAATGTGTCATTTGGCGCTACTTGTTTTATTCTACTTGCTTTCGTAGTAATTAGCGTGTGAAAATTCACGATATTTAACAACATCGTTTCAATTAATTGTGCTTGGATAAGTGGTGCTTCTACGCTTAATAAAGGTTCATTACCAAAACATAATTCTCCTTCTTGCATAGAACGAATATTACCAGTAAATTTCATATCTTTTAAATATTCTAAAAAGTCTTCTTGATAACCAATGGATTTTAAATATTTAATATCCGCTTCTGAAAAATGAAAGTTATTGATATAAGCAATCACTCGTTTCAATCCATTAAACACTGCATATCCGCTGTTGAAAGGCATATTTCTAAAATATAAATCAAATACAGCATTTCTTTCATGAATCCCGTCATTCCAATAACTCTCCGCCATATTTATTTGATATAAATCATTATGTAATACTAATGTATCATCCTCAAATTGGTACACCGCTATCTCTCCTATCGGCTTTTTCATTAGTTTAACACAAAAAATTAAACGTTTATATCTGAAATGAATTTATCCATATTACTTCAAACATAACGCATCATAATATTAAATATAATTTTGTTATTTAATTATTATTTAGTTAGTAGTAAATTCAAAATAGTAGCGACAAAATCATGACAATTCTATAATTAAACATTAAAAATAGAAAAAATACCGTATAATGTGTGCGAGGTGTTTTATATGTTAAATGAAGCTAAATCATTTATTCAAACAATGTATAAAGAATTAAATTATAACGAAAATACTATTTTAAAACGAATTAATCAGATAGAAACACAAATAAACTTAACTGGTACGTATAAACATACTAACGAGGAACTTGTATATGGTGCTAAGATGGCTTGGAGAAATTCAAATCGTTGTATAGGCCGTGCATTCTGGGACTCATTAACCGTCAATGATGCAAGACATATCCAGACTGAACAAGAATTTTTAGATGCAATAGAAAATCATATTCAATTCGCTACAAATGGAGGGAAAATAAAACCATGTATCACTATTTTTGATGCTCAACATCCTCCAAAAATATATAATAATCAACTTATCAGATATGCAGGTTATGAAGACGTAGGTGACCCTTCCGAACTAAAAATCACACAATTAGCCGAACATTTAGGTTGGCAAGGCAAACATACAGATTTTGACATTTTACCTTTAATTTATAAAATTCCTGGTGAATCGTTAAAGTTTTACAATTATCAACCTGAAATGATAAAAGAAGTGCCTATTACCCATGATCGTTTTCCAAAATTAGAAAAGCTTGGGCTAAAATGGTATGCCGTACCAATTATATCTAACATGGACTTAAAAATTGGTGGAATCACATATCCAACCGCGCCGTTCAACGGCTGGTACATGGTAAATGAAATTGCGGTACGAAATTTTACTGATTCATATCGCTACAATTTACTAGAAACCATTGCAGAAGCTTTTGAATTTGATACACTAAAGAATAATTCTTTTAACAAAGATAGAACGTTAGTCGAATTGAATTATGCAGTATATCATTCTTTTAAAAATGAAGGCGTATCAATGGTTGATCATCTAACTGCGTCAAAACAATTTGAAAGATTTGAAAAAAACGAACGGAAAAATGGAAGAGATGTAACCGGAAAATGGTCTTGGTTGGCACCATCTTTATCTCCAACTTTAGTATCTAATTACCATCACGGGTATAAAAATGAGATGAAAGAACCGAATTTCTTTTATAAAAAACAATCATCTGTTTCTGGGTGTCCTTTCCATTAATTTTTAACACATATATACAAGGGGTAACGTCACATGAAATTATATTATTTAGGTCCAAAAGGAACATTTTCATATTTAGCGGCAAAACAATATCTATCAGAATCTGAGTTCGAATATACGTCTAAATCTAATTTGTATGAAGTCGTTACTGCTGTCTCAGAAGATAATCATAGTATTGCTGTTGTGCCCATCGAAAATTCAATTGAAGGTACAATCAATATTGTTGCCGATGCCTTAACACAACAAAATATTTATGCACAGGGAGAAATACATTTAGATATACAATTTGCTTTATATGGCCCTGAAAATGCAACAGTCAATGATATATCAAAAGTTTATTCAATAAGCCCAGCAATTAGTCAAACGAGCCAATATATACAACAACATAAGTTCACATATGATTATGTAGATAGCACGATACAAAGTTTAGAAAAAATAACCAACCAAGTGGGTGCAATCGCACCTTTAGGTAGTGGGGAAACTTATGGCTTTCAACCTATAGAACAAAACATTCAAGACTTCCCTCACAATGTCACACGTTTTTTAGTCGTAAGTAACCAGCCACAACATTCGGACAATGCTAGTGACACAATGTTACTCATTACACCACAATTTGATAAACCAGGCTTACTTGCAAGTATTTTAAACACTTTTGTGCTTTTTAACATCAACTTATCTTGGATTGAGTCTAGACCTTTAAAAACACAGCTGGGCATGTATCATTTTTTCGTCCAAGCAGATACTGGTTTAACAGAAGCGTTATCGAAAGTCATTAAAATCTTGAACACTTTAGATTTTCAAGTTACAATCATTGGATCTTTCAATAAGTTAAATCACGATTAATCAGAAAGTAAAATTCAAAAACTTATCATGATATGATACTTCAAAAATAATAGAGCCTGAGACATTTAATTGTCTCAGGCTCTATGACGCTTTGATTTATTTTAATGGTAATGGTTTGGTAATATCTATACCTAATACTGGTGGTACTAAGAAATAAACTACTAACACAATAACAATAATACTCAACAGGTTAACCCAAAATCCAACTGACGCCATTTTTTTAATGCTAATCCTTCCAGTTCCAAATACAATAGCATTTGGTGGTGTGCCAACTGGTAACATATAAGCACAATTAGCGGCCATAGCAGCAGGTACCATGAGTAGTAGAGGATGTACATTAACTGCAACTGAAAGTGTTGCAAGTATAGGTAAAATCATAGTCGCAGTAGCTGTATTCGAAGTTATTTCTGTTAAAAACAACACAAATATTGTAATGACAAGAACGATAATTAATGGACTAACGCCTTCAATCAACTTTAATTGTTCACCTAACCATTTCGCTAAGCCACTCTCTGAGATACCTTTAGCAAGTGCCAAACCTCCACCAAATAAAATGAGTACGCCCCATGGCAAGTCTTTGGCAACATTCCAATCAATAATTCGCGTATGTTGTTCTTTATTTTTAGCCGGTATTAAAAATAATAATACAGCTATAAACATGGCAATTGTACCGTCTGCCACTTCTGAGGTGAACGACCAATTTTTCAATAAGAATTCTCTACTAATCCATAACAAACTTGCTAATATAAAAATTGCTTGTACCACTTTTTCTTCGTATTTCATCTTTCCTAATTCATCTAATTTTTTCCTAATTAAGTTCTGACCGCCTGGCAGTTCTTTCATATCATGTTTAAATGCAACATAACGTAGATACAACCATACTAAAATCAATAGTACAATGACTGTAGGTACGCCAATGACCATCCATTTAGCAAAGCTTATTTCCTCACCAAATGCAGATTGATATTGGCCTTTAAGGATAATAAGTGGAGGCGTTCCGATCAAAGTTCCTAAACCACCAATGGTTCCTGCATACCCAATGGCTAACACTAGCGATTGTTCAAATTTACTGATGCTTGTAGCATTCATTTCTTCCCCTTTTAAATCATTTGCTTCTTTAATAATCGCTAAACCTATCGGTATCATAATCATCACAGCTGCAGTATTAGAAACAAACATAGATAAGAATCCTGTCGCTATCATAAAACCTAATAAAATCTTTCCAGTACTTGTACCTAGAATACTAATGATTGTTAAGGCAACACGTGTATGTAAATTCCATCTTTCCATAGCAATAGCTAATATAAATCCACCTAAAAATAGAAAAATAATATCATTACCATATTGAGCAGATACTTCTTCTGGGCTAAGTACATGTCCAACAGGCAATAAAATTAATGGCAACAAACTAGTTGCAGCAATTGGTATTGCTTCAGTAATCCACCAAATAGCGATCCAAATAGTAATCGCTAATACAAAAACGCCTTTATACGATAAATTTTCAGGTTCAAAAGTTAACAATGTCAAAATAAATAGTAGTGGCCCTAAAATCAACCCTGTAAGCTGTCCTGCATTATAAGATTTATTTTTTTTAGAAAAAAATGTTAAATACTGCGAACGCCTATATTCCCCTTTGTTTATATTATTCATAATGATTCCCCCCGATTTCAATTACTTTCTGAATTTTCTTACTTTATTACTCTTTAACATAATATAATTTCTATTAAATTACAATATGTTTTATATTGTGTTTTAATTCAGAACTACTAAAATAAAGAATCATTATTTTATATTTATTTTTTTAACGCTTATATTTTCCTGATTTGAGAGATACAAATCTTCTATATCTTTTAAATAAAGTCTTTGCTGCTTATTGTCATAATAATTCTGTGCTATAAATATATTGTTGTGTTTTACGTTATTATAGCTTTGCACTCGAATGGCATCTTTAGACATATGACCTATAAAGTGATTATGATAAATATTTAAATTACTTCCAGATTGCGTTGGTCTTGCCTTACCTGTGAGATCTTGTGCATTTTTTCCATCTTTCACTGCTAAAAATCGAATCCCTCCTCCACAATTTTTAAATATATTATCATGGATAAAAGTATCTTTTGATTTTAAAGGTGTCAGTGCGTATTGGTTGATACCTTCAAATGTATTAAAACGAATGTGTATATTTTCGTAAAATTGATTAAATCTACTCGCATGAGATCCAATTGCTCTATTCCAAGCACCCATCGTTGGTGTCTTTGAATTTCCAAAATAACAATTTTCAATTATTACATTTTTAGTTATCGTACCATCCGTGGCACCAAATTTTGGGAAAGCACCTTTTACTTGTATATCAATTTGTACCGCTTCTGAAAATAACCTTTCTCCTTTATCGTCTTTAAATCCTAAAAATTCGCAACCATTTATATATAGGCCATTAATGCCGCATGCATCTATTGCATGACCTCCAACAACATCTTTAAATGTTACACCTAAAATTTGAATATTTTGAGCATGCCCCATGCACATTGCTGTATTGTTATATGGATACTCATAACCATTCATATCCAATGTTCCACCAGCAATGCAGATTTCACTATTACCTTCATATCCATAATAAGATTTCAGCCATCTACCATTTTTCAATAAAGTATCTTTGCCTACTCTTTTTAATACTGCTTCGTCGTCCATTATCAAAGTAGTTGAATCATATATTACCAACGGTCTACGAATATGATACTCTCCCTTAGGAATATAAATTGTTGTGTTTTTGTGTTTTCTAGCGTATTTTAACGCTTTTTGAATCGCGCGTGTATCTGCCCATCTATGCTTACCTTTTAGGCCGAACTGCATTGCATTAATTATCATTAGTAATTCTTCCTCCTCACTTAATACTTTATAATAAACTAATAGTTCGTTTTTCAAACGCTTTAAATGCACCTTTAATGATTTATGTACTTAGTATATAATAACTATAATCTTAATTTTGGGAGTGTTACATTAGATGAAAAATAGCGCGCTTATTATTGTTGACTATTCAAATGATTTTGTTGCTGATAATGGTAAATTAACTTGTGGCCTTCCGGGTCAACAAATTGAAAGTTATATTGTTGAAAGAATTGAAGCATATAATAAAAAACAGGCTAATATCTTTTTTCTTATGGATTTACATTATGAAGAAAATAGCTATCATCCAGAAAACAATCTTTTTCCACCTCATAATATAATTGATACCACTGGAAGAGAACTTTACGGTAAAGTAAATGATATTTTTCAAAATATCTTATTTAATGATCATGTGCATTATTTAGATAAAACACGTTATGATTCATTTTGTGGTACGCCCTTAGACATTATGTTACGTGAACGCAACATTACGCATTTAGAAATTGTTGGTGTATGTACAGATATTTGCGTGCTGCACACCGCAATCACTGCTTACAATTTGGGATATGCTATTTCAATTTCTCATAAGGGTGTCGCTTCTTTTAATCCAACAGGGCATCAATGGGCATTAGATCATTTTAAAAATTCATTAGGTGCTGAAGTAGAATAACAATAGAAAATCATGATAAAATAAAATTAAATAAAAAATTAAGGAGAATTAAAACATGGCAAAAACTTATATTTTCGGTCATAAAAATCCAGATACAGATGCAATCTCATCAGCTATTATTATGGCAGATTTTGAACAACAAACAGGAAATACAGACGCAACACCTTATCGTTTAGGCGAAGTAGGACCTGAAACTCAATATGCATTAAATCATTTTAATGTAGACACACCAGAATTACTTAGTGATGATTTAAATAATCAAAATGTTATCTTAGTTGACCATAATGAATTCCAACAAAGTGCTGATACAATTGATAAGTCATCAATTCAACATGTCGTTGACCATCATAGAATTTCAAACTTTGAAACTGCAGGACCATTATATTACCGTGCTGAGCCAGTAGGTTGTACTGCAACAATCTTATACAAAATGTACAAAGAACGTGGTTTTGAAATCAAACCTGAAATTGCTGGTTTAATGATTTCTGCTATCATTTCAGATAGCTTACTATTTAAATCACCAACTTGTACACAAGAAGATATTGACGCTGCTGAAGCTTTAAAATCAATTGCAGATGTTGACTTAGAATCTTATGGTTTAGAAATGTTAAAAGCAGGTGCTTCAACAACTGACAAAACTGCATCTGAGCTATTAAATATGGATGCAAAATCATTTAATATGGGTGACTATATTACACGTATTGGTCAAGTTAATACCGTTGATATTGATGAAGTATTCCAACGTCAAGAAGAGTTAGAAAAAGCAATGTTAGAAGTAAGTACAAATGAAAAATATGATTTATTTGTACTGCTTGTAACTGATATCATCAACAGTGATTCTAAAATTTTAGTTGTTGGTGCTGAAAAAGATAAAGTAGGCAACGCATTCAACGTTAAACTAGACAATAATACTGCATTTTTACCAGGTGTTGTATCTCGTAAAAAACAAGTTGTACCACAAATTACAGAAGCTTTAAGCTAATCTCATACTTTATCAATATATAACACTATATAGTAAAAACTTAAATAGTTTACTATATAGAAAAACTGGGACATAATAATAATTATGTTCCAGTTTTTTATCCATCTTTTTAAACTATCTAAATCATCAATATACTAGGAGGAATAATATTTGAATTCAATAGAACAATCTTTCCACAATAGTAAACAATATTTTAATACTCATGAAACCAAATCACTTAAATTTAGAAAAAAACAACTCAAACAGTTAAGTAAGAGTATTAAAAATTATGAAAATGACTTACTTGAAGCTTTTCAAAAAGATTTAGGTAAAAATAAAGTAGAAGCCTACGCAACTGAGATTGGCTTTACATTAAAAAATATTAAATCAGCTCGTAAAGAACTAAAAAATTGGGCCAAAACCAAACAAGTCAATACACCCTTATTTATGTTTCCTACCAAAAGTTACATTATGAAAGAACCTTATGGCACAGTGCTAATTATTGGACCTTTTAATTATCCATTCCAATTGTTAATAGAACCGTTGATTGGTGCAATTGCTGCAGGGAACACTATAATACTAAAACCCTCTGAATTCACACCGAATGTATCTGATGTCATACAGCAAATCATTTCCGACGCCTTTGATCCTGAGTATATTAATATCATTCAAGGAAATGCTGATACAACTCAGTCTTTACTTCATTTACCTTTTGATTATATTTTCTTCACAGGTAGTGAGCAAGTTGGACGCATCGTATATAGTGCTGCAAGCAAAAACTTAATGCCTGTAACTTTAGAATTAGGTGGAAAGTCACCTGCAATCATTGACGAAAGTGCAAATATTAAAGTTGCAAGTGAACGCATTTGTTTTGGTAAGTTTACAAATGCTGGACAAACTTGTGTTGCACCGGATTACTTACTGGTAAATCGTAAAGTAAAAGATGAGCTCATCAGTGCATTAAAAAAGACAATAACTGAATTTTATGGTACAAATATTCAAGATAGTCCAGACTTTGGACGTATTGTAAACAAAAAACATTATCACCGTTTAAATGAATTGTTAAATATTCATCACCCTGAGATTACTTTTGGTGGTCAAACTGATATTGATGAAAATTTTATTGCACCTACTATCTTAGACGGTACTACTTTCGATTCAAAAATTATGGAAAATGAAATTTTCGGACCAATTTTACCTATTATAACTTACGATGATTTTGACGAAGCAATTGATTTAATACGTACTAAACCTAAACCACTTAGCCTTTATTTATTTAGTGAAGATGAAAACAGTTCAGAGAGAATACTAAATGAATTATCCTTTGGTGGTGGTGCAATCAATGATACCTTAATGCATTTAGCAAACCCTAATTTACCTTTTGGTGGTGTTGGTGCTTCTGGTATAGGAAAATACCATGGAAAATATTCTTTTGATACTTTTAGTCATGATAAATCATATATTTTTAAATCTACAAGGTTGGAATCAAGCCTATTGTTCCCTCCTTACAAAGGAAAATTTAAATATATTAAAGCATTCTTCAACAAATAATATTTTAATATAGTAAATCCCGAAAACTAAGCTAAGTTTTCGGGATTTTTATCATTTATTTTAAAAACTGAACACAAACACCTTCTGGTGCATTTTTATGGTCATCTGCTTTCTCTAATTTTCCAGTAACTTTGTCTCTCTTAAATACAACAACTTCATAATCACCCTCTTGATGGGCGCAAACTAAGAAGTCATCTGATTCAGAAATATTAAAATCACGAGGAAATGCTCCTCCACTTGCCACTATATCTACGAGTGAAATTGTTGAGCCATTGTCTCCAAGTTTGAAGATAGCAATACTATCATGTCCTCTATTACTAATATATAAGAACTTTTGATCGTGAGATAATCTTACTGCAGCTAACTTGGTTGCACCTTCAAAATTTTCGGGTATTGTTGCATGGCGCTCAATTTCTGAGAATTCACCATTTTCGTATTCCATAACACTTACAATATTTGATAATTCGTGTACAACATAAGCGATTTTCCCATTTTCATGGAAAGCAATATGCCGTGGTCCATCTCCTGGCTCAAAGTCATATACTGCATATTCACTGTATCCATTATCTCCAAATTCATACGTTACAATCTTATCTGTCCCTAAATCCATAGCCACCACATATTTTTCATCTGGTGTTATACCAAGGTAATGGACATGAGGTTGTTCTTGTCTTTCTAAAGGACCTGTTGGGTAATCATGTGTTAACTCTTGAATTAAACGAATAACTTCACCAGTAGTCGGATTCGCTTCATAAATACGAGCCAGTCCTGCACCATAAACTGCTTCAAAAATGTATTTTCCATTTGGCGAAACTGAAACATAACATCCGCTACCTTTTGTTGAAGCTAAACATTTATTAATAAAGCTAATTTTGCCATCTTGGTCTATTTTAAAACTTGCGATACCACAGTCTTCGCCTTCACGTGTGACAGCATATAAAAATGAGTCATGCTGATTCACGTATGTTGATGCTTCTAATTCATAACCTGTTTCTACCTCAACAATCGTTCCTGTTTGTTCATCTAATTCGAAACGGTAAATGCCCTTCCCCTCTTTTTTCGTATATGAACCGATATATCCTACTGTAGTCATGTAAACCCCTCCATATAATGATACTTTCATTTTAATAAATATTAATGCTAAATGACAATATAATGGTTTTAGTGCTAATACGCGATTATACATCATCTCATTGTAACCTATATGACAAAAATAACTTTTACTTTTATTAAACTAATTTATCTTAATTAAACATATCATTTTCTAGCTTTCACTTTAATTATTATCTGCTTTCTTTTATAAATCAGGTCAGTTTTCAGACGTTACGCTAACATTTTATTAAATATTGAAAAATAACTTGCAATAATACGAACAAATGTTCTATTATTGAATTGAGGTGATTAGATGCTTTCAAATGAATATAATAATAAAGAAACTGATTATAGAAAAATACCTAGGGAAAAATTAAATCCTAATATTCCACAAGGACGCGGAATGGTTAAGTGGGCACCATTTGCAACGTTACCCGAACAATTTGAGGCAGTACAACAACATATCATTGATCAAAATAAAATTGACCGTCCTATTTTATCAGACGATCAATTAAATGAACTTAATATTCAACTACATCAAGCACTACATGCAAATATACCAGTGGATATCGAATATTATAAGAATGGTTGGCTAGAATATATCACATTGGAAATTAAAAATATTGATATGCTTCATATGTACTTAGAGGGATATCCACTTGCCAATTCAAACACAATAAAGCTATCACTTTTTGATATCACAAACATAAACCTAAAGCATCAACCAACATCGTACTAAAAGTCAGTTATTGCACACATGTCATTCGCAGTCCTTCGACTGCATAAGCCTCCGTAGCATCTGCTTTCGGCAGTTCTTTTACTTTGGTTCGCAGTCTTCCGACTGCATAAGCCTCCGTAGCATCTGCTTTCGGCAGATGAACGGAGGCTAAAAAAAATAGAACACTTAAAAGTGTTCTATCAGTAATTAATTATTAGATTCGATGTCTGAAACGATTTCTTTTGTTTTATTTTCGATATCTTCAAAGTCTTTTTTGAAGATATAAGCGAATACAACAGCACCTATTCCTGCTGCTAACGATACAGTAAGAATTGTACCGAATACAAATTTAAATAAACCTTTAATAAAATTCCACATTCTGTTTCACCTCAATAATTTATTAACATGTCTAACAATTATGATAGCATACTTAAAGACATCAATAAATATATACCCATTTTCAAATAAATTATTCTAAGGATTCATAATATAAAATTACATTATAAATATACTAAATAACCATTATAACTTAAATAGTTTGAAAAGAATTGGAATTTAATAACCATTTGAAGTAAACATGATACTACTATAAAATAATCATTAGATATTAATTACCCCACCAAGTTGATAGAGCATCTCTTAATTGTCCATAGTAATTTAACATAATCATCACCTCATTCAACTAAATTAAGATTTAGTTTTAAAAGTTAATTTTATGATAACTTCCACAGAACAGTAATACAATTAACATGACGTTACAATGAGATAACATTATTGTAAGGTTACACTTAACATAGGAGTTTTTTTATGCAAAAAGTACAATCAGATATTTTAACGCACCGAGGATCACATTTTGATTTAGGCGTCAAAACTGCTAAATGGATGCAGCAAACACCAATGCTAAAAAATAGAGAAAAAGAATGGAAAAAACGCATGCCTAGATTTGATATAAATATTAAAGAAACATATGAAATTTTCCAAATATATGCCCCACAAATTTGGGAAGAAATAAAAGGTATGCAAGAAGTTTTGAATCTCCCTACCAAACAAATGATATTAAACTTCGGACATTACCGTTTTACACCATTAAAAAATAGCGGTTGCACTGTCTTTTTAGGAAATGATTACATGGTACGCAATTACGACTACCATCCTGCCACTTATGATGGACGATATTTATTATTTCAACCAAATGATGGTGGTTTAGCACAGGTTGGGCCAACTTCGCGTGTAACTGGAAGAATGGATGGAATGAACGAAGCTGGGCTGTCTATGGGTTACAATTTCATGCACCGTAAACATCCTGGAGACGGTTTTGTATGTTATATGATAGGTAGAATTATTCTACAGTATTGTAAAACTGTACCAGAAGCAATACAACTATTAAAGGAAATCCCACATAGAAGTTCATTTAGCTACATTGTTATGGATAAAAATCTAGATCATGCAATTATTGAAGTTACACCCCGTTCAATTAACGTGCGCTATGACCAAACTTGTACGAATCACTTTAAATTATTAACACATGAAAATAGAAATTATACAGCAGAATCAGAGGCGCGTTTAGAACGGCTTATTAAACATAAACCAGCACACCTAAATAAAGCAGAAGCTTTTAAATTATTTAATAACCCTCAATATAACATTTATAGCAAGCTTTTTAGAAGTTGGTCAGGAACAATACATACGAGTATGTATGAACCACAGACTTTAACTGCATATATTGCAATCGGTGAAAATAAACATCCGACCAAAATAAACTTTGCAAACTGGCTTAATGGGCAAGCTTTATCTACAGACACACTTTTTGGTCAATTAGATACCGAATTAACCTTTGCAACTTATTAGACTATACAAAAGGAGTGAAACAGAGATCTAATTTTATTAAAAAGATTTTATTGTCTCTCTCCTAGCAATGATGATTAAAATCGAAAAAAAGTACAAAATGAGTACCTGGGCTGAATCTTATACATAAGGCTCACTAACAATATGAAAAAATCTGGGACGAGTCAATGATGTCCCAGATTCTATAAAAGTAATTAATCAATCACTATATCTCCGTCAGTGGTATATAACTCTAAAATATTATCCCCATTTCCTATTTTTTGATTCACAAAATGCTTATTGTTAACTTTTTCATCTCCATGAAATGGATATAACTTTAGAAGTGTATTTTTCGGCGCCGCTTTATAACTAATATTAATATCACCTTTTTTAGCAGAAGCCTTAAAATTTGAATCGATTTCTGTATTAGATAAGTTTATGCTTCCATTATTTACTAATAACACAGACGCTTGGATAAGAGTATTTTCACTATTTATTCTGGCATTTTCAGTTTTAATATTAGCATTATTTATTTCACTATTTTTAAACGTTATAGCTGAATTTAGTCCTTTATACCTTAACTTTTCAAACTTAGATTCATTTACAAACACCTTACCTCCATTTTTATGCTTTTTTGAAAAATCTGCATCATTTACATTTAATTGTTTAACCGTTATAGTGTTATATTTACTTGAAACATGCAGTTCATTTAATTTTTCTTCAGGTAAAGTGATAATTAAGTTATCCTCAAAGTTTCTAAAAGGATTGTAATTTAAACCATAATGGTTTTCTAGTTTTTCAGTCTCTTTAACTTTCAACGTTTTATCATGATTGCTAATATCAAGATTTCTTTTACCTTTATATCTCACTGACGTTTTATCTCCAGCTTTAATTAAAACTTTACAATTTTCAGTTAAAACATCTAAATTTTTAATATCTTTAGAATCTAATACTTTATTAACACTATTTAATTTTTCATTTTGCTTTTCAAAACCGAACCATGTAACACTACCTAAAAGAAAGCACGTTATAAATAAAGTTAATCCACCTAAAAATAACCGCTTCATAAATCTACACTTCCTTTAATTGTTCGGATATTCCATCTTAAGTATTTTAAAATTAAACGATAAACAAGTTGAGCTAGTTTAGCTATAATTACAAATAAAACAATACCTAACCCTGTAAAAGAAAAAGCAAAAAAATAATTACTTATCGCAAGACTAATCATGTGATTCAATAATCCATGAACAATTAACAATATAGGGCTAATAGTTAAGAAAAACGCAACGAGTAATAAGCCACACATAAATACAGCTAATATTACCATAGGTATCAAAATAATAATTAATGACAAAATCCCCATACCTAGAGAAGCCATTATTGCTCTGACAATATTTTTAGTACTTGGTCTATATTCGGCAGATACAATAGCATTTTTTGCCATTATCTGTTTACCAATCTGCTTTGGCGATTCTAAAGCTCCAATGATTTGGTATTCATTTTTCCCATTGTTTTCTTGTTCAAAAAAATACTGCTCATATTCATACATCACTTTATCTCGTTCGTTTCGAGGTAGGTTTTCTAATTCTTGTTCTAACGCATTTAAAAATGTGATTTTATCCAAGTTATCTACCGCCATTCAAATTGTAAGATTTCATCGATTTCTATTTCAATTCAAAACATGGCAAACCGATAAGGCATGTCATTACCAAATTTAATAATACAAATTTCAACGCTCTAATTTCATCATTTCTATGTATAACAAACACTTTAATATATTCATCATCTAAATGTTGCGTTAAGATTATTAAGTAAACATAATCTAACATATCAAAGATTCAATGATTAAATATAATAAATTTAATGTTTAAATATTATTAGTTAAAAACTAATATCAAAAAGTTATGTAATCCAATGTTGTTTTACACTATTCATACTAAATTAATATAGCATAATCATTTAGTATTTTCATTTAAAACAAATATTAAAACTTATTACTTTTCTAAGTATTAAAAATTTTCTTTCATTAAAAATTGTTGCTATAATAATAGCTAATAAATTAAAGGGGGAAAAATAATGACAAGTTTAGAAACTTATTTCAAAAACAGTCAGCCACTTGATCAGTACATTGAGGATATGACTGAAAACCAAGAAAATTTACTTACAATTTATAAATCATTCTCACTTCCTCAAGATGATGAACGTCTTGAAAAAATCAAATCTTTACCTTACAGCAAAGTGCTTGTAATAACAGAAGATTGGTGCGGAGATGCTATGATGAATCTTCCTATTCTAAAACATATAAGTGAAGCATTACACTTGGAAGTCAGAGTATTCCATCGCGATGAAAATACTGATTTAATAGATCAATACTTAACAAATGGCACGGCTAGATCTATTCCAATATTTGTCTTTCTAAATGATGATTTTGAACAACAAACTGTTTGGGGCCCTCGTGCTAGACAAGTCCAAAACTTTGTAGATGATACGCGCTCAAAATTACCTGAAAAAGACGACCCTACATTTAAAGACAAATCAGCAGAAACACACACAATTATTGCAAATCGTTACAAAACAGACTCACAAATGTGGAAACATGTTTACGATTCAATCTTAGATAAATTAATCACTAAATAATTAAACACGTATGAATTGGATGAGCTTTACTACAATTCATACGTGTTTTTATTGAAGTTTAATTTCTACTATTAAATATCTTTTTTAGATGCATAGAATAGATTAATAATAAATAAAATAACAATTGAAGCTGAGGTAATAAACCATTGCCAATTACTGAATGTATAATCTCCAGAAGTCGTTTTCGATGTTAAATAACTAAATGGAATATATTTTAATGAGTCTTGTATGTTATCTCCAATTTTTGGAATCATTGGTAAGAAAGGCTCTGCAAAAGGCACAATCAATACTAAGAAAATTCCTAATGTGAAAATAAGCGCTGTTTTAGGCACTACTAATGCAAATAAATATAATAGTAATCCAAAGAATAAATGGAACATTAGGAAAAACCATAGTAATTCAAAAATTTTATCCATTTTAATATTTTTACCATCTACAATACCTTGAACAATTAAAACAAATGCAACAAGAATAGCTGTTATTAATATAGCAATTAGTATAATAGAAACAACTTTTGCAACAACATAACCCACACGACTCGATGTTTTATTCATATATAATTGAATCGTACCTTGAGAAATATCACGTGTAATTGTTTTAATTACAAAAAGTAGACCCATAATAGAAAAGAACCAACTACCAATTGAAAGTAATGTATTACCATTCATTTCATCAGATTGTTGAACAAATAAAATTGTAAATCCAATCATTGGTAAAATCGTCAATAATAATGCTAAGTAAGTTAAAGGACTTTTAAATATACTAATCAAGTCATATTTTACGAGTTGTATACTGTTCATTATTGGCCACCTTTCTGATTGATATTAAAGTACGTATCACGTAACGAACTTTTACGTGTTTCAATAAATTCAGGGAAAATTTCTTTACTTGCTAACCCTCGTAATATGTCTTTATAGCTTTTTTGAGCCTTTAATATAACTTCTCCTGTTTCTTTTTGAGACTGTATAACATCAAAATGTTCATTTAAATAAGCTAATCCTGCCTCAAAGTCACCTGCTTCAAGATTCAATACCGTAGAATCTGTTGGAGCACCTTCTTTCATATCAACATCTTGTACAAATGTTCCATCTCTTAAAAAGACTGCTCTATCACAAATTAACTCTATGTCTTCAAGTTTATGACTTGAAATCAGGATTTTCATATCTAGTTCTTGAACAAGTGATTGTATCGTTTTTAAAACATCAATTGAACCGTCAGGATCCATTCCATTTGTTGGTTCATCTAAAATTAAATATTTGGGCTTATTCATTAAAGACACTGCAATAGCTAACTTTTGTTTCATACCCATTGAATATTTTTTGATTTTCTTTTTTATATAACCGCGCATTCCAAATGCATCGATAATTTGATCAGCATACTTTTTATCAAATCCTTTTCCTAACACATTTGCAAAAAGCTTCAAGTTATATAAGCCAGATTTATTATCGTATAATTTAGGATGCTCAATTAAATAACCTACGTTTTCTTTATTACTTAGTTGAACTTCACCTTTATAATTTACAATGTTGCCATTCATCACTTTCATTAAAGTGGTTTTACCCACTCCATTTTTACCTATTAAACCAACAATTTGACTATGGCCAAAATCAAAATCAATATGGTCTAATACGTTATTACTACCATATGTTTTAGTAATTTGTTTTAACTGCATAATGCGCCTCCTTTAAAGTTAATTTAGCTTTCTATATTGAATGATATAATTTATTCCTAAAAATATAACACTTAGTGACAAAAAGCCATAGTTAAAGAAATTTTTAAAATATTTTAAATGTTCAAAGTCATAATCAAATAGTAATGAACAACCAATAATGATAATTGCAATGACAAACGGTAAGAAAATTAACATCCCTAGCACGTAAGGAATAAATGAAATATATTCTGCCTTTTGTTCTGTATAACGCTTAAAGCCTAATGGTATGGCAAAGAAGTTGATGGCAATATAAGAAAATGGCAATGTGAAGTTAATGTTAATTGTATTATTTGTATAGTTATCATTGGAAATACCATATAAAGATAAAATGCCTGCACCAATAAAAGTAAATACCAAAACAGTTATATAGTTCGCATTTAATAAAGATAATTTAGAAACCGGTAAACTAGCAAAAAAGTCATAGGATTGTTTGTGTCCTAGCTTTTTATTAAAACGAAAAACATGTCCTGAATCTAAAACTGAAATAACTACCAGTACCATAACAAGTGCAGAATAAATCACTTTATTCATCAAGGTGTCATGATTCAAAATTAATTGTAAAGGCGAAATAACAAGTAAAACTGCATATAAAACAATCGTCCATTTACGTAACTTAAGGTTTCGAATAAGTAAATTTTTCATCTTATACCTCCCGCGTTGTTAATTATTAGAAAGGCCCTAATCATTCTTTTGGGTACCTTTTTCGAGGTAAACCATTAAGTCTTCAATTGTTGGACTAGTGATTGCAACGGCGTTTCCAAATATTTCATAAAACACATTGGCTTGAGTTGTTAGTGCAGTATAACCCGTTTTATTACTTTCAAAGTATTGAGTTAATTGCCTTAACTCTTCATCAATTTGATCGGAATCACCTTTGACAATTTTAAACTGATTTAAAAGTTTATCTAAAAAATCATTCAAAACAACTTCTCCATCTTTAATATAGACTAAATAATCAGCAATTTTTTCCAAATCAGAAATAATATGCGTTGATAAAAAAACAGTCTTTTTCTCATCAATAAGTTCTTTTTGAATGATATCTAAAACTTCATTTCTAACAATAGGATCTAGGCCTGAAGTAGGTTCATCTAAAATAAATAATTCCGCTTGATGGCTAAATGCGATTGCAATAGATAACTTCATCTTCATTCCTGTTGAAAATGTTTTAATCTTTTTATTAAAAGGTAAACCAAACAACTCAACATAATGTTTAAAAATATCATGACTCCAATAACTATAAAATGGCGCAATATAACTTTCTGTTTTCTTTATTGTCCATTTATCATTAAGATATAACTCAGAATAAATAAAACCAATTTTATCTTTTATTGCTACAGCATTATTTTTCATTTTTTGGTTAAAAACGAATATTTCACCATCATTAGGTTCAATTAAATCCATGATTAACCTGATAATTGTCGTTTTACCAACACCATTTGCTCCGATAAAACCAGTTACAAATCCTTGAGGGACTTTAAATGAAATATCATTTAATTGAAATTCTTTAAAATGGTAATTAATGTTTTTCAATTCTATTGCATTCATTCGTCGTCCTCCTCATAAATCAACGCTAATATTTCTTGTAACTCTGACAAAGTCATCCCAATGGTCTTGGCTTCTTTACTCATTGATTTAGCTAAGGATTCTATAACTATAAATTGTTTTTCTTTTAAAATTGAACTGTCCTGCTCCTTCACAAATGTACCTTTTCCTCTTATAGTAAAAACAAAACCATCTTTTTCTAAATCTTCGTAGGCACGTTTTGTGGTGATTACACTGACACTTAAATCCTGTGCTAATTCTCTCATTGAAGGCAAATGTTCTCCAGGAGCAACGTATCCTTTTAAAATGTTCTCTTTTACTTGTTGTTTGATTTGCTCATAAATCGGCCTTTCACTACTATTTTTTAAAAGTATTTTCATTAACGTCCTCCCTCATAACTGTATATACACAATATATACAATATATACACACTTGTAAAGTCAAAATTTCATTTTAAATAAAAATTTACAGTGATTGAAAATTTTGTTTTAAATATTAAAACCAATAATTATATCGTTTAAAATAAAAAAGGCTAACCCACATAAAAAATGGGTAGCCTTACTCTTAGTAAGAAAGAAATTGTTGTCTCTATCTTACTATTTATTTCCTTTTATGATTTTGGTTATTTCTTTTGCGTCTATCATTACTTCTATTTATAAATGCACATATCATAAACATAATTGCTGCAATTAATAATTTTATGCCTGAATTTTCATGACCAGTAGCCTGCAAATAATAACCAACGACAAACAATACAATAGCAATAACCACAAATATTTTTGTTAAATGCTTCACTATACTCACCTCAAATAATTATATTGTATCAAAATTTACTCGCAATTTCTAAAACTCATTCGTATTATTTCTATTTAAATTTATTATTTTATTAATTTCCATTACACGCAATAGAATATATTGTTTGCAGTTTATACTTGGTGGTGCTAAAATATAATTGTATCCACGAATTATACTACACAACCCCAAGTCTGCGCTATCAGACTTGGGGTTTTTTGTGTAAGGCCACCTATTTGTCTTTCCACTTATCTTCTAACCAAACACGGAATACAACAAGTAAGCCACCTGTTATTAAAGTTACTAAAATTTCTTGCCACCACGTAATCATACTACACCCCCCACAAAAAAGTACCATGTAGGATTTTGATGGCCTATCTATATTCTAACATAAATAAGAACACACGTTCGCATAAAATGACCATAAATTTATATTTTTCTTATAAAATGTTTAGAACGCTTTAATTTTGACTGATTTCAAGATAATATAGTTATATCATTTAAAAAGTAAAGAGAGGTTAACAAACTATGAATCCTTTAGCTTTAGATTTAAACGAACAATTATCTAAATCCAATCCAGAAATCGCAGATATGCTTTCTGATTTAGGCAAATTAATGTATTATCCCAAAGGCATTTTATCACAATCTGCAGAAGCGAAAGCTACTAAGTATAATGCCACAATTGGTATGGCAACATATAAAGATAGTAAAATGTATGCTGAAACGTTAAATGATATGTTCAATCATTTAGAACCAAATGACATCTTTCCGTACGCACCTCCTCAAGGTTTAGAAGCACTTCGCGATTTATGGCAACAAAAAATGTTAAAAGACAATCCTGATTTAACTGCGAATCACATGACAAGACCTATTGTTACGAATGCATTGACACACGGTCTATCTATTGTGGGAGATATGTTTGTTGATAGCGGAGACACAATTTTACTACCATCACATAATTGGGGTAACTATAAATTAGTATATAGTACAAGACATAGTGCTGAAATTGAAACATATGATATCTTCGATGAGCATGGACATTTCACCACTGAACAACTTGTTCATACTTTAGAACAATATAACAAAGATAAAGTTATTTTAATCCTGAATTATCCTAATAACCCAACTGGCTATACGCCTACTAAAGATGAAGTAGCCGTTATTGTCGATGCCATCAAATCACTTGCAGAGCGTGGCACTAATGTTATTGCATTAATAGACGACGCTTACTATGGTTTATTCTATGAAGATGTTTACACGCAATCTCTATTTACTGCATTAACAAATTTACATTTGCCTAATTTATTACCTATCCGCTTAGATGGAGCTACTAAAGAATTCTTTGCATGGGGGTTACGTGTTGGATTTATTAGTTTTGGTGTGAACGATCCTATTACAAAACAAGTCTTAGAAGCCAAAGTAAAAGGGTTAATTAGAAGTAATATTTCTAGTGGACCAATGCCTTCTCAAAGTGCAGTTAAATATGTACTTGAAAACCATGATCAATTTGACAAAGAGATTCAAAAGAATATAGATACATTAAATGCAAGATACCAAACTACAAAATCTGTTGTTTATGACCAAAAATATTCAACATATTGGCAACCCTATGATTTTAACTCTGGATACTTTATGGCGCTTAAAGTTAAAAATGTTAATCCAGAACAGTTACGTAAGCATTTAATTGAAAATTATTCTATTGGTGTAATTGCATTAAATGATTCTGACATTAGAATTGCTTTTAGTTGTGTAGAAAAAGATGATATCCCTCATGTCTTTGATTCAATAGCTAAAGCCATTTCTGATTTACAAAATGTATAAAAAAGTCACTGGGACATAAAGTTCTTGGACAAGTAAAAAAGGGCAATTTCTATTGAAATCATATAGAAATTGCCCTTTTCAATATTGTGTTAATTATAGTTAGCTCATTGAGCTACTACCTGGTTTGATATAGAGCCTTGTTTTTTAAAGTATTTTAATGTGGAATTACATGTGAATGAGTTGTATTTTAGCGAGACGCTTGGGGGAACAAGATAAGCTGAAGATCACAGGATGAAGCTGCCCCCCTTCCTAAGAAAGCGAGTCAACAATACGAAATACTGAAGAATAAAGAAGCACGCAGATCGATTAAATTATATCATTAAATCATCTGCGTGCTATTTTTCTAGGATTTATATATCAGTATCTATTTAATTTATTGTTGTTGTTTTAAAACACGAGACATTTCTTCAATTTTACCAGCATGTAAAGGAATATGAATGGCATTTAATACCAACAATTCGTCTAACGTATTACAACCTGCAATGGTTTCAGTTAATTCTGCTTGTAGTTCTTCATCTGAAATTTTTTGAGCACGCTCTGGTAAGGTTTGTAAATCGTTCAAGATTTCATCTATTTTTGGTACTGTTTCATCTCCCCAATTTTCTGGTGAGGATCCATAACCAAACAAACGTGTGTATTTCTCTACATCTACTGTATTTTTATCATATAAAGATAATGCAGATTCAAATATAGTTAAAACATGACCATATTGCCAATGTATTGTATTTGGGAATAAATCAATTTTATCGTCCAATACTTGATCATTACTCCAATTATCATAACCTGAAATTAAATAATTAACACCCATATCAATAACATCATATACTGATTTCTTTGTCATAATTTAATCCCCTCCACTCTTCAAATATCGTGCAACTTAAATATAATGTGGCTATAAAAACGTACATCCACTCTCTACCCTTTTATTTAATACTTATTCACATAAGTAAAATTATTATAAACAATGTATATTTTAATTATTAATATCTAATCCATCGATTCAAAATTTAGATATAATTTATAATCAAAAAGCATACACTGACACCTTTTTATTATCACTAGTAAATCTCCAGTTTAATAACACGTTTGTTTTGCTTTAACTTATACTATGATATATAAAAAAGACGTTTCTCAAAAAATTTGTTTAAATGAGAAACGTCCATGAGTATCTTCTATAAAGTTTGTTTTTAATTTTTATATTATTTCGTCATATCAACCAACTAAACATAGATGTGATAAATATTTTACATCATGCCTGGCATTCTGTACATATACAAACTACTATAAATACGTTAACAAAAGACTGTTAAATCAATGTTTTATAATTTTACATATGCCATTATTTTTAGTTTTTTCATTCTGTTATGACCAAATTATGACCACGTATCGTATGTGTGAGATACCTATTTTTGGTTTTTATTGATATCTGTAATTAATCTATTCCGATTCCTTAAAATAAATTTATTAAAGTAGCACATAATAAGTAATATAAAAATTTTATCAAGACCATTTGTTTATACATAACATTTCAATTAGTTTTTGGAAGTCTTCATTCTGGTTTGAAGAAACTATAGCTTTTTCAGAAATTGTAAAAAGATTATTACATTCATTTATTTCGAAAGTCAATTCCTCAATTTTCGGGTAAGAAACAGTCTTTTTCTCCATTTCATCATAAACTGCAAAATTTGCATAGTTGAACTTAACTTTGTCCACCTTTACATTTATAATTTCAACAGACTTTTCTTCCTTATTAAATATCAATCCTTTTTCTCCGTTTAATAATAAAACTTTACTACTATTAACATAATCAAAGGCATCTAATATTGTGTATTTGCTTAAAATAAAATTTTCTTCTGAAAATTGAGCAAAGAAATTAACTAAAAACCAACTAAGGGATTCTTCTATATTTCTACCCATTTTCAAATCACCTAATATAGTATTTTCATTATCATTTACAAGTCGTTCCAAGTAACCAAGTTCGGTTGCTAAATTATCTTCTAATTGTCCTTTGTCCATTATTTCTCCCCTTTTTAATATGATGTAATATATTACCATTCTCATATAAATTTTTTAAAATAACAAGAAAATTGTATTACTTAAACACTTAATTTATTTATAAAGTTTAACGAAACTAAAATTGAGTCTTCTCCTTCGTTTATTAAAAACACGGTTTCACTTTTAATAAACGAACTGATTCAAATCTTGTAAGTTGTAGTGAGTTTTTAATATAACTTACCTAGTCACATAGACATCGTGCTATAGATTATCTAAACCTACTTATTGTGATCAAATAATTATACAACTACAAAACCAAAATTTTACACTCTGTACTACGTTGAATGATAAATATAACTTACAGCTATTGTATTTCTGTACCTTGATGAAACAATAACTTCCAATCATTTTTATAGTATTTCCAAATAGAACTTCGATTAGTTATAATATTATTTGTTGTATTAACCATAGTATATGTACATAATATACAATCTTCAGACAATATGTATTCTTCAAAATTACTAATCCTATAGTCATCTTCATCTAGTTGTGCTTGCTTTATATCAGTTTTATAAAAAACTTTTCCCGACTTTCCAAATTCTTTAAAATCGGGATGCAAAACATTCAAAATTTTACTATTAGATCTATTTTCACTTTTTAGATGCAACCATTCATATTCAATCATTTCACATCTTCCTTTTTGGAAATATTTTATATACTTTAAATATTCTAACCATAATTAAGAGATTTATCTATTCTGACATTCGCCCTGTGCTGCATCGAGAAATAAATTAACGTATAGTTGTTCGTTTGACGTTCTATAATTATGTCCATATTATCATTAAATATAAACAAATTCTTAAATTTTTATATTAATCATAACTTTTTGTTATCACCATTATTTTTTAGATATAGTACAATTAAATCATTATCTTTTTTACAATATCCATTAATAAGTTGCACGAATTTTAATAATTTCAGTTTGAGGCATTGCGTGTGTTTGAATATAAAAAAATTAAATAAGGGGGTATGTAGAATGGGTGTTGGAAATAGTAATTTAGAAATAAAACCTACACTAAGTAATTTACAGTTTTACATAGGTCAAACAGGCAAACCTGAACATGATCCATTGCTAGACTTTTCATTGTTATATGAACACGCAGAATTAGGTATTAAATTCACTTTGAGTGGTTTAGACAAAATTGATAATCCTTATAATACAGATAATGAATTATATTTAATAATTCTATTATACGATAAGGTTGGAGGTATCGGTTTTGATTTACGTAATTTTTGGACATTAAATTTAAATGCCGAAACCATGAAAAAACCTTATGAAACAATCCAATTCACGTTATATAAATTTGAACCTAATAATAGAAGTTACGATTTCACTAATATTTATCAACAATTAAAAGTATTAGTCTTGCCTGAAGAAATTGGTAAAGAAGAAATTGACAAAGATACTTTTATGAATTGGATGACTTGGCCACAACAGAACGAAATTTTAAGTACTAAAATACCTATTTATCATCACAAGGAGATTAATAATGAGTAATTTAGAGCCTGTACCTCACAAAACTTTATTAAACAGAATATATCCAAATGGTGATATTCCAGTCAATTTTATGAATGATACTAAAAATCAAAAAGATGATATAATGGAATTAAATAAAAACGATGAATCCGGAGGTGGCGATATGAACAACTATGTAACTAGAGATGAATTTAATAATGGAATAAAAGAATTCAAAGATGAAATGCGTGCTATGAGAACTGATATGAATAACAACATGAATAGCATCAGAACTGATATGAACAATAATATGAATAGTTTACGTACAGAAATGAATACTAATTCTAATTATTTACGCAGTGAAATGCAAAATTCTATTAGTAAGTTACCTACTAATTCTGAAGTTGAAAATATTTTACTAAAAAACAATAAAGAATTAGACAAAGAAGCAAAGCAAAATAGAAACACAATTATAGGTTGGACTATTGGTATAGTTGGTTTAGGTTTCACAATTGCTAAAAGTCTCGGATGGCTATAAATTAATAATAAGGGTAGTACACCTACCCTTATTATTTTTCATCTTAATTGACATACAAAACAACCCACCTATTCATATAAATGAGTGGGGGGTTGTTTGTTAATATAATTTTTCATATAATTAATATCAACACAAGAAGAATTCGTTTACACACTTTTCAAAAAAATCGGAGGTACATAAATTTGAATAATTTAGGAACTTTATATTTTTTCTCAGGAAAAATGGGAGCAGGAAAATCAACTAGATCTAAAGAGATAGCACAAACTGAAAATGCAGTTTTATTGTCTGAAGATGAATGGTTAGAAAAATTATATCCAAATCAAATAAATGATTTTGATGATTACTTAAGTTACTCAAAGTTAATAAAACCATTATTGAAAGAGCACATCCAGCGAATTTTAAAAGTCGGTAGTAATGTAGTATTAGATTTTCCAGGTAACACTAAAACTCAAAGAAAATGGCTATTAAGTGTAGCTTCAGAAATTAATGCAAATCATCAATTAATTTTTCTCAATATAAGTGATGATAAATGTTTGAAACAAATTAATATAAGACGTAGTGAAGAACCAGAAAGAGAACAATTCGATACTAAAGAAACTTTCGAATATGTTTCTAGTTTCTTCGAACCCCCTGAATTTTCAGAAGGTTTAAATATTATAGAAATCAAATAGTTAACCCCATCTTTTCATTTAGGTGGGCTTATTTTATCTCCACAATATCTTTTAAATTCAATATACTAATTCCAGTATCTTCATACATGTGCAGTGTTTTAGTATACACATCTACTTTATGAATGTAACCTACTTTCGTTTTAATATATCCATTTTCGAAGTAACGCAATTCAATAGATGGGTCGTTGTACATTTTGAAAATTAATGTGTTATTTAATTCATTCAACTGATCGTCGTCTAATATCGGTTTTTCAATTTTATTTTGGTCTTGTATGTATTGTTCTAGTTGCTCGTATTGCTCAGGCAGCGTCTTAAAGGCTTGCCACTTAACAATTCCACGCCCTTTTGGTATACGTGGATTAAGATACTCTCTAGGTATATTACGGTAATCAGTTTCGTATTTGTATTCATCTGGTACATCTGGATTGATTGGTTTCATATAATCACCTCAAAAAAATGGAATCGTTTTACTAGCTTTTATAATATCTTTTGTAAAGAAGAATTGTTTGCCTTCACCAGTATAAGCTGAGTTTAAAACCATATTCGCTTTAGCATTATATAACCACTCTGGATTAATACCAGAATTTAATATTTCTTGAAATTCTTGAAAGTTTTTATTCCAATCTAAATTTGGAATCATATAATCACCTCATGAATATAATAGAACACTTGTTCGCATATGTAAATAAAAAAATACCACCCAGTGACATGTGTGGGTGGCGGATATAAAACTATTCGGGAAAGGGCTTATACATGTAAATAAATTATACCATAAAAAAATAGGGCAAGCACATAAGTGCCTACCCCTAGTTTTTCATTCCAACTTATCCAACAATCTATTCAACATTTGCTTAGCTCTTGCCTCTTTAACACCAAATATATTTCCAGCCTTTTCAAAACTCACACCATTACAAATTAATAAAAACAAATTATGTTCTTTTTCAGTCGCTACTCTTTCAATAACAGCTTCTAGTTCATTATAGAATATCACATCTTCAATGTTGCTATTATCTATCTCATGAGTTTCTACTTGATTGTTAACATTAAAAAAGTCATCAATCCCAACATCTTCATCACATGTATAGCTATTATCTTGTATCTTGTGGTAGTTTAATATGAACTCTTTTACAGTTGCTTTGTCATACCTCATACATATTCTACTGCCTTTGCTACACGCTTTAATATAACCTCTCTAGCATGTCTTAAAGTGTATTCTGTGATACCTATAACACTTGCTATCACTTCATCTGTATACTTCTTATCTTTCCACCATGTGAGTTTAATAATCTGTTGCACTTTAACTTCACTATCGTTATATACTTCTGTAATCCCCTTTACAATTGATTCTAGGTTCATATACTTTAATTCGTTCACATCACTAGGTTGATACTTATAAGTATCAACCATACTATGATAATTGCGCATGTATTTTTCTAATATTGGATAATCTACTTTATCTAATCCTCTAATCACACAACCAACTCCTCACGCTCTTTATTTAAGCTTTCTTTCACTTCTACTACAAAGTTTTGATATATAACTTCATTCTCTTTTTCACGCTGTTCATTGCGTTCTATACGTTTATTGTGATGTATCTTATATAAATCTTCCTGTAACTTATCAATTGTCTTATAAGGCTTGTTACTCCCATTAGATTTGAAATATCTCATCACTTCTTTTTGTTCCTTAGGTGTATAGTTACTGATAAGTTTCTTCAATAAATTGAGTTTCTTGGTACTATTAATTTTAAAACGATTCAATTCATCTTTTTGATCAGTTATCCATATAACTAATTTATCTAATGGATATGAAACTGTAATAACACCAGCGATTTCATCACACACTGTATGGGATGTATTAAGATGATACATTGCATTGATTTGTTCCTGTATTGCTCGAATCTTACTATTAATGAATTGTGGATTGTAATTAGTTAGCAACTCATATTCAGTAATTTTCATTTCTTCTTTATACCACAAAACTGATTTACAACGTTTTAATATCATAGTAGCCCTCCTAGACACTTATAATGAAACAAATTTATTTTTAATCGTCATCATCCATACCGAATATGTCAAAAACTGATTTTCCAGTCACTTTTTCTTTTGAAGGATCTAATATTTTCAATCTTGATTCCACAGTAAGTCCCAACTTAGGCGCAATACTATTTAATTGTGATAGTGAATCTCTTTTAATAGCGTGATTCTGATTAAGTTTCGTGCCACGTTCCGTTTCTATAATTGCACTTTCATTTTTCATTCGTATAGTTGCATTGATATAGTCCGAATACGCTGTGCAATATGCTGATACAAGTGCTAAATCTAAACTAGCTATTGGTAATTCTTCTAGTAACGGGAATATCCTGTGCCATTCCTTTGTGGCTGTATCATCTAACCATTCAGGTGGCTCTGGTTGTAATTTAGTAAGTTGTTTCAATGCTTCTTCTGTAGCTTGCTTAGTTTCCTGTGCTTCTGTAGTTAATCTACTCTTTTGCTGTGACAATAATTTTCTTTGAGCCATTCAATTTCCCCTTTTCTAAATGATTTTCTCACTATGTAAAGCTACTTTTCTTTACACATTTTCAACTTTCATTTTCAACATTCTAGCGAGATTACCTGTCGACCGATAACAAACAACTTCAAAACAAGTGGGGGCTAATAGATGCCTCCCCTTTTTAAATTGATGCTGTTCAACTGGTAATAGCTGCACTAAAATGACATGCATTTACTATTTATAACGCCTTTATCACACTGTTGTTACATGTTCTAAAACAAGCTCTAAATGACTTGTATGAAGTATGATTTTCAAGTGTTTTATCATCTTATTCATCATGTAACTTGCTATTTATTATGATTCTATTTAGATCTACAATTAGCCACATTATATGATTATTTCAACTTCTGAACACCTCTCATTATTATCGAACGATTTATAACCATTGTATTAGCAAACTGTTTGCTATAAAGCTATTAACACTATTTAGCATTTAACCTATGAATTAGTATGAAGATACTTCTTGTATTCATGTTCAAGTTAAATGTTTATTTATAATTGTTTATTAATTTTTATTTTTATAATTTATTTTAATTTTAACTTCAAACGAAAGAACAAAAACATTTTGTAATCATCTAAGTTTGTTCATCAAAATTATTTTACTTAATCAATCTTCTATTGTTATTGTAAAAGGATTTAATATGATCTAATCATTTAGTTAAATACAATTACTAATCTCAATATCATTATTGAACTAATTATTTATTCTTTAATCATCATTGAATCAATCTGTTGTTCATCATTCAATACAACTTATAACTTATAATATTCTCTAACTTGAATACTTCTATTATTAATATCACAACAATTTATAATCTTTCTCTTGCTTTAACAATGTTCAATATCAATATATTAATCACACATCAATCATAAGTTATATATGAAGAATGAATGATCTATTGAATATATAAGTATGCACAAACTCTTGATATTAAAATAGCCACCACCACAAGTACAAGAGCAGGACAAGTGATGATGGCGTATAAGGAAACGTGCAATTTACAAGAACAAGCTATTAATAAATTGTTACCAGAAGAATTAACTGAATGATTTATAAAGCATTCAATGGTAGATTTCTACCTACTTACATTATACTACATAAATAATATTATAACAATACTATTTTATAAGTAATTTATTTTGTATTAACAGATATTAATTCTATCTTATCAATGTTCCCTATCGTTGTATTATCCATCCCTATTTTACTTGCATAGCTTTGTACTGATACAGATTTCTTATTCTTGGCTATATCTACTAATTCTTGTAATCCTTCGCCTTTATCTTCAACCTTATCTACCTGAATACCAAAGCCAATATATTCTTCATTAATAACAGTAAGCACGCCCTTATCTTTACTATTAGCAACGAATGAGTTTTTACTGTTATTCAATACTATGTTTATTCCGTCTGTATCTTTAAAATTTTTGAACACTCTTCTTGTAAGTGAACCATTCTTATAATTAATACTAGAATTTGCAACACCATCGGACGTAGCTATTCCAACTTTCGTATTTGAATATAGTGGTTTTAAAATAATAGTATTTTTCTTTTCATCAAACCCTAATGCGTAATCTTGTTCTAATGGACTTAAAACTGTGTAACTCATTTAAATTCCCCCTACCATTTTTTATTTCCGTTGTTAAATTCTGAATCTGCATGACCATTAATGTTAAATAACTTCTGTTCAAATTTATTAGCTATTATTCTAGGGTCTGTATTAGTTCTAAATGGATCATCAACTAAGCTTGTATTACGTTGTAAACTTAATCTCCATTGGTCTGGATTGCTTATTGCTGTGTTCAAATAATTGCGTCTTGACGCTCTACGAATAGCTTCTACTTTGTTAGCTGCAATCTTTTCATATACTTCATATGCATCTTGCAATTTGTTATTGAAGTCTTGAATTAACTTACTATTTATATCGCTTAATTCTTTAACCTCTTTTTCATAAGCGCTGTTAAAGTCTTTAATATCTTTATCTAACAACTTATGATTATCATCTTCACTTTGCTCATGTAATGCCACAATCTCATTCTCAAGTTTCCCTTGTTCCTTTTTAAGTGAAGCAATCATTGTATAATCGTTTTCAGCACGATAGTGAGACATTTTAAAATCAAACTCTTTAAGTTTGTCAGTTACTTTAATCTTTTCTAACGCTACATATTTTTTATTCTCTACCTTTGGTTCAATTACCTTATTGAATACTTCGATTGATTTTTCATTTACTTTAGCCATTAAAAAAACTCCCTTATTTTTTAGTTATAAAATCTTTGTATGTTTTAATTTTCTTGCTTTGTTTCATATCATTAATACATTGTTTCACTTCTTCAATATCTTCATGCTTAGTTACATATCGCTTGATTACAGTATCTAAATAACTATCTGAAACATTATTTATGTTTGTTGGTAATCTGGCAACAATTTGATTAACCACATCTCTATACCACATGTGCATATCCCCTTTAATAATATAGATATAAAATATCGTTAATACCTATTATTTGTTTGTAAGCATATAAACTTAAATGTTCGTATCCTTTTAAAGTTGCTTAATACTTCGCTCACTTATCGGATAAAACCAGTTGAGATCATCAGCATTTTTAGGCTTAAATCCTGCAAGTGCCATGACTTCTTTCATGTTTCCGTTAGATATATAAAAGCCATAAGGCTCACGTTCAAACATATGCTTTAAGTTGTAACTGGAATAGTTTTCATTAACTGATTTTATAGGCTCTAATTGTTTACACCACATTAATAGTGTTTCGAGTTCCAGCATTGTCATATCGTTAAAATCAATTGCGTTAAATCCTAAATCGTTATATGACATATATTGATATAGTTCTTCATCGTTAAAGTAAAATACTTCACGAGGATATTCTGTAATCACACGATGTACATTATTATTAGTTACTACTGTTCCATATCTGTTGCCACTATTGTATAGGTATCTCATTTTCTCATTCTCCTTTTTGTCCGTTACTTTAAAATGTTACTACTTGGTTACTACTTTTTTATTAAAGTTACTACTTTCTGATATTCCATAAATGCTGCCATATAAATGTTTTAGTTTATAAGTTACTACTGTTACTAGTGTTACTACTTTTTTTAAGGGGGTACTCTTATAAGCAAGAAAGAGTTTTTTGTATTAATTTATATATGACCTCCTATTTTGAAAGTAGTAACAGTAGTAACATTTATATTAAAACCAATTATAAAGACTGTCATATCAAGGCTTATAGATGTTACTACTTTTGATGAATAACTAGTAACTAGGTGGTAACTACTAGTAACTTTGTGCTTCTTTCTTAAAGTCGAATCCTAATTCGTTAATGATTTCAGTTTTGATGGCATAACCTTTTTGTTGTTCTCCATTAAATCTTATATTTTTTTGTTTCCCATAATTATTCGTTTCAAGGTACCCTCTTTCATCCCATTGTTTGACAGTGGAATTAAATTCAGCACCTAACATTTCTTTTATTGTTGGTGTCATAACAAGAACAAAATCAACTCTATAAATTGCCATTAACTCTGCATTATCATGATAATAATGCTTATTATATGCAATACGTCCACGATTGGCATTTAACTTTTCAAGTAATTCTTCTAATAATTGTTTTGGTTTATCAATATTTTTATTATTCTTCATCATACTTGTATGTGCTTTATTCACATTAATATATGGGTCATGTTCAAAGCCTTCAATATCATTTAATATCTCGCCTGTGATTTGTAATAGCGCAAAACTACGTGCGATACGATCCATTACTTCGTTACCGTTAGCCTGTTTCATGAAATATTTAACAGCACCTTCAAATGATGCTTTATATTTATCTTTATCAGCTCGATATTGTTTGATGAATAACTTACCTAATAGACCATGATTATTTTCCATTGCTTTTGCTATATCACCAAATTCAGTTTTATCAGTATTAGGAAATGGGTCATCTTGTAAAGTAATCACACGTCCTGCGACTCCTGCTTTATCTGGTGCTATATCTGGTATAGCAACTTCACCACTTGAAAGCATGATGTTGTTCCACGGTTCCAAATAATCAATAGAACGGTCTGAATTACCACGTCCTTTTGATTGCCCTCCAGAAAATTGGTATACGATACTTGGTATTCTAAATGGATTATCGGCTTTTCGAGTATCATCTTTAATCAAAGGAAATGAGTTCATAAATGAAGCCATACGTTCTACACTCACATTAGTGGCATTCCATTCGGTAACTAATTTTCGGTTTCCCCATACACTTGCACATATCTTTAATATAAAAGTTTTACCACTTGATGTACGCCCTGATATCTCACTTACAAAAGGGTCTACATCAAAATCTTTAAGTAATACTGAACCTAGTGAGCTATAAAACATCATCATAGCCATTGGATTGTCCTTTATAGGATTAAATACACCTTTTATATAATCATCAATATTTCCTTTTGTTTCAAATGCATCAATTAGCGCTTGATATCCTCTGTCTGAATTAAATATTTTATACCGATTATCTTGCTGATCTTCTTGATATGGTGATATGAAATGACCTTTAATTTCACCTAATCGTGTAGCTACATCATAATCAGGTATATTATTAAAACGTCTATAAAAACTAAGATATTGAACAAGATTACCTGCTTCATTTTGAGTAACCTCTAAACCTTTACTGGCAAGTTCTACTAAAAATTTGCCTTGCGTAATATCTCGAGCCAATACTGGTAATTTATATTTACGCTTTTCATCTTCGAATTGTAATTCGTAATAAAATTCACCAGTTTCAACATTTTTATACCTTTCAGTAACATAAGGTGGCGTACTTGTAATATAAATATGAGCTATATCAATAACTTCACCTTTGGTGTTTTTCTTCTCTTTTTCCAAATACAACCATTTTCCTTTGATTAAATAAGGTTCTGGAATAGTTGGTTTATCTTTATTGATTTCTTGAAATTTTTCAAGACTATTCATAGTTTCAAATACATCTTCTTTAGTTACTTCCATTTCCTCTACTGTCATATACCGTCCCCCTCTAGTTGTTCATATGCTTTTTGAGTATCGAGTTAAATGTTTTGTTTATTTCTCCATCGTCCATAGGTGGATTACAAGATTTCCCCCATGCTATCACTAGACCATATACAAGGTTTACGTCTACATACCTACGCAATAAGTAACCACTAATTGATGCTAGCGCTTGATTACGCCCACCTTCACTTACACCAAACGCAAGATCACGCCAATAAGTTGAATCACGTTTTTTCAAATGACTTGAGTAGTTGATGGTAATTGATTTATCTTTTTGCGTATTTTCTAGATTTTTCGATAACTCAACTAAATCATCATTTGTTATTGCTGGTGCATCATTATATTTAAAAATATATGGTATATCCTTATCTGGTCTTACTGGTAACGCCATTGCTCTTGATGGTTGATAGCTACCTTCATCAATCTTATAGCCTATTTTCTTCGCCAATGATTGTGTATACTTTCTATAATCATCTGAACTCACAGGATTATTTAAAGGCACCATAAGGCGAATACGTGGTTTTTCTGTAGTGTGGTTATAAGTTGTGTGAAATGCCCAACAAAAGCCTTCTAACTGTTTACAGATAGCACTGTACAATCCTTTGAAATCTTCAATATCATCATAATCAAGTGCTAGTGTATTTCTATTTATAATATTTTCATCATTGCGATATTTTTGTATTAGTTTCCCATCTTGTTCAACATCTTTAACATCACCATAAACTACCAACCCACGTTGATATTTTTCATTGTGGTTCATTGGTGTTTGCAATCTATTAAGCCATTCCGACCACATCACATCATTAGTTTGAACAAAAGAATAGGAAGATAAATTTTTGTACTCTATAATATTTAATCGAATATCATGCTGTAATTTTATTTGTTCAAAACCCATTATTTTTGCCCTCCTACTGTTAAAACAAGGCATGAAATGGTATAATTAATATATAAATAAGCCGTTCCATGCTTGTTTTTTATTAAAATTCTAAATTGCGTTAAGCGTTATCTGTTGAGTTTGCCGACTGTACAGATGCGCTTTTTTCTTGCTCATTTTTAACAATCATTACTATTTCATCATTCATACGTTCGTTATCTTCTCTAATGCTTTTTAAAATAGATAACGCAACATAATGTGACTTCCAAGCATTATTAATTTCTTGTTGTAACCTAAATTCATTATTTTTGATTGCCCATTCTCTAGTTTGTTCTACTGCTTCAATCTCTGTTGCAAGATAATCCATACACGATTGAATCTTATTTCCTAAATCTGTACATTCCACTGTTTCTTCTATTTTTTCTGAATAATTCATTTTATTTTTCCTCCATTAATTGTTTATATTTACGTCTGATTCTTCTATCGTCCAAACTGTTTTTAACTACTATTGATATAAGTGCTAGTGGCGTATATAACGCTAGAGTGTTAAATATATCCTGTGTAACAATCCCTACTACTGATGATGCTGTGGCACTAAGTGTTATTAATCCGATAAATGTTTTCATTTTGCATTCTCCTTAAATTTCAAATTTTTTAGATCGTTGTTCACAATGTCCATTTGTGAAGTAATATGATTCATAAATTCATCTACATCAGATTTCTTAAATCTGTATGTCACACCTACTCGGTAATATTTCATTCCATTTTTGATTAGCAAATCTTCTATAGTAGGTTTAGATAAATTAAGATATTTTGATAACTCGTTGTAAGTCATGAAGTATTTTTCTCTCGCTAATTCTTCGATACGCTCGTCAATTGCTTGTTGCAGCATCTCACGTGCTTCATCTTCATCAATGCCGATATTAAACATGGTTTATGCCTCCTTAATTTCAAATTCGAATAATTCACTTACATCAACCTGTAAAACTTCTGACATTTTCTTAGCTAATTTAGGGCTCGGAATTTTCTTGCCGTTTATAATTTGGCTTAAATATGAAATACCTACACCTGTTTCATGAGCTAAGTCAGATAAATTAAACCCTTTAATAAACATGGCTTTTTTAATTAATGTTTCATTGACAGTAATGGTCATTTTCCCTCTCTCCTTTTACCAATATATTGTTATAAAATTACTAACTTATTAGTAATTAACTAAAGTGTACCTTCTTGTTTTAATACTGTCAACTTTTTTTCACAATATTTATTGTATATTTTACTAACATATGATAAATTTTATTTAATCTTCAATGGAGGTTTCTCATGATTAAATTCAATTTAAAAAAAGTTATGAAAGAAAAAAAGATAACTCTCAAAGAGTTATCAGCCAATACTGGATTATCAATAAACACATTAAGTCTTTTATCTACAGGCAAAAGTAAAGGTATACAGTTTGATACATTAGAGAAATTAATACAATCTCTAAAATGTAACGTAAAAGATTTAATTGTTTTAGATGATGGGTTTAAAGAATTAAAATTATTAGATATATCA
This sequence comes from Staphylococcus sp. HMSC034G07, assembly GCF_001835975.1. NCBI lineage: Bacteria > Bacillati > Bacillota > Bacilli > Caryophanales > Staphylococcaceae > Staphylococcus > Staphylococcus sp. HMSC034G07. Next base: position 86,740 of record NZ_KV826611.1, read on the forward strand.
GTTTCAAAACATGGTTTATTTGCCTTTAGTAAACCTGATGATGATCGGATTTATAACATTTCATGTTCTTATATCGAAAATGAAAGTGAACAACAAAATATATTGTTAACTGTAATTTTTACAGAAGACTATATAGATGTAGCTGTTTCAGGGGTTTTACCTATGGAGTTCTTAACTAGTGGAAAATACTATTATAAACCAGTAGTTTCTGGTCAAATGAAAGAATACGTATCGTTAGAATTTGAATTTATCCTTCAAATTTTAATAGAAAGTTATAAAAAAAATGAAGATTTTAAAAAAATGTTTAATTTTAACTCCCAAACAATTTCAATTAATTTATTACCGTATACCCAAATCGTAAGTACTATGAAGTATTACAATGAAAATGACTTTTTAAATAAAAAAACTATTCCAGCCTATAAACATTTAAAAAATTTAGTATTTTTGGAAGATGGCAGTATAAAAGTCTTAAATAATTATTATACTGAAGAAGAAATAAGCGAAGATGACTTATAGACAAATAGGCAGGTGATTAAATGGCAAACTATGAAAAACGTGGTAACAACTGGCGTTATCGCATATCACTAGGTAAAAATCCTAATACTGGTAAATATGAATATATATCTAAGTCAGGTTTTGCTCGCAAGTCTGATGCTAAGAATCATGCTGAAATGGTAGAAAGACAAATAAGAAATGGCGAGTATATTGCACCGTCTACTCATACATTTAATTATGTAGCTGATGAATGGATTAATCATTATAGTAGAAATGCAAAAGTGAGTAGTGTTAGAGCAAGAGAAAAAGCCATATATCACGCTAAACAACAATTTGGTAATAGAAGTATACAGACTATAACTAAGCGTGACTACCAAGCGTTTGTGGACGATATAAGTACTCAATTTAGTAAAAATTATGTTGATAGTATTGTAAGCTCAACCAATCTTATATTTAAGTATGCGTTGGATATGAAGATAATTGCTAAGTCGCCTATTGAGGGAATTAAGAGGGCTAAATTTAAGCCGACTGTTGAGGATTTGGAACAGAATAGCTTACAACAAAAATTTCTTGAAAAAGATGAATTATTTGAGTTTCTAAGTGTTGCTAAGAACCACCATAAGCCACTGAATAGCTTTGAAGTGTTCGTAAGTCTTGCATATCTCGGATTACGTGCTGGTGAATTACTGGCGCTTAAATGGTCTGATATCGACTATGAAGAATGTACTGTAAGTATAACCAAAACATATTATAATCCGAATAACAATAAGAAAAATTATCAGATACTCACACCGAAAACTGAATCATCTATCGGTAAAATTTCAATAGATCCTAACGTTATAAAATTGTTGTTAGATTATAAAGTGAATGTGCAAGACAAATGGAAAAATGAGTTGTACGTGGATAATAATTTTATATTCACAGACAATAACGGCTACCCACTTGTCATTAAGAAGCTGTCACAGTGGATTCAGGCAATTATGCCACAGACTGATATTGATAAGAATATCACGACGCACTCGTTCAGATACACTCATTGCAGCCTTTTAATAGAAGCTGGTGTGCATATTAAAGAGATACAGGAACGACTACGCCATAAAGATATACAAACAACTATGAATATTTACGCAAGCATTACAAAATCATACAAAAAAGACGCTTCCCAAAGATTTAGTAATCTCATGGAAAACGTCTCAAAACAATTATTTTAAATTTCTATGACCAAATTATGACCATCGGACGAACGATATACTGTCATATCAATGTTCTATGGTCTTTTTACATCATGCCTGGCATGCCACCCATACCTGGTTGTGGTTCATTGTTATTTTCTTCAGGAATATTGGCAACAACTGCTTCTGTTGTTAAGAACATAGCTGCAACACTTGCTGCGTGTTGAAGTGATGAGCGTGTTACTTTAGTTGGATCTACAATACCAGCTTCAAGCATATTCACCCATTCATTAGTAGCAGCATTAAAGCCAACGCCTACTTCTGAATTTTTAAGTCTTTCAACTATAATTGAGCCTTCTAAGCCAGCATTTTCTGCTATTTGACGTACAGGTGCTTCTAGAGCTTTTAAGACGATATTAACCCCTGTAGCTACGTCGCCTTCAGCTTCAATTTTTGATACTTCATCAAAAATGTTCATAAATGCTGTACCACCGCCTGCTACAATCCCTTCTTCAACGGCAGCTCTTGTAGAGTTTAAAGCATCTTCAATACGTAATTTACGCTCTTTTAACTCTGTTTCACTTGCTGCGCCAACTTTAATTACTGCAACACCGCCTGCTAATTTCGCTAAGCGTTCCTGTAATTTTTCTCTATCAAAATCAGAGTCAGTTTCATCAATTTGTGCTTTGATTTGACTTACTCTTGCATCGATATTGTTTTGATCACCATCACCATCGACAACTGTCGTATTGTCTTTAGTAATTTCAGCTTTATTAGCAGTACCAAGCATATCAATTGTTGCATCTTTAAGTTCTAAGCCTAAATCGTCAGTAATCACTTGTGCACCTGTTAAAATTGCTAAATCTTCTAACATTGCTTTGCGACGATCGCCAAATCCAGGCGCTTTTACTGCAACTGCTGTAAACGTGCCACGCATGCGGTTTAATACTATATTTGTTAATGCATCGCCTTCAACATCGTCAGCTACTATTAAAATTGGACGATTAGCTTGAACTACTTGTTCTAATAACGGTAAAATATCTTGGAAAGATGAAATCTTTTTATCTGTAATTAAAATATATGGTCTTTCTAACTCTGCAACCATTTTATCTGAATCTGTGACCATATATGGAGATTGATAACCTCTGTCGAATTGCATACCTTCTACAACTTCTAATTCGGTATTAAAGCCACTTGATTCTTCAATTGTAATCACACCATCATTTCCAACTTTTTCCATTGCTTCAGAAATATATTTACCAATTTCTTCATCAGCTGCTGAAATAGAACCAACTTGTGCTATTTCATTTTTATTATCTACATTTTGTGAAATTTCATGTAAAGCTTCAATTGCTACTTCTACAGCTTTGTCAATACCTTGACGTAGTCCAACTGGATTAGCACCGCTTGTAACATTTTTCAAACCTTCTTGAATCATTGCTTGTGCTAATACAGTAGCTGTAGTTGTACCGTCTCCAGCGATTTCATTTGTCTTGTTCGCTACTTCTTGTACTAATTTAGCACCCATATTTTCATAAGGATCTTCTAATTCAATTTCTTTTGCAATTGTTACACCGTCATTAGTAATTAATGGTGAAGTGTATTCTTTATCTAATACAACATTACGTCCTTTAGGACCAATTGTAACTTTGACAGCATTTGCTAATTTATCTACACCTCTTAGCATAGATTGACGTGCATCTTCAGAGAACTTTAAATCTTTAGCCATATTTCTTAACCTCCATGTTGTTAGTATATTTTATCGTAGTTATAATTTTTATTATTCAATAATTGCTAAAATATCATCTTCGTTTAGAATTAAATATGTTTCGTCTCCACGTTTAACTTCTGTGCCAGCGTATTGTTGAAAAACAACGTTATCGCCTTCATTCACTTCAGGAGCAACTCGAGAACCATCTTTTAAAATACGTCCTGCACCTACTGCAATTATCGTACCTTCATTTGACTTCTCTTTAGCGCTATCTGTTAATACAATACCACTTTTTGTTGTTTGCTCTTGTTCTATTTTTTGAATAATTACTCGGTTACCTAATGGTTTTAACATTGATTGTTCCTCCTTAGAATTGGAAATCTTTAGCACTTTATTACCTTGAGTGCTAATCTATTTTCTATAATAATCAAAGTTGGTCAATATTTCAAGTTAAAACCATCGTTGTATATTTTGTGTATGAACATAATTTACGCTAAAATAAGATATAAACTATTTTTGGAGGTTCATTATGTCTCGTTTGTGGGTATCCATATTGACATTAGTTATTTATGGTCTAGCACAATATGGTGTTTTATTTTTACATATGGCTGGTTTTTTCAGCAATTTAAGTGGTAAATCGTTAATGTTTACCAATATTTATACACAAGTGATTTTATTTATAATTGCATCCATCATTATCATTATAATCAATAATTTCATTGCTAATCCAACACAGTTAGAACAACAAGCAAAAGAGAAGAAACGCTACGCAATACTATGGGCATTCGTTGGATATGTTAGTGTTATGGTTTATCAAATCATTGCTAATTTAATTAATATGTTTGTATTAGGTGGACCGCAATCAAGTCCAAATACAGAAAGGTTAATGAAAGTCGCTCAAGATATACCTGTCTTCATTATTTTAATTTCAATTGTAGGCCCAATTCTTGAAGAATATGTGTTTAGAAAAGTTATCTTTGGTGAGTTATATCAATTTATGAAAGGTAATAAGACCCTAAAATTCATTGTAGCTTCGGTAGTAAGTTCTATTATATTTAGTGCTGCACACGGTGACCCAGCTTTCTTCATCATTTACTTTGGTATGGGAATGATTTTTTCAGGATTATATGCATTTACTAAGCGCATATGGGTTCCTATTGCTGTACATATGATGCAAAATGGTTTTGTAGTAATTATTCAAGTTTTAATTGGACCAGAAAAAATAAAAGAGTTACAAGAAACTACTTCATTTATTTTTAATCTTATTGTTTAACTAACATTTTATTATAAAATAAGAAAATAGTTACATTCTCAAAATAAAGGGTTAATCCATCTTATGAAATGGATTAACCCTTTTTATATTTTAGTTATTCATTATTTTTGTTTTTACGATGAACAAAGTAACCAACTACGACACCTACAAAGATAATAAAAATAGCTGTTATTAAAGCAAATAATATACGTTCAAATTTTATATCAATAGTATTTTTTGAATCTTTATCTGCAGTTTCAGTCATTTCTTCATCGCCACTAGAATGATACTCATATTTACCTGTAGCACTTTCCGTTTTTGGATTTTTCAAATCTGGCATAGAGCCAATTTCACCTGTAATCAAAGCTAAAACTTGATTATCTAAATTTTTATAATAATCCTGCGATTTTAATGGGTTAAAATACTGAAATTTAAAATAATTCGTTCCTTTCTGTAACTCATTTAAAAAAGCATTATCATCAAATCGTTGTGGTCTTAATATGGATAAAATTTCTCTATTAGAAATTTTTTCTTCACCATTGTTTAATTGTTTTACTTGGTTTACAACAAAAGGATTATATTTAAATGAACCGGTAGACATTTGGTTAAATCTATTTAAAATTTGACGGTCACTTTTTGTATGCGTCGACGCTTGATTTGTATCTTCTTTAACTGCTAAATCTCCATAATTAAAATCACTTTGATATTTATTTGATTGTGCATTTTCACTTGACCCTTTTAAGTTCGGACGCGCAGAATATGATGGTTTGATTGGTTTTGTTGGTTGATACGCATCTCCATTACCACTCTCATGATTTCCATTACTTGGTGTATTGGGATAATGAGAGTTTGACGGTGGTGTCAAATTAGGTCGGTCAGGCTTTGTCGGTGTTCCTGTACCTCCATTTGAACCGGATGTATTTCCATCACTGGGTTTGTCTGGTTTTGGTGATGAACCTCCACCTTCATTTGGTCGGTCAGGCTTTGTCGGTGTTCCTGTACCTCCATTTGAACCGGATGTATTTCCATCACTGGGTTTGTCTGGTTTTGGCGATGAACCTCCACCTTCATTTGTATCAGACGTGTCTCCTTCACTTGGTTCATCTGGTTTTGAAGATGTATCTTCATCTTTATCAGGTTGGTCAGGTTTTGATGTTTCTCCTGTATCACCATCTTCATTTGTATCAGACGTGTCCCCTTCGCTTGGTTCATCTGGTTTTGAAGATGTATCTTCATCTTTATCAGGTTGGTCAGGTTTTGATGTTTCTCCTGTATCACCATCTTCATTTGTATCAGACGTGTCCCCTTCGCTTGGTTCATCTGGTTTTGAAGGTGATTCTTCATTTTTATTGGGTTTGTCTGGTTTTGATGTTTCTCCTGTATCACCGTCTCCATTTGTATCAGAAGTGTCTCCTTCGCTTGGTTCATCTGGTTTTGAAGATGTATCTTCATCTTTATCAGGTTGGTCAGATTTTGCCGTCTCTTCTGTACCACCCTCTTCATTTGTATCAGATATGTCTCCTTCACTTGGATTGTCGGGTTGAATGTGTGTATCACTTCCATCATTGTTAGAAGCATTATCATTCAATGAATCATAGTTTTCATCTGATTTTAAATTATCATCTGTCAATTCATTTTTTATTATATTATTATTTTCAACGTTAGAGACAGAATTTTCTTTATCGTCTACATTATAAAGGTTGGAAATTGAAGGTGCAAAATATGAACGTCCCATTTCATCAGTTTCAGCAAATTTATTCTTTGTGCCAGTCGATGTGTTATTATTTTGATCTTCAACAGCTTGAATTGGTTTAGATATTAAAGCGGCACTTATTGCAAAAGCGAAGCTAGAGATTAATACTTTATTCATTTTATACCCTTTCATTTTCTCACCTCCATATTAGTAATCCTTGTATTCATTATAATTATATTAGAAAGCTCACTTTTTTTCATTAAATAGATGGTTATTGAAAGGAAAAAGTAATAAATCTGAAATTTTTTGTAAAAACCCTATTTACAAACTCAGGTATAATTATTATACTAGATATATATTTTGAATTAATAAAGGAGCTACTATAATGGGAATTTTCTCTAAAAAATCAAAAGATTTAGATGCATTTCAAAATGCAATCGAAACAAGACGTACAATTTATAGTTTAGATAAAGAAATTTCAATTTCTGATAAAGAAGTTGAAAATATAATTGAACATGCAGTTAAACATGTACCATCTTCATTTAACTCTCAATCTACACGTATTGTTTTATTATTAAATGATAACCATGATAAATTTTGGGAAATTACAAAAGAAGCACTGAAAAATACAATGGGACCTGATCGCGATTTCCAACCGACTGCTGATAAAATTGATAATTTTAAACATTCATATGGAACAATTTTATATTTTGAAGACGAAGAAGTCATCGAAGGCTTACAAAATCAAATGCCTAATTACGCAGAAAACTTTGCAATTTGGTCTAATCAGACAAACGCAATGCATCAATTCGCTATTTGGACAGCACTAAGCACTGAAGGTATTGGGGCTTCATTACAGCATTATAACCCACTTGTAGATGTAGCTGTTTCTGAAGCTTTTGATATTCCAAAAACTTGGAAACTGATGGCACAAATGCCTTTCGGTAATATTCGTGAAGCAGCTAATGAAAAAGAATTTAATGATATAAGCAAACGATTCCTTATAAAAAAATAAAAGATTAAATATATGGAATGACATGTTATTATACATCCACCTTCAAAAACGTGGACAAAATGCATTCCTTTTCTATCAATGTTAGTATGATTGCCAAAATATGAGGCTTAGACTTCTGTGTCTTCGCCTCTTTTTTCATATCTAGATATAATACAATTTATCATATTTTGAATTTTCTAAATATATTTAGTATATTTAGTCTAATACTAATTTAAGGGGTGAAATTGATGAATATAGAAATCTTTCAACTTAAAATTGAACCAGCAAATGTTTCTTTTAATGAAGCAACCATTAAAAATTGGTTCTCTAATTATGTGACGACTGACACAGATGTTGTTGTATTGCCAGAAATGTGGAACAACGGATATGCCTTACCCCAATTGAACAAACTAGCAGATCAACAATTATCACGAAGTTTTGAGTTCATTTCAAAATTAGCTATTCAGTATCAAGTAGATATTGTAGCAGGCTCTGTATCTAATATCATGAAAGAAAGTGTATATAACACTGCCTTTGCAGTATCTAAGCAAGGCTATTTAATCAATAGTTACGATAAGGTACATCTTGTACCAATGTTAGATGAACCACTCTTTATGAGCCCAGGCAATGCTGTTCCTGAACCATTTTCACTTTCTAACGGTGTAAAAATTGCTCAAATTATTTGTTATGACTTGCGTTTCCCTGAGATACTACGTTATCCAGCACGTAAAGGAGCAGAAATCGCATTTTATGTAGCACAGTGGCCAAGTGTTAGATTAGACCATTGGATAGCCTTATTAAAAGCACGTGCGATAGAAAATGATATGTTTGTTGTCGGTTGTAATACCTGTGGTGACGATGGTAAAACTGAGTATGCTGGTAACTCAATAATTATTAATCCAAATGGTGAAATTATAGATCAACTCAATGATAAAGAAGGAAGATTAAATTGTTCGTTAAATTTAGATGAGGTTTCTAAACAACGTGAAGCAATACCCGTATTTAAAAATTTGAGACCTCATCTTTATAAATAAAACATAAAAAAACCGTGAGCTTGGGAGGGACTCACGGTTTTTTGTAACTTATTATTAAGGGAATGTTTTATACAGTTATTTCTCTATCTATTTTTGGGGATGTTATTAATTATGAAAAAAATTAGTGAATTTACCGATTAAAATGATAAATTGAATGATGTTTCCGATAGCTTACATGTTTAAATTTTAAATTGTCTCTGTTATAGACAATGTTAAAATAGATTTGCTTTGAGACTGGGAAAGGTCTACAAATACAAATTTAAGGGATTTGCTTAACGTATTAAGCGAGTTGTGTACTAATTTAGTACTATTTCACGAAACCACTAGCTATTACTGAAAAGGTTCTTGTCACAACATCAGCCTCCTCTTATCCGTATTCAAAGAAATGAAACCGACAACTAAACTTGTAACTCCAATAACTATACGAAGATACAGTCACAATTTAGTAAAGTCAATTAGGCTCCTGCTCAAAAGCCTAACTAACAACATCATTTAAACGGCTAAGTCTAAATAATTTTATCACTTCTTTGTGATACAAGTTTATTAAACCATGAATTTTTGAAATTGCGTTTAATAATTCCTAACTCGTTATATTTCATACTTATTTGTTAAGAATTATATGTTAAAATTAAAAAGATAAGAAATACAAACAGTTAGGAATACAAAACATACACTTAAGCAATGAGACGCCTAAAATATAATTAAAATTGTATAATACGGGTGAGGAGAGAATAGCCATGTTAAGGGGAATTGATAACAAAATTGAAAACTTAGCACGATATCTGCAACAAAGAAATAATCTTGATCACCTTGAATTCCTAAAACTCCGTTTAGGCATGCAAGTTTTTGTTAGCAATCTTGCGAAAACTATTGTAGTTTATGGCATTTCAATCCTTTGCCATATATTTTTATACACACTAACTGTACACTTATCATATTACTTGATTAGACAATATGCACACGGTGCACATGCAAAGTCATCGCTTTCGTGCCATATTCAAAACATTGTTTTATTTGTTTTACTACCTTGGTTTATTGGGTATATAAAAATGGATATTATTCTTATGTATATGCTTGCTTTGTTAGGTTTCATTATTTTAGCTATTTATGCACCTTCAGCAACTAAAAAACAACCTATCCCATTAAAACTTAGAAAAGGTAAAAAAATCAAAACAATTGTTGTAACTTTATTATTATTATTTGTTTCACTAATCTTAAAGGAACCGTATTCACAATTAGTACTTTTAGGCATTACACTAATTGCGTTTGCACAGATTCCAATATTTTTCCCTAAGGAGGATGTTTAAATATGCATATTTTTGAATCTATCATAAACTTATTCGTTAAATTTTTCAGTGTTTTAGGAGCAGTTTCAGGTGGAAAAGTTTGCAGTGCTTATTTTGATGAACCTGAGGTACCAAAAGAAATTACAGATTTATACAAATAATTTGTTACTAGAAAGTGTGTATATATATGGTAGTTTTTAATTCTGTTTTGTTAGCAATAATACAATCAGTTCTTTTATTCGTTAATGTTAAAACTTTAACAAATATCAAATATACTATTAGGGATTATATCGCAATGATTTGCATTATAATCCCTTCTACTATTATCTATTATTTTATTAGTGAAAAGACAACTATTTTTTTATTAATAGCTGTAGTTATATTTATGTATATAAGAAAGCAAACCATAGGTGTCGTGGCAGCATTAATCAGTTTTTTCATTTTATATATGGCTAATTTCATTTCTATTTGGTTAGCTACTCAATTAATAGAAGTTATCACATTAAATTATATTTTCAGCTCATTCTATGCAGTGAGTTTTATCATAATTGCAATAAGTTTAGGATACATAATAAAATATTTTTTCATAAAAATGTCAACTTCATTTTTATCATTAAATAAAATATATCTTTCAATTGTATGTTTATTTTTACTCACAGTTTTACTGTTAATTTATTTTTATTTGCCAAATTCAATTTTGTCTTTTTCAGATATTAAATTTGTAGTAATCATGTATGCTGTGGTTATCATTACTACGGCTATTTTAATCATAACTATTTCCTTTAGCATTATACGTCAAATCCAATATAAACGTAATATTAAAGAAATAGAAAATTATTATAAATATACGTTACAAATTGAAAAGATTAATAATGAGATGCGTAAGTTTCGGCATGATTATGTTAATATCCTTTCAACATTATCTGATTATATTCGAGAAAATGATATGGAAGGTTTACGTAAGTATTTCAATGAAGAAATCATACCTATGCAAGATAATATGCAAATGAAAACACTTAAAATTAATGGTATTGAAAATTTAAAAGTCCGTGAAATTAAAGGTTTAATCACAACAAAAATATTACAAGCTCAAGAAAAAAATATTAGATTAAGTATTGAAGTTCCAGAGCCAATTGAAAAAATTGATATGCCTATTATCAATTTGAGTAGAATTATTGGTATTTTATTAGATAATGCTATAGAAGCTTCAGAAAAAATAGAGGATGATCCTCTAATTCGCATTGCTTTTATCAAAAATGAAGACGATTCAGTTATGTTTATCATCATGAACAAATGTAAGCCTGATATGCCTAGAGTACATACCTTGTTCCAAGAAAATTACTCAACAAAAGGAAAAAATCGTGGTTTAGGATTATCTAACTTAAAAGAAATAACCGATGCAACTTCCAATGTTTTATTAGATACAACTATAGACAATAACTACTTTATTCAAAAAGTAGAAATATTAAATTCTAATTCATAAGGATGTGTAAATATGAAAATATTCATTTGTGAAGATGATGTAAGACAACGTGAAAATATAGTTTCTATTATCAATAATTACATCATGATAGAAGAAAAACCAATGGAAATTGAAGTAGCTACGTCAGATCCTTATGAGGTATTGGAACGTGCAAAGGAACTTAAAGATATTGGTTGTTATTTTCTTGATATACAATTAGAGGCCGATATTAATGGTATTAAATTAGCAAGTGAGATTAGAAAATATGATCCTGTGAGCAATATCATATTTGTCACAAGTCATAGTGAGCTCACTTATTTAACCTTTGTATATAAAGTTGCTGCTATGGATTTCATCTTCAAAGATGATCCTGACGAATTAAAATCCAGAGTGATTGATTGCCTCGAAACTTCAGAAACTCGATTGAAATTACTTTCAAAAGAAAGCACGGTTGAAACAATCGAACTTAAACGCGGCAGCAATTCTATTTATGTACAATACGATGATGTCATGTTCTTTGAATCATCTTCGAATTCGCATCGTTTGATTGCTCATTTGGACAATAGGCAAATTGAATTTTATGGTAATTTAAAAGAAATTGATAATTTAGACGAGCGTTTTTTCAGATGTCATAATAGTTTTGTTGTCAATAGACACAATATTGAATCCATTGATTCTAAGTCACGTATTGTTTATTTCAAAAATAATGAACACTGCTATGCTTCTGTACGTAATGTTAAAAAAATTTAATACATAAACTAAAAGGCTGAGACTACAAAAATGTCTCAGCCTTTTAACATCACTCTTCAATTTATTGTGTGAAACTCATATATGCGTTTAGCTTAAATCAACCTTCAACACCCATTCAACCTTAATCACCTTAACTTGAGAGAATTATTGCAGTCCTTCCCTTTCTTTTTAATAATCAAGTAACACTTGAACTTCATCTAAAGTAGGTATACTCTCAATAGCGCCATATTTTGTAGTAACTTTTGCAGCAACGATGTTACTAAATTGAAGCATAGTTCCACCTTCTCGTTTTAATGCTTCTATCGGATTGATAATATCAGATGCTGCTAATCTATTAATTAATGCACCTACAAAAGCATCACCGGCACCAGTCGTATCTATTGCTTTCACTTTATAACCACCATGACTAAGCACGGTACCATCTTTGAAATGAATTTCAGCACCTTCTTTACCCTTAGTGTATATAACAGCTTCTACACTACCTTGGAATAACCAAGCGATTGCTTCTTTTTCATCTTTTTTTCCAGTGACGAATGACAATTCTTCGTCTGAAATTTTAAGTATATGTGCTGATGGCAAGAATTCACGAATTGCATTTTTACATTCCGCTTCACTTGGCCATAATGGCAACCGTACGTTAGGATCAAATATAATCGTACCATTTGCTGATTTCACTTTATTTATTAACGATTTATGCGCTTGTTTCATTGGACTATCTACGAGATCAACAGAACAAAAATGTAACATATCATTTTCTGTTACAGTTATTGCATCTATATTGCTAGGTTGATATAACATATCTGCTGATGGTTTACGATAAAATGAAAAATCTCGTTCTCCTTCTTTGGTTAAACTTACAAATGCTAAAGCTGTGTTCGCTTCATCTGTTCGTCGGATATAGTTTGTAGACACACCAATATTACTTATTGTTTCTACAATTAAATCACCAAAAGCATCGTTTCCTAACTGAGTGATCATAGCTGCTTGACCACCTAATTTTGTGGTTGTACAAGCAACGTTACAAGGTGCGCCGCCTACTTGTGTTGTAAACCCTTCTACGTCTTTTAATTTTGAGTCTTTTTGATTAGGAATAAAATCGATAAGTGCTTCGCCGATTGCAAGTAAACGTTTCATTTATTGTCCACCCTTTATATCATATTTTGTGAAATTGAGAAAGGCTTGCCCAGATTCAGTAGAAGCTTTAAATCCTATCGCATCATCATCTGTAAAAATTCTTGAAGTCATTACACGCTCACCATCATTACAAAATAATTCAATGCTAGATGTATCAACGTACATTTGTAATTGTGATAAAGGTGTATCCAAATAAGTGCTACGTGTTTTACCTTCTACTGGTTCTGGTAATGCGCCACTTTCACTACGATCTAATGTAATTTTTTTATTTTTTGTATTATAAGCGATGCGCAAAGATTGTGATTTTGAGGCTCTTATTTCAAAATATATTTCAGTAGCTTCGTTTTCCAAGATATCAATAATCAATTCAAATTGTTTACCTTCATATGGTTTTAAGAATCGCGTAAATTTATTAGCGTAACCTAATGCTGTTTCTTTATTCGTTCTTAATTGTTGAAGTGCTTTAATAGGACGTTGTTTTAAATTGCCTTGTTCAATTGTCAAAATACGCGGAATTGTTAAACAATGCGCCCAACCATCTGAATCTGTAGGATAGGTCACTTCTGGTAAACCCATCCAACCAATGAGTATTCTGTCGCCAAATTCATCTGTAAAAGTTTGAGGCGCATAAAAATCAAAACCATAATCTAATTCATGAAAATCACCATGATCCATAACAAGGTGATCTATGTCGTATTGCCCCATAATATAACCAGATTGGTAAATATTCCTAAATTTTTCACCCTCCGGTTCAATACCTTGTGGACAAAATAACAGTAAATCGAAGCCATCTAAATTAAAATAATCTGGGCATTCCCACATAAAACCAAACGCCTCAAGCTTTGTTTTTATTTCTCCTTGAAATGTCCAGTTCACAATGTCTGTTGATTGGTATTGAAGTATTCTTCCATATCCTTCTTCATTTTGTGCAGCAATGACTGCATAGTAAATTCCATCTTTAACAAACACTTTAGGATCTCTAAAATGTTGTGTATATCCTGACGGCGGTGCTGCTATTACTGCTTTTGGAAATTTTTGAACCTCGCCATTATCGAGTACTTTAGCTATATGTTGTGTCGACTTTCTATTCCAATTTTCATCTCTATGATTTCCTGTATACATATAATACAAGTTATTGTGATATGTAAATGCGCTGCCGCTATAAACACCATGACTATCATCTTTTGTATCTGGTTTTAGTGAAATCCCTTGATCTTCAAAATTTATTAAATCTTTACTTTTATATGTATACCAATATTTCAAACCATGGACTGCTCCTAAAGGAAACCACTGGTGTGAGATGTAGTATTCTCCTTTATAATAAATTAGACCGTTAGGATCATTTAAGAGTCCTGTTTTCGGCTGTATATGAAATAATTGTCTATATTTAGATTGATTCACAAGCTCAGTTAATTCATCCATTACTTCTTGATCAATATCTTCGTAACGCTGATAACGTTCATCTCTTGTCCATTCACTCACTTTATTTCCTCCTATTATTAACTACTACTTTCCGGATATTGTCCATCTCAATTCAACTCAGCATAACATTTATGCATCATTTGTTTTTATTTCATTCCTATTTAATTAGATTTGTCTTTTTATCGATTCAAAGCGCTATGGCTTCTCTTCTTCAATATCATTACACCTTGTATGATGTTTAATCAATATATGATTCCTATGACTAAGACCACATCAGATCAACAATGCTTAACATAAGTTCTGTTTCATCAACATTCATCCCTATAAATAGTTTCTAACTTAATATTAATATTAGTATAGCTTTATTAAATGCCTTAATTTAACTTTTCGCACATTATTTTGACATCATAAATATTCATATAGACTGTAATTGAAATGATATTCTATCATCCGACAGACAATTCGCTTTGATATGTAAATCATTTTTACTATCTCTTCCAATCAATCTACTTGGCACTGTAAACATCCTCTATTTTATCATATTGTAATCCCTTTAAATACTATTAAAAATCAAAGTCAACTTGCTTTATAAACACTTTTAACAATTGACAACTTTATGAATAACACTTTCAAAAAATCATCAATATACTTTGTTAGTTTTAAGAAAATTTATAAATAGTTCAACTCGGACTAACCTCGTTTAACCTTACAACGCGTGTAACTAAATGAGAAATTTTTATAGAACTAAATAAAGTCCGAAACATAAAATATGTCTCGGACTTTTTTTCTGTAGTCAGCCTTTAACGAAGTGAAATCACTTCATATAGCATTGTGTTTTATCTTATTCAGATATTCAAATTTAGTTTTATATCACTATGCTTTCTGAACAGTGATTGTCCAAGAAGCATCATCAAGTTGTTCATAATTAGTAACTGGGTAACCTTCTTCAGCTGCCCAATTTGGAATTGCTTCAGTTGCTTGGGTACAATCAAAATCAATTTTTAATTCGTCCCCGTTCTCTAAAGTAGTCATTTTCTTCTGTGCTTCAATCAAAGGAAAAGGACAAACCATACCTACTGTACCTAATTCATATACCATAATGAAATCCTCCTAAAAAATAAAATTTACGTCGTCTGTGTTTGTGTAGAAACTTTTTGCGTTGTAGATTTTTGAGCTTTTCTCATTGGTTTGATAAATATGAAGTAACTCATAAACCAAGCACCTAATATCATTGATGCAAGCGCGATCCAACCTTTCCAAGACATTGTAGCTGTTTCAACTAAACCATTTCCGATAGAGCAACCGCCTGCTACTGATGCACCAAATCCCATACATACGCCACCAATAACACTATTGCGGATTGTTTTTTTATCTGGTAATCTCCACTTAAATTCTCTAGCACCTTTTGCTGCAATATAAGAACCAGCAAAAATACCTAAAACAAGAAAGACACCCCAATCTAATAGTTGGACATCACCAGTTACAAAGAATTGAACAATGTTTGCAGATGGTGTTGTAATGCCTAAACCGTACATTCTACCAGTAGATTCACTCACTGGCCAAGCCAATAATGCAATGAGTCCAACTGCAATAGCTGCAACAAATGGATGGTATTTTTTTTCAAATAAATAATAGCGAATTCCTGTAAATTTTTGTTTTAACTTTGGTACGGCAATTTTGGGTTTTGGTTTGCGTAGTGTTTTTACAACAAATATGAGCGTTATCATTGTTAATAAAGTGACCCAAATCCATGTCGGAATACCTGTAGTTTGAGCCATACTTGTATTTACATTAGTAGGTTTATTGATACCGTCCATTAAAGGTAATAATAAACCAAATTTAGTAGCAGCTGATGTAAATGCATATGCAATAAGTGCTATCCAACTACCAATTAATCCTTCTCCTGCTCTATACCATGTGCCAGTTGCACAACCGCCTGCTAATATAATGCCAATACCAAAAATAAATGAGCCAATAACCGTACCTATGATTGGATATGTGGACTCTGGTATTTGCACTAACCCTGTTGAAGTTAAAACGAGTAGTCCGATACTTTGAACGGATATTGCTATTAATAAGGCATAAAACATTTTATTACTTTTTTGGATATACATATCCCTAAATCCACCAGCAAGACAAAACCGTGTACGTTGCATGACAAACCCCAAAAGCCCGCCTACGATTAAGCCACTGATTACTAACCACGTCATAACATTACCTCTTTTCCGATGAAATCAATACGAATTATCATATTAGATTTACAGTGAAATTTCAACCTTTCTGTTTTAAGTCTTATGAAAAGATGTGCTATGAAAACTTGCTAGTAAAAAAACTTTGCATAGACAACTAAACATCAAAAATGTGTGCATCTATACAAAGTTAATATTAAAAATTATTATTTATTACTGTAATTTTTCATAAAGAAAAGTAAAGATTGTAGTTCAATCCCTAAATCAATATGATGAACTTGAACATCTGATGGCGTATAAACACGTGTTGGTGTAAAATTTAAAATCCCTTTAATGCCAGCTCCAACTAATGTATCTGCAACTTGTTGTGCTGCATTTTCAGGCGTTGTTAATATCACGACATCAATTTGCTCTTGCTTTAAGACATCGGTGATTTTCGAAAATGGGCTTACAACCACATTGCCTATTTGTGTTCCTATCACATCATCTCGTATATCGAACGCCTCTGTAATAGTCATTTCATCATGAATAGAAAAATTATATGTTAGTAATGCTTTACCTAGGTTCCCTACACCTACGATGGCTATTTTAATTTCATCATTTTCACTTATTTCATTTTTAAAAAAATGTAACAAGCTATCAATATTATAACCATACCCTTTTTTGCCTAATTCACCAAAATAAGAAAAATCACGACGAATTGTTGCAGAATCAATGTTCAAACCTTCACTAATTGTTTTAGAATTAACTCTGTCTATCCCTTTAGATTTCAAAGTATTGACGAATCTATAATATAACGGTAACCGTTTTAACGTGGCACGAGGAATCTTTTCGCTTTGGTTAGCCAAGATCTTGTCCTCCTATACTATAATGTCTAATTAATCTTATAATTACTACAACATTATACATTAATACATTATAAAAATAAACACTGGTAGTTTTAACAACACGCAGAATACGGTAGAATGATAATGAATAGAGAGGTGCAAAATCTGATGATATTATTACAATTAAATGACATTACTAAATCATTCGACGGAGAAGATATTTTTAACAATGTAGATTTTGAAGTGAAAACTGGTGAACGCATTGGTATCGTAGGACGTAACGGTGCTGGTAAATCTACATTAATGAAAATTATTGCTGGCGTCGAAGGTTATGATAGTGGACATGTTTCAAAAAGTAAAAATTTAAAACTTGGTTATTTAACACAACAAATGACACTCAACACAAACCAAACTGTGATTGAAGAAATGTCTAAACCTTTTGAAAATATGAAAAAGCTAGAAGCTGAAATGAAAAAAGAAACAGATTGGTTAGCACAACATGCAAATGCATATGATACAGACGAATATAAAAGTCATATCGATCGTTATGAATATTTATCCAATGAATTCGAACAACAGGATGGATATCAATATGAAAGTAAAATAAAAACCGTGCTCCATGGACTGAATTTTACTGAAGCGGATTTCAATCGCCCTATTAATGATTTTAGTGGTGGTCAAAAAACTAGGCTTTCATTAGCCCAAATGTTATTAAGTGAACCTGATTTATTATTACTTGATGAACCTACTAACCATTTGGATATGGAAACAACACAATGGTTAGAAAGTTATTTAAACTATTTTAAAGGTGCTATTGTTATCATTAGCCATGACAGATATTTTTTAGATAAAATAGTCAATCAAATCTATGATGTAGCCCTTGGCGATGTGCAACATTATATAGGTAATTATAAACAATTTATTGAAAAAAGAGATAAGTATTATGAAAAACGCATGCAAGAATATGAACGTCAACAAGATGAGATTAAACGCTTAGAAACTTTTGTTGAGAAAAATATAGCAAGGGCTTCAACTACTGGTATGGCAAAAAGCCGTAGAAAAATGCTTGAAAAAATGGAAAGAATCAATAAACCAATGATTGATGCCAAAAGTGCTAATATCCAATTTGACTTTGATAGAAATACAGGAAATGATGTTTTCCATATCAAAGATTTAGATATTGGATATGAGCAGCCAGTTACCAAAGGTATCAATATTGAAGTGACTAAAGGAGACCATATCGCCATTATTGGGCCTAACGGTATCGGAAAATCGACTTTAATCAAAACAATTGCAGGTATTCAACCGAAATTGAACGGAGAAATCACTACTGGTGCAAATTTAAAAATCGGTTACTATGATCAAAAACAAGCTGAATTCAAATCTAGTAAAACAATACTAGATTATCTGTGGGACCAATACCCTTCAATGAATGAAAAAGATATTCGCGCAGTACTCGGCCGATTTTTATTTGTACAAGAAGATGTTAAAAAAATCATTAATGACCTTTCTGGTGGTGAAAAAGCTAGATTGCAATTAGCTTTATTAATGCTTGAGCGTAACAATGTACTTATCTTAGATGAACCTACAAATCATCTCGATATAGATTCAAAAGAAATGTTAGAGCAAGCATTGGATCATTTTGAAGGTACAATTTTATTTGTTTCTCACGATCGTTATTTTATAAATCAACTTGCAAACAAAGTTTATGATTTGGACATTCATGGTGGCACAATGTATTTAGGCAATTATCAATATTTTATTGAGAAGAAAGAAGAAAATGAAGCAATTCAAGCTAAAAAGGAAAATGAAACTTCACATCAAACAAAACCAATAGAATCACAAAATGATCATTATACCGATCAAAAACTTCAAAAACGTGAACAACGCCAAATTGAAAGACAAATTGATGAATGCGAAACTAAAATAGATAACTTTGAAACTAAAATCAATGAAATCAATGAAATGCTAACTCTACCAGATATATACAGTGATCCAGAGGAAGCAAAGCGTTTAGCTAACGAGAAAGAAAATAACGAACAAGCATTAGAACAAGTTATGTCAGAATGGGCAGAATTACAAGAAAAGTTAATTTAAAGCATATTTGAACTAAAAGTACGAAAATGAAAAATTCATTTTTCGTACTTTTTTATTAACTTTTTACACATTAACTATTCACAACTTTAACCCTATCATCAAAGCTATCCACAGAGTTATCCTAGTTATACACAGGTAAAATGTTACTTTTTCGCCAATGAATATTCAGAAAACAATGTATGTCCACACATTTGCCCACGACTTATCAACAAGTTATACACTAATTGTTGATAAGTACGCACGTTCTCTATTGACATCTATAAATATTTAACTTAAATAGCGATTTGTATATCAATTTATTTCATGACATAATAAAGCATATTAATCTAGTATGAGGTGAAACTTATGTATCCTATTCTTTGGTTCCTAATCGTTTTAATAATTGGAACAACTCTTTTATTTATTATCACATCAATCATTGCCAATAAAAGATTAAAACATGATATCAAACCTTTATGGTCCTTAAGAAAACCTTTAGAATCTTTTGTACGACCAAATCACAGGTATAGTTATCAATTCGATACATATAAACACCAGTTTGATGAAACAAATCTGATAGATGATAAAACTTACGCAGACTTGAATTTAAAAGCCCTTTTCGACAGCATGAACTTTAATTTTACTGCTATTGGTGAGATGCGTTTATATGCAACTTTAAGGAAAATGTTTACCATTCATAATCAGATGTTAATTCAAAAATTTAAAAATGACGAACTTTTTCGACTAAAGATATCGACCCACCTTGCTAAAATCGGTAAAGCGATTTATCCAACGTTCCCTGATCAACTAACAACAGTGAAACGCAATCATCTGTATATGTTGACTACATATTTACCGTTAATCTTTTTACTGTTTGCATTTTTAAAACCTGAAATCGGTATTCTTTTAACTATACTTGTTGCTATATTTAATATGATTTTAAGTGGCGTACTCAAAAGGACATTTGATCAAGACTTAAATTCATTATTTTATACATCAAATGTTATTAAAAAGGCTTATGCAATTCACAAAATAGATGGTGCGCCTACCATTGATGTTGACTTTAGTCATTTTAAAGTTGCTCGTAGGCTAAGTGGTCTATTGGGAAGAGTTAATACAGCAGAAGATTCTATGGTATTTGCATTCTTATTAAAAGCCATATTTATGTTGGACTACCATATCTTCCATCTAATACAACATAGTTTTAAAAAATATGAAGCTGAAGTTATGGCGTGTTATGAATATATAGGAAGTATAGACAATCACTATGCAATAGCATTGTGGAGAGAAACATTAACACAATATGCATTGCCTCAAGCAAGTAATGATGATTCAGTAGAATTTGAAGCACTTACACATCCACTGCTTGTCGATGCTATTTCTAATGATTTAGTAATTAATAGTCATATATTATTAACTGGTTCGAACGCGTCAGGCAAGTCAACATTTATGAAAGCAATCGCCTTAAATCTTTTACTAGCTCAAACGATAAATACAGTTACAGCAAAGTACTTTAAATATAAACCTGGCTTAATTTTTACATCCATGGTGAACCAAGATGATATCTTGTCTGGCGATAGTTATTTTATGACAGAAATCAAATCTATTAAACGATTGTTTGATTTAAAAACAGAGGATAAAATTTATTGCTTCATTGATGAAATATTTAAAGGGACTAATACAACAGAACGAATTGCCGCTTCTGAATCCGTGTTAAATTATTTAGGCAATAGCCAAAATTACGAAATCATAGCTGCGACCCATGATATTGAATTAGCTACATTATTAGAATATCAGTACAAAAACTTTCACTTTAACGAAACCATTTATGAAAATGAGATTGCTTTTGATTTTAAAATTAAACCTGGCAAAGCAGATACAAGAAATGCAATTGAATTATTAAGAATCTTAAAATTTCCTAATCAAGTATATACACGTGCTAAAACATCCTCCAATCAATTCCTTTAAGACTTAGACCAAATCATTTAACTACAAATGCGCTAATAAATACAGAAAAGGAACAATGAAGTTTATATTCGCTTCATTGTTCCTTTATTTGTTTTAACTATTTTATTCAGCATTAATCATCCAAGTAATACCGAAAGGATCATTAAACATGCCATATAATTCTGACCACTCCGTTTTACCTAACGGCATTGCCTCTTCACAACCAGCTGCTATTGCATTGTTAAAGAAATCGATGGCTAGTTGTTTATCCGCTTCATTACTGTGATCAAATGTAAATGTTACAATTGCACCACTATTATCGATTTTTTTATTTTTCCATGTGTCACTACAATAAAATGTTTCACCTAAAACTTTAAATGAAGCATTCATTGTAAAGTTTTTGTCTACTTGGAATTCTTCTGGCATATCTTTAAACATTTCATGGTCACCACCAATACGTTGAATATCTGTGGCACCTAAATTTTTTTCATAAAAGTCTAATGCTGCTAAACTATTTTCAAAATTAAAATACTGAACTGATTTCATTGATAAGCCGCCTCCTGATAATGTAATTCTAAATTTACATTATTCTATATAGTATGACTATACATTAAAATATATACCCCTTTTTTAATATTTAAACATTTGAACTTAATAATATTTATAATGTACATATTTTTTTATTTAACGAAATACATAGCATTAAACTTTTAAAAAAGAAGTAGAAACATCAAACATTGATTTAATATTCCTACTTCCTAATTTCATATATAATTAATCTAAGCTGTATCCATTTTTATAGAGATAATATCATATTAAGTTAATATTACACTAAATGAAGTGATTACATTTTTAAATGTTCATCCTATCAAGTTTAATTGTTTATTGAAAATTGCTCTATATCCATATCATTAAATCCATTTAATGACATGTCACCAACAAATCCAGCTTGATATAAATAATGTGCTGCAGCACCAATCATAGCAGCATTATCTGTACAAAGTTTTGGGCTCGGTATTCGCAAATTAATCTCATGTTGCTTACAGGATTTATCAAGCGCTGCTCTTAAACCTTTATTACTGGCGACACCACCCGCAATAATTAACTGTTTCACATCATATGCCTCACAAGCTGACACTGCTTTGCCAACTAAAACTTCGACAACACTATTTTGAAAACTCGTTGCTACACCTTCAGGTTTTATTTCAGCTCCTTTTTGTCGTAAATTATGCAATTTATTTATGACTGCACTTTTTAATCCACTAAAACTAAAATCGTAACTATTAGCCTCTAACCAAACTCTCGGGAAATTATAGCTATCTTGACCTTTTGCAGCTAATCGATCAACTTGTGGCCCACCTGGATAGCCTAAACCAATCGTTCTCGCCACTTTATCATAGGCTTCGCCAACAGCATCATCTCTAGTTTCTCCTATGACTTCAAAATTCAAATGATCTTTCATGTATACTAGTTCAGTATGCCCACCTGACACGATTAATGCTATTAAAGGAAATTGTAATGGTTGTTCTAAATGATTCGCATAAATATGTCCTGCAATATGATGTACAGGTATCAATGGTTTATCGTAAGCAAAAGCTAACGCCTTAGCTGCATTAATGCCTACTAACAATGCACCTATGAGTCCAGGACCCTGAGTTACCGCTACTGCATCTATATCTTCCATGGATACATTTGCTTCATATAATGCTTGATCAATTGTCGTTGTAATACCTTCCACGTGGTGCCGGCTAGCGACCTCAGGTACCACACCTCCAAATCGCTTATGACTTTCAATTTGACTCAATACAATATTACTTAA
Source organism: Staphylococcus sp. HMSC034G07 (assembly GCF_001835975.1). NCBI lineage: Bacteria > Bacillati > Bacillota > Bacilli > Caryophanales > Staphylococcaceae > Staphylococcus > Staphylococcus sp. HMSC034G07. The sequence continues at coordinate 110,003 of NZ_KV826611.1, forward strand.
AATTTCTGTGCCTTGCTTAATAATGCTTACACTTGTTTCGTCACAACTTGACTCAACTGCTAAAATCAATGTTTGATTACTCATTTAAATTCACCCACATCACTATTGCATCCTCACCTTCACCATAATAGTTCTTACGTTTGCCTCCAAATTGGAATCCTAAATTTGTATACACATGTTGTGCCACCACATTATCTATCCGAACCTCTAAACTCATAATTTCACATTTGGTTTGTACATAATTCATCGCATATTTTAATAATAATTGTCCTAATCCATAGCCTCTATATAATTCATCTATCGCAACTGTTGTAATCTGCGCTTGGTCTATCACTATCCAAATACCAATATAACCAATAATCACACCATTAAACTCAATTATAAAATAATGTGCAAACTCATTCTGTTCTATTTCATGATAAAAAGCATCGATTGTCCAACTACTGTCGTTAAAACTATTTCTTTCAATATCAAATACTTGAGGTACATCCTTCAAAGTCATCAAGCGTATATTTAGTTCTTTTTCTGTTGGTTTAACCAATTTCTTTCGGCCTCTGACAATTTAATATAATTGGGTTTAAATTGATGTATATCTTCAGTAGTTTCAACTAAATGCTTCATATATTTTGCTTTTGGTATATTAGGTATGCAATCACTATCTAATAAATCTTTTACTTTTTCAGTGTCTATGCCAACAAATACATATGGTTTTCCCATTCTATGTAATAAGTTGAGAAGTTCTTGTATTGGTAAATATTGATCTTCTTCTACTTGGAGCAATTGGTTTCCATTATATCGATAAACTCCAGTGTATACTGCTTCTCTACGTGCATCAAATATCGGCACCAAAAGTCGTTCATCGTCTTGAACAGTTGCAGCTAACGCTTTTAGCGAAGAAACACCATATAGTTCAGCATTCAATGCATAGGCCAAAGTTTTAGCAACCGTTACGCCAATTCTAAGTCCAGTATAAGAGCCAGGTCCTTGCGCGACAATAATCGCATTTATTTCTTCTTTTGCAATTCCACTCTCATGAAACAACTGTTGAATCGCCGGCATTAACTGAGTAGAATGATTTTGCTTCACGTTAGTATTGATTTCACCTAGTACTACATTATTTTGCATAACTGCAACAGACAACGGTTGATTAGATGTATCAATCAACAGATAAATCATGTTCAACGGCCTCCTTTAACGTTTTGTAATGTTGACCTACTGCTTTCATTTCTATATTTCTTGTCGTTTCATTTATGGTTTTAATATCTATAGTTAGGTGATTATTTGGTAAAAATGATTCGATAAATTCACTCCACTCAATCAATGTGACAGCTTGATCTTCAAAATATTCATCAAATCCCAAATCTTCTTCACTATCTTCTAATCTATAGCAATCCATATGATGTAACTTAAATGCGTTTCCTTGATAAGATTTAATGATGTTAAACGTTGGAGAATTTATATTGCGTTTTACGCCCATAGCTTTACCAATAAATTGCGTTAATGTTGTCTTACCAGCACCTAAATCACCATTTAATAAAATAATATCCCCTGCAGATAAATGTTTCGCTAACAATTTTGCAAAATGTTCCATACTTTCTAAATCATTTATTTTAATCATATGTCTCTCCTTTTTAACGACACTTCCAAATCAATTGGATTAGTGTCGCATATGCTTGTGCATCGCTCAAGTATTTCTATTTACTTCCAAATCAATAATGATGGATAAAAAAAGTTTTAAATTCACTAACATTAAAAGTGACTACTTTCTTATTGATTTTTATCAGCACAAAATGATCATCTATTACTTTAATACTTTATTATCATTAAATTAACTACTATAGTTTAACAAATTTTTTCTTATTTTACTTCAAACTAAAACAAGTTCCAACATTTTGAAATTATTTGAATTGATAGAAAATTTAAAAAAATCATTGACAGCACAAGTTCAATATAGTAAATTTAATTTATCGAATTTTTAGACAATTCAATTTAACACATTAACAGATAAACCATTCTAACGGAAAGGAGCATAATAAGATGACCAAATATACAATGCAATACCAACCAACAACTTCAAATATTTTAGTCATTTTATTATGCTATTAGGACTGGAACTTTAGTAAAGAATCTACTAAATGTTTAAGTCCTATTTCTAGTTGAATGGGACTTGAAAGCGTCCCAATTATTTATTGGGACGCTTTTTTATTTTCAAATTTATGGGGGAATTAATATGAGAAGCGATATGATCAAAAAAGGAGATCATCAAGCTCCAGCAAGAAGCCTTTTGCATGCAACAGGTGCTTTAGAAAAACCAACAGATATGAATAAGCCTTTCGTAGCTATATGTAATTCATATATCGACATTGTACCAGGACACGTTCACCTAAGAGAATTAGCTGACATTGCTAAAGAAGCAATTCGAGAAGCAGGTGCCATCCCCTTTGAATTTGACACAATCGGTGTAGATGATGGTATTGCAATGGGACATATTGGAATGAGATATTCACTGCCATCTAGAGAAATTATTGCCGATGCTGCAGAAACAGTTATCAATGCACACTGGTTTGATGGTGTCTTTTACATACCGAACTGTGACAAGATTACACCTGGCATGTTACTAGCAGCTGTAAGAACCAATGTTCCAGCTATTTTCTGTTCAGGTGGACCTATGAAAGCAGGTTTATCATCACAAGGTAAAGCATTAACACTTTCTTCAATGTTTGAAGCAGTTGGAGCATTTAAAGATGGTTCAATTTCAAAAGATGAGTTTTTAGATATGGAACAAAATGCTTGCCCTACTTGTGGTTCATGTTCTGGTATGTTTACAGCAAATTCAATGAATTGTTTAATGGAGGTCTTAGGCTTAGCTCTCCCATATAACGGTACAGCCCTAGCAGTAAGTGACCAACGTAGAGAAATGATTAGAGAAGCAGCATTTAAACTTGTTGATAATATCAAAAATGACATTAAACCAAGAGATATTGTTACTAAAGAAGCAATTGATGACGCATTTGCTTTAGACATGGCTATGGGGGGATCTACCAATACAGTACTACACACATTAGCGATTGCAAATGAAGCTGGCATTGATTATGACTTATCAAGAATAAATGAAATTGCGAAAAAAACGCCTTATTTGTCAAAAATAGCACCAAGTTCTTCCTATTCTATGCATGATGTACATGAAGCTGGTGGCGTTCCAGCTATCATTAACGAATTATTTAAAAAAGAAGGTACACTTCATCCAGACAGAATTACAGCCACAGGTAAAACACTTCGTGAAAATAACGAACACAAAGAGATATTAAATAGTGATGTAATCAGACACCTTGATAATCCATACGATAAACAAGGTGGCCTTTCAATCCTTTATGGTAATTTAGCTCCTAAAGGTGCGGTCATCAAAGTCGGTGGTGTTGATCCTTCAATTAAAGTCTTTAAAGGAAAAGCAATTTGTTTTGATTCACATGATGAAGCAGTTGAAGCAATTGACAATCACGTAGTTCGTGAAGGTCATGTGGTTGTAATTAGGTATGAAGGCCCTAAAGGTGGACCAGGAATGCCGGAAATGTTGGCCCCTACATCATCTATTGTAGGAAGAGGGTTAGGTAAAGACGTTGCATTAATCACTGATGGTAGATTTTCCGGAGCAACACGAGGTATTGCTGTTGGTCATATTTCACCAGAAGCTGCGGCGGGTGGACCTATCGCTTTAATTGAAAACAACGACGATATCACAATTGATTTAACAAACAGAACATTAAATGTAGAAGTTACAGACGAAGTATTAGAATCTAGAAAGCAAAACTTGAAACCATTTAAAGCAAAAGTGAAAACAGGTTATCTTGCACGCTATACAGCATTAGTAACGAGTGCTAATACTGGTGGTATTATGCAAGTACCTGAAGATCTCATTTAAGGAGTGAGTATGATGTCTAAACAAACTGAAATACTTGAATATGAAAAATCAGAAAATTTAGATTATTTTGAAACAGCAGAAGCAATTGAGCCCGAAGTTGAATTAGAAAAAGAAACAATTGATGAAATGAAATCTGGTTCAGAATTATTAGTAGATTCACTTGTAAATGAAGACGTAGATTTTATATTTGGTTACCCTGGTGGTGCTGTACTTCCACTATATGACACATTTTATGATGGGAAAATTAAACACATTCTAGCGAGACATGAACAAGGTGCTTCACACGCTGCTGAGGGTTATGCGCGTGTTTCTGGAAAAACTGGTGTCGTTGTCGTTACAAGTGGTCCTGGAGCAACAAATGCAATCACTGGTATTGCTGATGCTTATAGTGATTCACTACCGCTTGTCGTTATCACAGGTCAAGTTGCAACAGCTGGTATAGGGAAAGATGCTTTCCAAGAAGCAGACTTGCTTTCAATGACTACACCGATAACTAAACATAATTATCAGATTAAAAATGTAAATGAAATACCTAAAATAATCCATGAGGCATTTCACGTGGCAAACTCAGGAAGAAAAGGACCAGTCGTTATTGACTTCCCAAAGGATATGGGAATCTTATCTACTAACGCAGAAGTTTCAAACGAATTGAACCTACCTGGTTATTCAGTTCCTAATCAACCAGACAAAACAGAAATTCAAAAATTACGTGATTATTTAAAATCTTCTAAAAAACCTGTGGTTTTATCAGGAGCTGGTGTAAATCACGCTAAGGCTAATGAAGTTTTCACTGAATTTGTTACACGACATCAATTGCCTGTAGTTAGTACTTTATTAGGGTTAGGTGCCATACCATATGAAAATCCCCTATTTTTAGGTATGGGGGGAATGCACGGATCATACGCAAGCAATATGGCATTAACAGATTGTGATTTGCTTATAAACTTTGGCAGTCGTTTTGATGACAGACTTGCAAGTAAACCAGATGAATTTGCACCTAATGCAAAAATTGTTCATATCGACATTGATCCATCAGAAATAAATAAAATAATCAAAGTTGATTTAGGTATTGTTGCAGATTGTAAAGCAACTTTAGAAGCATTACTTGAATTCGACAGCTATTCAATCAACCATGATGACTGGTTAGAAACATGCTTTAACAATAAAGCAGAGCAACCTTTTGCATACAAAGAAGATCCAGATGGTACATTTTCAAAACCACAGCGTACTATTGAATATATAGGAGAAATTACTAAAGGTGACGCAGTTGTTACAACTGATGTCGGTCAACATCAAATGTGGGTTGCCCAATATTATCCATTTAAAAATCACGGTCAATTAGTTACGAGTGGTGGCTTAGGAACAATGGGCTTTGGCATACCTGCAGCAATAGGTGCAAAATTAGCTGAACCTGATAAAACAGTCGTAGCTTTTGTTGGCGACGGTGGTTTCCAAATGACCAATCAAGAGTTAGCAATACTAGAAGAATACGATTTAGACATAAAAGTTGTAATTATAAATAACGGCACGTTAGGTATGGTTAAACAATGGCAAGATAAATTCTTTAACAAACGTTTCTCTCATTCCGTATTTAATGGACAACCTGATTTCTTAAAATTGGGAGAAGCATACAATGTGAAAGGTTTCCTTATCGATGATCCAACACATTTAGAAGAACAACTAGACGCTGCTTTTGAACACAAAGGGCCTGCTCTCATTGATGTTCGTATCTCACCTATCGAACCTGTTAATCCAATGGTGCCTAGCGGTAAAGCTAATTATGAGATGGAGGGATTATTATGAGACGCACATTTAGAACAAAAGTTTTAGATAAAGCTGGTACTTTAAATAGATTAACGAGTATCTTTGTTCGCAGGCAATTTAACATTGTCACGTTATCAGTTACTCCAACGAGAGAAGATGGCGTTTCTAATATCACATTTGTAGCGGAAGTCCCAGATTCAGATGTTTTAAGAAACTTAATTAGCCAATTGGAAAAACAAATAAATATTATTGATGTAGAAGACATCACTGATACAAACACTTACAACAGAGAATTAGTGCTTGTGAAATTAGAAACACCAAGTAACCATCAAGATTTACAAAAAGTAATTAAACCTTATGATGCGCTAGTCTCTATTTTAAAAAATGAGGATCCTTACACCTATCTTCAAGCCTCAGGTCCACAATATACAATGGATAATTTATTAGATGATCTATCATCATATAACATTGAACAAGTTTCAAGAACTGGTTCAGCCGGTTTAGTTTAAAACACAATTCATCAAACTATATTTAAAACATGGAGGATTTTATTATGACAACAGTTTATTATGACCAATCAGTAACGAAAGATGCATTACAAGGTAAAAAAGTAGCCATCATCGGCTATGGTTCACAAGGACATGCACATGCGCAAAACCTAAAAGATAACGGCTATGACGTGATTATTGGCATCAGACCAGGTCGTTCATTTGACAAAGCAAAAGATGATGGTTTCGAAGTATATCCTGTAAATGAGGCAGCAAAACAGGCTGATGTCATCATGGTATTATTACCAGATGAAATTCAAGGACAAGTATATAATGAAGAAATTGAACCTAATTTAGAGCCAAATAATGCACTTGTTTTCGCACATGGCTTTAATATTCACTTTAATGTTATTCAACCACCTGAAACAGTAGATGTATTTTTAGTAGCACCAAAAGGGCCTGGACATTTAGTTAGACGTACTTTCACAGAAGGTAGCGCCGTACCCGCCCTATTTGCAGTTGAACAAGATGCAAGTGGTGAAGCAACTGATTTAGCACTAAGTTACGCAAAAGGTATTGGTGCAACTCGTGCTGGGGTTTTAGAAACATCATTTAAAGAAGAAACCGAGACAGATTTATTCGGTGAACAAGCAGTACTTTGTGGTGGTACAACAAAACTAATTCAATCTGGTTTTGAAACATTAGTTGAAGCTGGTTATCAACCAGAAATTGCTTACTTTGAAGTTTTACATGAAATGAAATTAATTGTTGATTTAATGTATGAAGGTGGCATGGAAAACATGCGCTATTCAATCTCAAATACAGCTGAATTTGGAGACTATGTATCAGGACCACGCGTAATCACTCCAGATGTTAAAGATAATATGAAAGCAGTACTTAACGATATTCAACAAGGAAACTTCAGCGATCGTTTCATCAAAGATAACGAAAATAATTTTGAAGAATTCCATAAACTACGTGAAGAACAACATGGACATCAAATTGAAGCGGTTGGTAGAGACCTACGTGAGATGATGCCATTTATTAAATCCAAGAGTATTGAAAAATAATTAGTTTTATGGTGATGCCTGAAGAATCAAGAGAAGTCCCCTACTTTAATTTTTAGGACAATTTTAGATTCTTCGGCTCATTCATCATATTGAACTAAAATCTATTTATTAGGAGATGTTTAAAATGACTAGCCATATTCAAATTTTTGATACGACACTAAGAGACGGAGAACAAACGCCAGGCGTAAACTTTTCCTTCGATGAACGCTTAAAAATTGCTAAACAACTTGAAAAATGGGGTGTTGATATCATCGAAGCTGGTTTCCCTGCTTCAAGTTCAGGTAGTTTTAAATCCGTAGAAGCGATTTCTAAAACATTAACAACCACTGCTGTTTGTGGCTTAGCACGTTGTGTCAAAAAAGATATTGATGCAGTGTATCAATCAACAAAAGAGGCAGTAAAACCTAGAATACATGTGTTCTTAGCAACTAGCCCTATTCACCGTGACTCAAAACTCATGATGTCCAAAGAAGAAGTGTTAGCATCAATCAAAGAGCATGTTGCTTATGCTACAGAATATTTTGACGTCGTTCAATTTTCACCAGAAGATGCTACAAGAACGGAACTACCTTTCTTAATCGAATGTGTTCAAACTGCAGTTGATGCGGGAGCAAGTGTCATCAATATACCTGATACAGTTGGATTCAGCTACCCTACAGAATATGGCAAAATTTTTAAAACACTCCAAGAAAGCATTAAAACGAATCATGAAGTTATTTATAGTGCACACTGTCACGATGACTTAGGCTTAGCTGTTGCAAATAGTATGTCTGCAATTGAAAATGGTGCAAAACGCATTGAAGGTACTTTAAATGGTATTGGTGAACGTGCAGGTAACACAGCCCTTGAGGAAGTTGCACTTGGCCTATACGTTCGACAAGATCATTATGGTAATCAAACACAAATAAATCTCGAAGAAACTAAAAATACATCTGATTTAATAGCACGATATGCAGGAATTCGAGTCCCAAGAAATAAAGCTATTGTTGGACAAAACGCTTTTAGTCACGAATCAGGTATTCATCAAGATGGTGTTCTTAAAAATCCTGAAACTTATGAAATTATGACACCACAATTAGTAGGCGTCAAAACAACTGAATTACCGCTCGGTAAATTATCTGGTAAACACGCTTTTTCAGAAAAATTAGTTGCATTGGGGTATGATGTGGATGCTGAAGAACAAAAAGAACTATTTAAGCAATTTAAAACAATTGCTGATAAGAAAAAGTCTGTTACTGACAGGGATATACACGCTTTAATTCAAGGAACTGAACATGAACAAAATGCCATCTATAAAGTTGAAGCTCTGCAACTACAATTCGTCTCAAATGGACTACAAAGTGCTGTCGTAGTAATTCAAGATAAAGATGGAAATACGTATCAATATTCAAGTATTGGTACTGGATCAATTGTTTCTGTATATAATGCAGTAGATCGAATTTTCAATCGCAAAACTGAACTTATAGACTATCGTATTGAATCTGTAACTGAAGGTACTGATGCACAAGCAGAAGTACATGTCCAAATTAAAATTGGAGATCAAATCGTTACTGGTGTAGGTATTGATCATGACATCTTATTAGCATCATGTAAATCATATGTTGAAGCACATGCTAAATACGTTTCTAATTCAGAAGTGAAAGAAGGTATTCACTCATGAGTTATAAGATTGTAGCACTTCCCGGGGATGGGATTGGACCGGAAATTTTAAATGGTTCACTAGAAATTCTTTCACAACTGAGTAATATCTATAATTTCAACTATGAAATAGAAACGCATGATTTCGGCGGTATTGCTATAGATAATCATGGTACGCCACTACCTGATACGACGCTAAGTGCTTGTAAACAAGCAGACGCAATTCTATTGGGTGCTGTCGGTGGCCCAAGATGGACAGACCCTAATAATAGACCTGAACAAGGTCTGCTTGGTATTCGAAAAGCTTTAGGTCTATTTGCTAATATTCGCCCCACTACAGTAACGAGTGGTACCAGTCACTTATCACCTATTAAAAAAGAGCGTGTAGCTGGTACAGATTTTATTTTAGTAAGAGAGTTAACAGGTGGTATTTACTTTGGTGAACCAAAACATTGGAATGAGGATAAAGCTTTAGATTCCTTAACTTATACACGTACAGAAATAGAACGAATTGCAAGAGTTGCTTTTGATTTAGCTCAAAATCGTCGCAAAAAATTAACTTCTGTAGATAAGGAAAATGTACTTTCTTCCAGTAAATTATGGAGAAATGTAATAAATGATGTATCTAAAGACTATCCAGATGTTGAAGTTAATCATTTACTTGTAGATGCTTGTGCAATGCACATCATTACAAATCCTTCTCAATTTGACGTCATTGTAACAGAAAATTTATTTGGAGATATATTAAGTGATGAGGCATCTGTAATTCCTGGCTCGCTTGGTCTTTCACCATCAGCTAGTTTTAGTGAAAAAGGACCAAGACTTTATGAACCCATTCATGGTTCTGCACCTGATATTGCAAATAAAGATATAGCAAATCCATTCGGTATGCTTTTATCAGTGGTTATGTGTTTAAGAGAAAGTCTTAATGCACCAGAGGCTGCTCATAGATTAGAATCAGTTATTTATCAACTTATCGAAGATGAAAAAACAACTCAAGATCTCAATGGTAAGTATAAAACAACTGATATTTTTAAATTTATTAAACAAAATCTTTAAAAAGGAGGAGATGTCATATGGGTAAAACACTATTTGACAAAGTTTGGAATAAGCATGTCTTAACCGGTAAAGAAGGTGACCCACAATTATTATATATAGACCTACATCTTATACACGAAGTCACATCTCCTCAAGCTTTTGAAGGACTTAGACTACAAAATAGAAAGCTGCGCAGACCTGATTTAACCTATGCGACGCTGGACCATAACGTTCCAACAGTTGATATTTTTAATATTAAAGATGAAATTGCTAATAAACAAATAACAACGCTTCAAAAAAATGCCAAAGAATTTGATGTGCATATTTTTGATATGGGTTCTGACGAACAAGGTATCGTGCATATGGTTGGTCCTGAAACTGGACTGACACAACCTGGAAAAACAATCGTATGCGGAGACTCTCATACAGCTACACATGGTGCTTTTGGTGCTATTGCATTTGGTATTGGAACTAGTGAAGTCGAACATGTTTTTGCAACACAAACACTATGGCAAACAAAGCCAAAAAATTTAAAAATTGATGTTACTGGTAAACTACCTACAGGCGTATATGCAAAAGATATTATTTTACATCTTATTAACCAATATGGTGTTGACTTTGGTACTGGATATGCACTTGAGTTTTCAGGTGAAACTATTCGTAGTCTATCAATGGAAGCAAGAATGACGATTTGTAATATGGCGATCGAAGCTGGTGCAAAGTATGGGATGATGGCGCCTGATGAAACTACATTTGAATATGTAAAAGGAAGACCTTATGCAACAAACTTTGCATATGATGTAGATGAATGGCGTGAACTTTACACTGATGATGATGCAAATTTTGATAAAATCATACGACTTGATGTTTCTGATTTAGAACCACAAGTTACTTGGGGTACTAGCCCTGAAATGGGTGTTAGCTTTAATACACCATTTCCTGAAATTAATGATGTTAATGATGAACGGGCTTATAACTATATGGGACTAAAACCTGGCCAAAAAGCAGAAGATATTGATTTAGGTTATGTATTTTTAGGTTCTTGTACGAATGCTCGACTATCTGATCTAATAGAAGCAAGCCATATTGTAAAAGGAAATCAAGTGCATCCTAATATTACAGCAATTGTCGTTCCTGGTTCTAGAACAGTAAAGATAGAAGCAGAAAAATTAGGTCTTGATAAAGTGTTTAAAAATGCTGGATTTGAATGGAGAGAACCTGGTTGTTCAATGTGTCTTGGTATGAACCCTGACCAAGTACCTGCTGGTGTGCATTGTGCATCAACAAGTAATCGTAACTTTGAAGGACGCCAAGGCAAAGGGGCTCGAACACACTTAGTCTCCCCTGCTATGGCAGCTGCTGCAGCCATTAACGGGAAGTTTGTAGACGTAAGAAAGGTGGTTGTATAATATGGAAATCCAACCTATCACAACCTATACTGGTAAAGTTGTTCCATTATTTCATGATAATATTGATACTGACCAAATCATACCAAAAGTACATTTAAAACGAATTTCTAAATCTGGTTTTGGACCTTTTGCTTTTGATGAATGGCGCTACTTAGAGGATGGATCCGACAATCCAGATTTCAATCCAAATAAGCCAGAATACCAAGATGCCACGATTTTAGTAACTGGGGATAATTTTGGTTGTGGTTCGAGCCGTGAACATGCAGCTTGGGCAATTAAGGATTATGGTTTTGATATTATTATTGCTGGTAGTTATAGTGATATCTTTTATATGAACTGTACTAAAAATGCGATGTTACCTATCGTATTAAATGAAGAAGAACGTCAATACATTGCCAAAGCAGGTAAAGTCACTGTTGATTTACCTAATCAAACTGTGACTGCGAATGATAAAACATTTCACTTTGTTATTGATGAAACGTGGAAAAATAAACTTGTTAATGGACTTGATGATATTGCTGTAACACTACAATTCGAAAATGAAATTCAAGCATATGAATCGTCAAAAGCTTTTTAACGAAACTTAAATAAAGGTGTGAAATTTATGGCTGTCAAAACAACTGTTTCTTCAAAAGATATAGATGAAGCTTTCTTACAATTGAAAGATGTTGTTAAAGAAACTCCTTTGCAAAAGGATCATTACTTATCGCTTAAATACGATTGTGATGTCTATTTAAAAAGAGAAGACTTACAATGGGTTCGATCTTTTAAATTAAGAGGTGCTTATAACGCAATTATAGCGTTAAATGAAAATGATAGACAAAACGGAATTACATGTGCAAGTGCAGGTAATCATGCACAAGGTGTTGCTTACACTGCCAACAAACTTAATTTAAATGCTGTTATATTTATGCCAGTAACTACACCTCTTCAAAAGATAAATCAGGTGAAATTTTTTGGTGGTAGTAACGCTGAAGTTGTGCTTACCGGCGATACATTTGATGATTGTCTAAAAGAGGCACTTACGTATACTCAAGATAATAAAATGAATTTCATCGATCCATTTAATAACATTTATACAATCGCTGGCCAAGGTACGTTAGCTAAAGAAATTTTAAAACAATCTAAAGAGGATAACATTCAATTTGATTATTTATTCGCAGCTATAGGCGGTGGTGGGTTAATTTCAGGGGTAGGCACTTACTTCAAAGAACATTCACCACAAACTTCTATCATTGGCGTAGAACCTGCCGGTGCGAGTAGTATGTATGCCTCTGTTGTACTAGAAAATCAAATAGTAACGTTACCTGAAATTGATAAATTTGTGGATGGTGCATCTGTAGCAAAAGTCGGTGAAATCACATATGATATTGCCAAAAATGTAGTAGATGACTATATTCAAGTACATGAAGGCGCTGTTTGTTCAACGATCTTGGACATGTATTCTAAACAAGCAATTATTGCGGAACCTGCTGGTGCTTTAAGTGTTTCAGCATTAGAACAATATCGTTCAGAAATTAAAGGTAAGACAGTTGTTTGTGTTGTAAGTGGCGGCAACAATGATATCAACCGTATGAAAGAAATCGAAGAACGTTCTTTATTATTTGAAGAAATGAAACATTACTTCATTCTCAACTTCCCACAAAGACCTGGCGCATTAAGAGAATTTGTAAATGACGTACTTGGACCAAAGGATGATATTACTAAATTTGAGTACCTTAAGAAAAGTTCTCAAAATACAGGAACTGTCATCATCGGCATACAATTAAATAACCATCAAGATTTAGATAACTTAAAGTCGAATGTCAATGAATTCGATCCTTCCAATATCTATATTAACGAAAACAAAATGCTTTATTCACTATTAATTTAAAAGTCTAGCTTATGCTAGACTTTTACTTTATATAAAGTACCACTTGCAGTTCTTCGAACTGGGAAGTTAAGCTCCTTTTACGTAAAAAAAGAGACCCCTCGGTCTCGGCTCATCGCATCCTATTTACTTGCCTGTAAAGTCACACTTCTTAATTTTAATTTTTACGTTTCACACTTATATATCTTATAAATTTATATGTTATTGGAATAGTGTGACTTATACATGAGCTTTAGCTCATGTATTCCTCTTTACCTACTCTTGCGGAACGTAAGTCAGCTACCTTCGGCGCTAAGGACCTTTTCTGACTTTAGGCAAGCGCTCGCATCTTTCCTCAGTTTCACGCTTTCCTCACTCACTTACCGCTTGTAAGCTCGCTTCGTCTTTCGTTTACTTCGTCAGCTTCAAACGCTTTCTTTTGTCAGTTTACAGTTCTTCGAACTGGGAAGTTAAGCTCCTTTTACGTAAAAAAAGACCCTTTCGGGTCTTGATTGCCTGGCAACGTCCTACTCTTGCGAAACGTAAGTCCGACTACCATCGGCGCTAAGGAGC